>CAMTPA010000010.1 GCA_947074275.1 uncultured Bacteroides sp.
CCTTGGGTATGAGTATGGCAGTGGCGTTTGTAATGACGATTGCTACCATTGTAACTTTCTTGTTGCAGAAGTTTGTACTCGATGCTTTTGGATTGAACTATCTTCAAACCATTACCTTTATTTTGGTAATCGCCTCATTGGTGCAGATGGTAGAAATCGTGTTGAAAAAAGTTTCTCCTCCACTATATCAAGCATTGGGTGTATTTCTTCCTTTGATTACTACCAACTGTGCTATCCTTGGTGTAGCTATTTTGGTGATTCAAAAAGATTATAACCTGCTGACTGGTGTTGTATACGCATTCTCTACTGCCATCGGTTTTGGTTTGGCATTGGTGCTATTTGCGGGGCTTCGCGAGCAGATGAGCTTGGTGAAGATACCTGCAGGTATGAAAGGCACCCCCATTGCCTTGATTGTAGCTGGGCTTTTGGCTATGGCGTTTATGGGATTTTCAGGAGTTGTGTAAAGCCGCTCAAAGTCCGATGTATAAAGGATTTTGACGTTACTTTTTCTTAATATTTGGATAGACTGTAAAAGAGTTATATACATAATGACTTTTTTGCAGTCTTATTTTTTTATTAAATATTTTTGCCAAATTATTACTGGATTATAAATATTTTGTTAATTTTGCACTCATAACATATTTATCTAATCTATAACCAACCTTTTTTGAATTGTATGAAACCAAAAATTTTAGTTACTGGCGGTACGGGCTATATAGGATCACATACCGTTGTAGAACTACAAAATAGCGGATACGAAGTAGTGATTGTCGATAACTTATCGAACTCAAGTGCCGATGTGGTAGATAACATTGAGAAAGTATCAGGCATTCGTCCCGCATTTGAAATGGTAGATTGCCTCGACTTTAATGGAATGAATGTGGTCTTTGACAAACATCCTGGTATAAAAGCCATCATACATTTTGCAGCAAGCAAGGCGGTGGGTGAGTCTGTTGAAAAGCCATTGCTTTATTATCGCAATAACTTGGTGTCGCTTATCAACGTTCTCGAATTGATGCCTATACACAAAGTGGAGGGTATTGTGTTCTCTTCATCTTGCACTGTATATGGTCAGCCCGATGAGCTTCCTGTGACCGAAAATGCACCGATAAAGAAAGCTGAGTCGCCTTATGGCAACACCAAACAGATTAACGAAGAAATCGTTCGCGATACAGTGGCTTCGGGGGCGCCTATTAGTGCTATCTTGTTGCGCTACTTCAATCCGATTGGAGCGCACCCTACGGCATTGCTTGGTGAACTTCCTAATGGAGTGCCACAAAACTTGATTCCTTACCTGACGCAAACAGCTATTGGCATACGCGAACAGCTAAGTGTATTTGGAGATGATTATGATACACCCGATGGATCGTGCATACGCGACTTTATCAATGTGGTGGATTTGGCAAAGGCACATGTAATTGCTATTGATCGTATTTTGGAAAATAAGCAAAACGAAACTGTCGAAGTATTTAATATTGGTACAGGCACAGGGCTTTCGGTTCTCGAGCTTATCAAAGGCTTTGAAGAAGCTACAGGTGTGAAGTTGAACTACAAAATTGTAGGAAGACGTGCAGGAGACATTGAAAAAGTATGGGCAAACCCCGACTTAGCAAACAATGTTTTGGGCTGGAAAGCTGTCGAAACAATTGAAGATACACTACGCTCAGCGTGGAATTGGCAGTTGAAGCTTCGTGAAAGAGGCATTCAATAAAAATAGAATTTGTTTTTAAATAGTAATAATAGAATAGTTTTAAATAGACTTATTCGAAAAAAACAGAGTTAGTAGACTCTGTACTGCGATTGTCTGAGCTGTGTATATGTATGTGAATATTTATAACTTCAGTCACCTATATCATATTGATATTAACAGGCAATTTGCATAGTAGTTTTGTCGTGTTTTATTTTGTGTTTGTGTTAGCGGTGCTACGACGTGAGTCGCGGCACCGTTCTTTTTTTATCTGCTTATTACCATTGCACAGTTTCTTCAAGAATCACTCCATCGGTGATGCCCAAATCGTTTAGTGTGTGGCTTTGGCTTTGGATACAAATTATTATCAAGGGTTCGTTACCTGTGTTTCTATAGGCACGTTTTCCATCAGGAGTTATGCGTATAACAGAGCCTTCTGCTATATCGAACACCTTTGCATCTACCTGAAACTGACCATTCCCTTGCAATACAATGTAAGTTTCTTCGTTGGTTTTGTGCGTGTGCAAGAAATCCCCACCCTTTCCAACTGGTGTGATGGTAAACGAGATTTCTGTTCCTGTACTTTGGGTAGTTTCACCCAAAAATGCTTTTCCAGGAATTTCTATTCCAGGAGCTAATGTAACCACGTGTTGGCTCAATTCGCTCCATTTTCCTACTGTTGCTGCGATATAATTTTTACCATTTGAAATTTTTTCTACCTTTTTCATATCCAATTTGTTTTTTAATGATTTATAAAAGCGTTTTTCTTTAATAACTTTGGCAAAGGTAGTGCCGTTATAAGTAATTGTCAAGTAGGTACTTGTGAGTTAGATGGTTACCTCTATGTAACCATTGTTGAATATTAAGATGTTAGCGAAGTGTTTTTTTGAAAATATTTTTTTGTAACCAGATTATTAGGAATAAGTAGTGGTTTGAGTTATTTTTGTACTCTATCACCAAAATAATCCAGAAATGAACGATTGCACTATACTTTCACAAGATGTCACTCCACAATGCCCTATACGCAGTGTGTTGGCACGCATTGCCGATAAGTGGTCGGTTTTGGTGCTCTATATGTTGCAGCAACATGAAGTCATTCGTTTTAAAGAGTTGCAGCGTGCCATTCCCGATATTTCGCAAAAGATGCTTACGGTTACTTTACGCACACTCGAAGAAGATGGTTTAGTAATTCGCAAAGTCTATGCCGAAGTACCTCCGCGTGTCGAGTATTCGCTCACGCAGCGGGCACACTCTTTGCTGCCTCATCTGAATGCACTTATCGGTTGGGCAAAAGAGAATATGGAAGACATTGTACGTGATAGAAAAACGAAGAATATTTAGTTACAATTCTCCTTGAAAAATAAAAGTACCCTCATCAACCTTTATCTTTGGAATCACAGCATCGGGCTTGAATAAACCAAACACCGATGAGCCTGAACCACTCATTGCAGCATACACAGCGCCCATTTCATACATCTGCTTTTTCAGCTTTTCAATGGCTGGAAATTGTGCGAATACACTATCCTCAAAATCATTTATCATCCATTCTTTCCAGTTTTCGATAGAAAGTGTCACAACCTCGCGCAAAGGGCGCACGGGGCGATGTGGCTTTATCAAAGCAAATGCCTCACGGGTGGATACAAAAATAGGCAGTTTTATTAGCAGTAACTGATAGCCTGCGAGCGATAGTTCGATGGGCGAAAACAGATTGCCGATGCCTTCGGCGAAGGTAGGTTTGTTTCGCACAAAAAAAGCGCAGTCGGCTCCCAGTGTGGCAGCTTGTTTTTCCAGTTCATCTTCCGAAAGATCCAGACTGAAACGCTCGTTCAGTAGCTTTAGCATAAAGGCAGCATCGGCAGAGCCACCTCCCAGGCCAGCTCCCGATGGGATGTGCTTGTGTAAGAAAATCTCTATCGGTGGAAGCTCAAACTTTTGTTGGAGTAGCCGATAAGCCTTTATCACCAAGTTGTCGTCTGTTTCTCCTACTATCTCTATTCCACTTTGATGCAGAACGAAAGGCGCACTTCCATCCCTCGATGGGTGTATTTCGAGCGCATCGGTCACGGGAATGGGGTAGAATATGGTTTCTAAGTTGTGATAACCATCGGGGCGTTTTTCTACGATATTGAGTCCCAGATTTATTTTGGCATTAGGAAAATTTATCATAGGGCTGTTTTTTATTAATCGATAAAACGTTTGGTCAGTCCGCTGTATTCATCGATGCGTCTGTCGCGTAGAAAGGGCCACCAGCGACGTACGTTTTCCGATCGTTCCAAATCAATTTCTACGATTAGATTTTCGTTTTTATCGTTTGATGCTCCGGCTAAAAGCTCACCTTGTGGGCCTGCCACAAAGCTGTTTCCCCAAAATTGAATACCATTGGTTTGTTCTGACGGATCGCTTTCGTGGCCTGTGCGGTTGACCGCGATTACAGGAAGGCCATTTGCCACTGCGTGTCCACGTTGCGAAATTATCCAAGCGTTGAGTTGCCTGCTTTTTTCTTCTTCGGTGTCGCTACTTTCCCACCCAATAGCCGTGGGGTAGATTAATATTTCAGCTCCTTTCAATGCCATTAGTCGAGCGGCTTCGGGATACCATTGGTCCCAGCACACCAGTACACCTAATTTGCCAAGTGATGTTTGGATTGGTTCAAAACCTATATCGCCAGGCGCGAAGTAAAACTTTTCGTAATAGGCTGGGTCGTCGGGGATGTGCATTTTTCTGTATTTGCCTGCAATACTACCATCTGTATCGAAAACAACGGCTGTGTTGTGATACAGTCCGGGGGCACGTTTTTCAAATAAAGACGTAACCAGCACGATGCCTAAGTTATTGGCTATTTCGCTATAAAACCCTGTGGAGGGGCCAGGAATAGGTTCTGCCAAATCGAAAAGATTTGTATTTTCTGTTTGGCAAAAATAAAGTGAGTTGTGTAGCTCTTGCAAAACCACCAACTGAGCACCATTCGATGCGCACTCTTCTATATTCTTTGCCAGATTTATCAAGTTTGTTTTCAAATCGGCTACATTGGCTTGCTGCACAAGCCCTACTTTTATCTTTCTCATACGCTGTTTTTATTTCAAATCTTGAATATTCTATCTGATAACTCCTTTTGGAAACTGCATTGTGACGCAGTGGAGCGAACCGTGTTGCTTGATAAGAGCACAGCAATCGATGCCTACGATTTCGTAATTTGGAAATGCTTCTTGCAAAACCTCTGCTGCTTTTTTATCATTTTCGGGCTGCTGATAGGTGGGATATAGTACCGCTTCGTTCACGATGAGAAAGTTGGCATAGGTTGCAGGAAGTCTTTCTCCATCAAACACGACTTTATCTGCCATAGGGAGTGCCAACAGGCGATAGGGCTTTTCTGCAAGGGTACGGAACGTTTTTAGTTGCTCCTTCATTGCGTTTAGAGCTTCGTAGTGTTCGTCCGTTGTGTCGTTGCACTCTACATACACAATGGTGTCGTGGGGGCATATACGTGCCAAGGTGTCTATATGGCTATCGGTGTCGTCGCCTGCCAAATAGCCATAATCCAGCCACAACACCTGTTGCAGATTGAAGGTTGATTTTAGGTAGTCCTCAATGTCAGTTTTGTTCATTTGCGCGTTGCGATTGGGCGATAGCAAACACTCTGAGGTGGTGAGGAGCGTGCCTTGTCCATCACTCTCGATAGAACCGCCTTCGAGAACGAAGCTAAGATGGTTAGCGTATTTCCCTTCCAATGCTTTGTTTTGAACCAAGTGGCGAGTGATTTGGTTGTCTAAATCGGAAGCGAATTTTAAGCCCCAACCATTGAATACGAAGTCCAGCAACAGAGGCTTTTCTTCTTCTATCATTGTAATGGCACCGTGGTCTCGTGCCCAAGTGTCGTTGGTGTCGCACACAAAAAAGCGAACATTGTCCATATTCACCTCATTGGTTATTTTTTGCCTCACCTCATCCACATTGGGAGTCACTATAAGCAGCAGCTCTCGCTTTGCAATCTCTTTTGCTATCTTAATGAAGCAGCGTTCCACCTCTTCCAGCATATAAGCCCAGTCGGTATTGATGTGAGGCCAAGTAAGTTGCACTCCACTTTGTGGATACCATTCTGATGGCAAGAAAGCGGCACGCATTTCTATACTTTGATTTAAAATATGATCGAAAGACAACTGAAGGCTTTTTTCTGAGTTACCCTCAAATGCAACATTGGTATTGATAGCCATACTCTTTTTTGTATTATGGATTTATTGTTGTAATTGATTTATTTTCACCCCGTTGATAACTGTTTACACCTGATGTGATAACTGTTAACAATCGGCGTGATGAATATAAACAGTCGACCGAATGATAATGAACATCTGATATTGCTACTGTTTGGGCTTACGATCGAAGAAGGGGTTTTTAGAAGAGGCACTCACGGGAATTGCATAAACCTGCTTGCACTCTTTTAGCCAGTCTAAACGCTGTGCCGCAAGTCCGGCCGAAAACATAACGCGTGTGTCCACACGCATATCGGCAGCCGTGGCACAAGCCGAACCCAAAGCGATGCCCACATCCACGCTGTTGATGGCACACGGCACACCTTTGCTACGACTGGAGCAGAGCGCAAAACCACAATGCCCACAATTCAATCCTTGTGGCTGGTCTTTTGTGCCTATCAATATCAGGCACTCTGCGCTCAAAATATTTTCGGCATCACGCAAGAAAAACATCATTCCGTGCTCTTCTACCATTGCTATCATTTTGTCCGATAGTGTTTTGATGTCATCGCCTGTCACCATTGCCACTTCAATAATATCAACTCCTTTGCCTTTGGGAGCTGTGCGCGCGGCAGTCATCATCTGCCTGCCTACGTGGCATAAATGCTCGTGGCGGCTATCACGTTCGTTAGTTATCATACTCTATATTCTATATATGTTCTTTAGGCAAAGATATAAACAATCTCGATTAAAACATTTATAAGTAATACAATTTGTTTAACTTTGCCCGTATCAAAAAGGTTATAATAAGATGTTATATGTAGAAGAAGCTTGCCTCGCATTTGGCGAAAGCGTTCTGTTTTCCAATTTTAATATGAAACTCAGCCAAGGAGAATCTGCCTGTATAAGTGGCGATTCGGGGCGTGGCAAAACCTCGTTGCTCAATGCCATAATGGGTTTTGTTCCACTAAAAAACGGCAAGATAGAGGTGAATGGTTACGAACTAAATAAAAGCAATATAGACACTGTGCGCAGACATATTGCTTGGATACCGCAAGAGCTTGCCTTGCCCAGCGAATGGGTACACGAGATGATTCAATTACCATTTGATTTGAAAGCCAACCGTGCCATTTCTTTTTCTAAGGAGCGGCTTTTTGAGTGCTTTTGGGAGCTGGGTTTGGAGCGTGAATTGTATCAGAAGCGAGTTTCACAAATTTCGGGTGGACAGCGGCAGCGCATTATGATAGCTGTGGCCGCTATGCTGCAAAAGCCTTTGATAATAATAGATGAGCCTACCTCTGCACTCGATTCTCTTTCGTCAGAAAAAGTGCTGGTGTTCTTGCATAAGCAAGCTGCCACGGGTGCCGCTATATTGGCTGTTTCGCACGATAAAAAATTTGCTCAAGGTTGTCATCAGCAAATCACGTTGTAGGCTTTGCCTAATCAAAAGAAAAAAAGAAATTTATATGGGAACTATCGACATATCTTATTTGCATTTACTCATCGGGCTGCTGCTCTTGGTGATTCCTGTGTATTATTTGTGGAAATACAAAACAGGCTTGGTGAAAGCTACTCTCATTGGTACACTGCGGATGATTGTTCAGCTCTTTCTGATTGGTATGTACTTAAAATACCTGTTTCTGTGGGACAAGCCGTGGATAAACTTTCTGTGGGTCATTATAATGGTTTTTGTGGCAGGGCAAACGGCATTGGTGCGCACAGGGCTAAAGCGCAGTGTGTTGTTGGTGCCATTCAGCATAGGCTTTTTGTGCAGTGCGGTAGTGGTGGGTCTCTATTTTATTGGCATCGTGTTGCAGCTCGACAACATTTTTAGCGCACAATATTTTATCCCTATTTTCGGCATTCTGATGGGTAATATGCTTTCGAGCAACGTGATTGCGCTCAACACTTTTTATAGCGGGTTGAAGCGCGAAGAGCAGATGTATCGCTACTTGCTGGGCAATGGCGCTACACGTCAAGAGGCACAAGCCCCTTTTATAAAACAAGCTCTCATCAAATCGTTTAGTCCACTGATAGCCAATATTGCTGTGATGGGTTTGGTGGCTCTTCCCGGCACAATGATTGGTCAGATATTGGGAGGAAGTAGTCCTAATGTAGCTATCAAGTATCAGATGATGATAATGGTAATCACCTTTACAGCTTCGATGCTCTCTTTGATGATTACCATAAAATTGGCGGCTCATAAGTCTTTCGATTCCTATGGGAAATTATTACCCGTTACTAAAGATAATGCAAAGTAAAATATTGCTTTTTATGTAAATAAGGAAGAACAGGGTTTGTGGTCTAACTTACTTTATGCTTTTTATTTCACTGTATTTTGCTTGTTTTGCTAACTCTGCTTGATAAATATGAATGGTTGAAAACTTTTTTATTTATCAAATTGACATTTTTAAATCATTTCCTTTGCTTTTGATTTTGAATTGCTATATTTGTTGTGTTAACTTAAATGTGTAGTGCGATGAAGATAGTATCAGTCTACGATTTAGAAAAGATTAAAAAACGTGCAGAAGCAAAATTGCAACTGCGTGAAGAGAGTAACCGCAAAACCGACGAACGTAGCTGCGGTTTAGCGGTGGGCACACCCCACTTGCAACTGTTGATTTGCGGTGGCACAGGGTGCAAGGCTTCCGATAGTCATAAGATAGCCGCTAATCTGCAACAAGTGATAAACGAAAACGGCATATCCAACAAGGTTGAAGTAATAACTACCGGTTGCTTTGGCTTTTGCGAAAAAGGGCCTATTGTCAAAGTAATCCCCGACAATACGTTTTATGTGCAAGTGACTCCCGAAGATGCCGAGGAGATAATAAAAGAACATATCATCGGCGGTCGGAAAATAGAACGCTTGCTCTATGTAGATCCGAAGACCGAACAAACGGTAAGCGACTCCAAACACATCGATTTTTATCGGAAGCAAATGCGAATAGCTCTGCGCAATTGCGGCTTGGTCGACCCTGAAAACATAGAGGAGTATGTGGCGCGCGATGGTTATTTTGCGTTGGCAAACTGTTTGATTCATAAATCGAGCAAGTGGGTTATCGACGAAATTAAAAACTCCGGACTTCGTGGACGAGGAGGTGGTGGTTTTCCCACCGGTGTGAAGTGGGAGTATGCCCATCAGCAAAAAACGAATGAAAAATATGTAGTTTGCAATGCAGATGAGGGAGATCCCGGCGCATTTATGGATCGCTCTATTATGGAAGGCGACCCTCATTCCATCGTAGAAGCGATGGCTATTTGCGGATATGCCATTCAATCGTCGAAAGGGTTGGTTTACATACGTGCCGAATATCCACTTGCCATTCAACGGTTGAAAATAGCCATCGAGCAAGCACGCAATTACGGCTTGCTGGGCAACAATATATTGGGCACCGATTTCTGCTTTGATATAGAGATTCGTTTTGGTGCAGGTGCTTTTGTGTGTGGCGAAGAGACAGCTTTGATTCATTCGATGGAAGGCAAACGTGGAGAGCCTACGTTGAAACCGCCATTTCCTGCCGAGGTGGGTTACAAAGGCAAGCCAACCAATGTGAACAATGTAGAGACACTGGCCAACATTCCAATCATCTTGATAAATGGTGCTCATTGGTTTTCCTCCATCGGCACAGAGCGTTCTAAAGGAACCAAAGTGTTTGCTTTAGCAGGAAAGATTAATAATGTAGGATTGATTGAAGTGCCAATGGGCACAACATTGCGTGAGGTAATTTATGAAATTGGCGGTGGAATCAAAGGAGGAAAGAAGTTTAAAGCCGTGCAAACAGGTGGTCCCTCAGGTGGTTGTCTCACCGAAAAACATCTCGACACTCCCATCGATTTTGATAATCTCTTGGCGGTAGGTTCGATGATGGGTTCGGGAGGAATGATTGTAATGGATGAAGATGACTGTATGGTTTCGGTAGCTCGCTTCTATCTCGATTTCACGGTCGAAGAGTCGTGCGGCAAATGTACACCTTGTCGCATTGGAAATAAACGATTGCTCGAACTACTCAACAAAATAACCGAGGGAAAAGGAACAGAGCAAGACTTGCAGATGCTTTCTACACTCGGCAAAGTCATCAAAGACACTGCTCTGTGTGGCTTAGGACAAACATCGCCCAATCCCGTTTTATCTACTTTAGATAACTTTTACGATGAATATTTAGAGCACGTCAAAGATAAGACTTGCCGTGCTCATCAGTGCAAATCATTGTTGATGTACACAATAAATCCCGAACTTTGCATTGGGTGTCATTTGTGTGCCAAAAACTGTCCTGCCGATGCCATTATTGGCACTCCTCGCAAACCACACGTCATCGTGCCCGAAAAATGTATAAAATGTGGTATGTGTCTTGCTCGTTGTAAATTTAAAGCCATTACGGTCTGTTAATCCTTTTGCTCTTATGAAAACAAATTCTATAACCTTGCAAATAGATGGTCATCCAATCACAGTGCCCCAAGGTGCTACTATTTTGGAGGCTGCTACCGAAATAGGTATCAATATCCCCACACTTTGTCACATCGACTTGAAGGGAACCTGTATAAAAAACAACCCTGCTTCTTGTAGAATATGTGTGGTTGAAGTAGCTGGACGAAAAAACTTGGCTCCTGCTTGTGCTACCCGTTGTACCGAAGGAATGGTGGTGCGAACCAGTACGCTGCGTGTGATGAATGCACGAAAAATTGTAGCTGAACTTATTTTGTCCGATCACCCCAATGATTGTCTTACCTGTCCGAAAGCAGGAAACTGTGAGTTGCAAAACTTGGCTCTGCGTTTCAATATACGCGAAATGCCTTTCAATGGTGGTGAGCTTTCTTTGCGTAAACGAGAAATAACCTCGTCAATTGTTCGCAATATGGATAAGTGTATCTATTGCCGTCGATGCGAAAGTGTGTGCAATGATGTGCAGACGGTGGGTGCATTGGGAGCTATTCGTCGGGGATTCAATACCACCATCGCACCAGCTTTCGATAAAAAAATGAGTGAAAGCGAATGTACTTACTGTGGACAATGTGTGGCTGTTTGCCCGGTGGGTGCTCTTACCGAACGCGACCACACCAATCGGTTGCTTGCCGATTTAGAGAATCCTGACAAGGTGGTTATTGTGCAAACAGCACCAGCAGTCCGTGTGGCGTTGGGAGAAGAGTTTGGATATGCGCCAGGCACATCGGTAACTGGAAAAATGGTTTATGCCTTGCGTGAGTTGGGTTTCGATTATGTGTTTGATACCGATTTTGCTGCCGACCTCACCATTATGGAAGAAGGTGCAGAGGTGCTCGAACGTTTGACACGCTTTATTGAAGGAGATAAAACGGTGTGCTTGCCCATTCTTACCTCTTGTTGCCCTGCTTGGGTGAATTTCTTTGAACATCATTTCCCCGACTTGTTGAATATTCCTTCTACAGCTCGCTCACCCCAGCAGATGTTTGGTTCGATTGCCAAGAGTTATTGGGCCGAAAAGATGGGAATACCTCGCGAAAAATTGGTGGTGGTTTCGATAATGCCTTGTTTGGCTAAGAAATACGAATGTGATCGCGATGAATTTAAAGTAAACAATAACCCCGATGTGGATTACTCCATTTCTACTCGCGAACTGGCTACCTTGATAAAGCGAGCCAATATTGGTTTTCGTTTGGTGCCCGATAGCGAGTTCGATAACCCATTGGGTGAATCTACTGGAGCGGCTGTGATTTTTGGAACTACTGGAGGAGTGATGGAAGCTGCATTGCGTTCCGTCTACGAAATCTATACAGGCAATACACTGGAGAAAATTGACTTTGAAGAGGTGCGCGGTTTGCAAGGTGTGCGTCGTGCCACAATTTGCCTGAATGGTTTTGAATTGAAAGTAGGTATAGCTCACGGATTGGGTAATGCCCGGCATCTGCTCGACGACATTCGTAATGGGAATAACGAATACCACGCAATCGAGATTATGGCGTGTCCCGGTGGTTGCATCGGTGGTGGTGGACAGCCTTTGCATCACGGCAGAAGCGAGGTGCTATATGCTCGTTCGGAGGCGTTGTATGCCGAAGACCGAAACAAGCCTTTGCGGAAATCGCATCAAAACCCATATATTCAAAAGCTCTATGAAGAGTTTTTAGGTAAACCGCTAAGTGAGAAAGCGCATCATCTGCTTCACACGCATTATTTTAATAAATCAGTTGATTAACCCCTCTAAATTCATAAAGTGTATGCCTGAAATGAAAATTGCTTGTAGTGCAGCATCGCAGATAAAATCGATTTGCGAGAAGTTTGGAAACGATGCGGGGGAATTGATACACATCCTTCACGAAGTGCAACATCTGTATGGCTATTTGCCCGAAGAGGTGCAACGCATCATAGCGCATCAGTTGGCTATACCTGTTTCGAGGGTTTATGGCGTGGTGACTTTTTATACCTACTTCACGATGACTCCTAAAGGGAAGCATCCCATTTCTGTGTGTATGGGAACAGCTTGCTATGTGCGGGGAGCCGAAAAGATATTGGAGGAGTTGAAACGTGTGCTCGATATTGAAATAGGTGAAACTACGGCCGATGGAAAATTCTCTTTGGATTGTCTCCGGTGTGTAGGTGCTTGCGGTTTGGCACCAGTAGTGATGATTGGAGAGAAGGTTTACGGACGGTTGGAACAAATAGACATAAAGCGCATCATCGAAGAGTTGGAATAGCTTTTTCTAAGCTCTTGTATCAGATATTCATATTCAGTGTCTTGGATATGAATATCTGATGTGATAACTATTCATATTTGATTTGCAGAATATAAATAATCTCCTTTCTACCAATCGGTCAATAAAAAAATACCTCAAAGACTGTTTTCTTTTTCTTTTATAAAACCCCGGTTCTTGTTGAATAAAACCTTGCTTTTATTCAACAAGAACCGGGGTTTTATTTTGGTGCAGAGTAGTGTGGGCAGCAAGCACGAAGAAGTGTTCTGACTCTTTCTGCTCAATGTAAAATATTGCGCTCGATGTTGTTGATGATTTTGTGACAGTAGACCCGTAGTTAGTGTGTGTGTTTTGGATTATTGGTAGGAAAAAACTATATTTGCAACGTTTTTCGTTGATTTTTCCGAAAATTATGGCAGACTACTAAATATATGGTAATATGTCTTTTATATGAAAACACATTCGTTTGATACGACATAAATAGGCAGAATACATCATTTTATTCACAAAATAAATATTTAAAATTAAGTTATGAGAAAAAGCAAATTCACGCTATTAGTAGCATTTGCATTGTGTGGCAGCATGTTGTTTAGCTCGTGCGTAGGTTCTTTTGGTTTGTTCAACCGTCTTTCTTCTTGGAATCAATCGGTAGGAAATAAGTTTGTAAACGAGCTTGTATTTTTAGCTCTCAACATCATTCCTGTGTATGGTGTAGCTTATTTGGCCGATGCTTTGGTTATCAACTCTATCGAATTTTGGTCGGGATCGAACCCTATGGCTAATGTTGGTGATGTGAAGAAAGTAAAAGGAAACAATGGCAACTATATGGTAGAGACATTGGAAGATGGTTACTCTATCTCGAAAGAAGGTGAGCAAATAGCTATGGACTTAATCTACAACCAAGATACTGATACTTGGAATGTGGTTTCGGAAGGTGAAGTGAAAGAGCTTCTTAAAATGAACAACGACGGCACTGCTCAGTTGTATTTGCCCAACGGCTCTTCTACTACTGTGACATTGGATGCAGCAGGTATGATGGCTGCACATCAGCTTGTAGAGAGCAATCTATATTTTGCTGCTCGCTAATATAGGGCTTTACTTAGCAAAATAAAAACATCCACTTTTGCACTTGTATCAAAACAAGTCCGAAAGTGGATGTTTCTTTTTTCTACGAAGCTCTATCATCAAAACGGATAGCCCACTGCGAAGTGAAATGCAAAGTCGCGTTTAAAGTTGGGGTGTATGATAGGCCATCGTTGCTTTCCGCTTTCGTAGGCTGGGTTCAAGGCTTTCATACCACCATCAAAACGAAGAATGAAAAAGTTCAAATCCATTCGCAATCCCAACCCATAAGCCAATGCTATCTGTTTGTAGAATGAGTTGAACTTAAACTCGCCGCCCGGTTGATTTTCGTATTCACGAATAGTCCAGATGTTGCCGGCATCAATAAAAATAGCTCCCTGAAATTTCCAAAACAACTTGCTTCGATACTCCACGCTACCGCCCAAGCGAATATCTCCCGACTGATTGAGCAGATTGCCATCGCCGGGAAAAGAGCCTGGCCCAAGTTCGCGCACGGCCCAGCCACGCACGCTATTGGCACCACCCGCAAAATATTGTTTCTCGAATGGAATGGTGCGCACGTTGCCATAGGGCACAGCAACTCCCAGCCCGATATGGAATGCAATAGAGTTTCTCTCGTCGATTGCTATGTTTTTGGCATAATCAAAATCTCCCTTTATATACTGCGCATACGGGATACCTAAAATTGTATATTCGCCATCACTGTTTTTGCGAATGTTGGCCATCTTCGAAATGGCATACATCAGATTGCCTGCTGCCTCTACGTTTACGCGTATCGTATAGGATGTAGTGTTTAGTGCGTTGGTTGCCAGCCCTCCTGCGCTGTTGAATTGATAACTATATCCCATACGCACTATCAGGCGACTTTTATAATTGTATTCAAAAATGTGATTTTGTCCTTTGTCTATGTAGTCTTCTCGAAATTTAGGCGAAATCCACGGTAGATACAAATAGCCAACATCAATCAAGTCGAACTTATGTTGATTGCGTTGTCGCTCTGTCCATTTATAACTCCACGAGGCTGAAGCCACAGTTCGCGAAAATTCGGGACGAAGTTGATAGTTGTATTGCAAGCCAAACTCGGTGGTAGCTCTGATTTTACTTTTAAAATTTGAGCTCAAAAAAGGAAAGAGAAAATTGGGAAAGTTGATGCTGCTCTCTACACCATACTCTACATAATTGTTGTTTCTATACTCACCTTGCAGACCGCTAATGGCTTCGTAGGCACCACGTAGCTTTATCATAAATGTTTCGGAACCTCTGAATAAGTTGCGGTGTTGAAATGAAACGGAGGCTGCTGCCCCCAAATCACCTGCCGAGTTGGTTCCTTCCAGTTCGAATGAAATTGATTTATGTTTGCTTTTGGTAAGCATAATATAGCAATTCAGTTTTGAACTATCATTCACTTGAGTTTCAAAAAAACGAATGTTCGTATATTTTAGTGCGTTAAGTCTCCCGAAATAGCTATACATCCGTTGCACTTTGCGTTCGTCATATAAATCGCCAGGCCGAAAACGAAGATTATCTACCAGCAAATCGGGGCGTAAATAGAGACGGTCTTTATAATAGATGGGAGTGTTTTTGTAGTGCAACGAATCGTTTATTTCTATGCTGTTCAGTGCCGATGATTGCAGCATATCATATTCGGTGATGAAGTTGATTTTATTGATCGTGAACTGTTGGTGATTGTGTGGTTCGTCTGATGCGTGTGCCTTGTATGGCAGCAGATGAAGAGTAAGCTCTACATCGCCACTTCCTCGAATGGTGTCGGCGGTGTAGGAAATAAAATCCTTATTGAATTTGTAATAACCATTGCGTTGCAAGTAGTTAGTAATGCGTTGTCGTTCTTCATCCAATGTATTCACATCAAACAGCATTCCTTCTTTCAATAGCGAGCTGAGTGTGTCTTTTTTCAGGTATTGTGCTATTAGCGAATCCTGAATATCATATTGTAGAGATTGGATGGTGTATGGCTTTCCAGCCGATACTTCGTAATGGAGTTTTAATTTCTTTTTCTTTGTGTGGGTAGTTTGTTTTACGGTCGCATTCATATATCCCATATTTTGCACCGCTTTTGTTAGCTCCAATTGCGAACGCACCGCTTCTTGTTCGTTGTAAATCACAGGAGCATCACCCACTTTTTTTAAGAAACGATTAATCCATTTAGAAGAGTCTCTTCCCGAAAGGCTATAAACAGAGAGTTGTGTTTTGAATAGATTGAACCATTTGGAGTTGGGATTTTGTCGTACATATTGTCTCAGATTAGAAGGCTTAACATCTTTGTTGTCGGAAGTGATTTTAATATCATCCAATAAATAATCGCCATCCGGAACAAACTTTGTAGCGGAACAAGAACTTAATGTCAGTATGACTAATAAGGAAAATAATACGAAAAGATGGTCTCTCCTCATTTGGAAATTTTAAAATGGCGATAAATAAGAAAGCAAATATAATGAATTTGAGTACAACAATTGTTTTGATAGATTAAAAAAATATAGAAAATGGATGGTCAAACAGAGTGTGTTTAAGATTATCTTTATAGATTTGTATCTCAAATAAGATTTCATTATGGCATTATTGAGCAAAAACAAAATTAAATATATCCGTTCATTAGAGCTTAAAAAGCATCGTAAAGAAGAGAATGTGTTTATAGCCGAAGGTCCAAAATTGGTGAACGATTTGTTGGGTCACTTTAAATGTAAGACAATTCTATGTACTCAGCAATGGTTTCAAAAACACCCCAATGTTCAGGCCGATGAAATTCTTGCAGTGACTGAAGATGAACTGTCGAGAAGCAGTTTGCTGAAAACACCACAATCGGTATTAGCTATATTTGAACAACCACGCCGTAATGTAGATAGTTCTGTTCTGAAAAAATCACTTTGTTTGGCTTTGGATGATATACAAGACCCTGGCAATTTGGGCACTATCATTCGTGTAGCCGATTGGTTTGGAATAGAGCATATTTTTTGTTCGCTCGGAACAGTCGATGTTTACAACCCTAAAACCGTTCAAGCTACGATGGGGGCACTTGCTCGCGTGCAGGTGCATTACATATCGTTGTCTCAGCTCATTGCCTCTGCCGAAAATGTGCCAGTATATGGCACTTTTTTGGACGGTGAAAATATGTATAATGAAAAGCTAACTCAGAATGGACTTATTGTGATGGGTAATGAAGGTAATGGAATAGGAGAGGAGATAGAAAGGCTAATAAACAGAAAGCTTTATATTCCCAATTATCCGCCAACTCGCGAAACATCCGAATCGCTCAATGTAGCAGTGGCTACTTCAATTGTTTGCGCTGAGTTTCGCCGACAGGCTTCATTAAGATAAAATCGAAAGGATATAAATGGTAGGCTACAATATGCTTACCATTTTTTTTTAGTTCAATAACTCCTGGAAGCCATTCGGTTGATTCAGTTTCTTCTAATAGGGGGAAATAACGCACCACCTCTTCGTTTTCTAACTCCACTACATATTGTTTGAGGTGTTCGCCATCAACAGTAATCACATAATGAGACGCAAATCGTTTCATAACACACGTACTATTTTACCTTATCTACGCACTGGTTGTCTACGTTGATTTTGGCGTTGCAATTCCTTTTGTTCTTCTTTAATATGTTGTTCCACCTCTTTTTGTTCGGGTTTCACGATGCGTTCGGATGCGCTTCGACGGCGATTCATTTCTTCAGGGGTCAATCGCTGCTGAATCTGATTTTCTTGTATTTTCTCTTCTATCTTATCCACCGCTTCAGCGTTGTTTATAGTGGAAACAGTATCTTTTGAAACTTGGATGTGTGTGATTGAGTCATTACTTACAATACTGTCATTGATGTGATAACGCATCAAAGATATTTGGTCAATGAGCAATGAATGCGTGTTATTCTGCAATGGATAATAAATAAACCCTTTCACTTCACGTATTTTGCCAAATGTATCGGCCTCTAAGTGCATAGTTTTAAATCCACTGTTGTAAACAGGCTCTGTTTCTGCCACGATGCTATCATTGTCGAATATGATTTGCATAGCCATAATTGGGGCATAATTAGAATCAGATGGTAGGCTATACATTCGATAATACGCTTCCCATACAAAAGCGTCTCTTTCTTTGAAGTTGCTATCCGAGGGAAGAATAAAAGTAAATGTGTTGTCGAGTGGTGTAGAGGTGAGTTTTAGCAATCTCTTCCACGCCCATACATCTACACTGTCTCCAGGTGCAGAGGTTAATGGTTTTTTATCGCGAATAGATACCAATTGATTTACTACTGCTTGCTTCGTCTTTAATTTGGCTGTGACTTTTTCATATACTTGTGCCAGTATTTCCGTGTTGCGTGTGTACCACACCATTGAAGAATCAAATTCGGCTTGTGTTATACCATATTTATTGAAAACAGCATCGATATAAAGAGCCTTTTTGTAGTTCTCGTTATGATTCACATCATCACCCAATGATTTTGCTATGTGATAATCGTATAGCAAATTCTCCATTGTTGATTCTGGAATTACCGTATCAGGTCTTTTCACTTTACAGCCCACCAATAGCATTGAAATGAAAGCAATACAGCCAATATTAAAAAAGAACCTCTTATTCATAATTACTCTTCTTCTTTTTTCTTTTCTTCGTGATGATGGTGATACGAATCGCTGAGGTATTTACTATAAAAAATGAGCAATGCAATCATTCCACAACTGATAGCGGCATCTGCGAAATTGAATATCGGGCTGAAAAAGATGAAGTGGTCGCCACCTATAAAGGGAATCCATTCGGGCCAGTTGGTATCAATAATAGGGAAATAAAACATATCTACCACACGCCCATAAAACCACGTTGAATAGCCTTCTCCATAGGGAACAAAGCTTGCTATCTGAGAATGTGTGCTTGCATTGAATATTACCCCATAAAACACACTGTCGATGATGTTTCCGATTGCACCAGCCAAGATAAGAGCGATACAAACGATGTATCCTACTTTGAATTTTCTTTTGATAATGCTATGAAGATACCAGCTTCCAAAGATTACTGCGCCAATTCTAAATAGTGTAAGAAATAACTTTCCGAAGATTTCCATTCCGAATGCCATTCCATTGTTTTCAGTAAAATAGATATAAAACCAATCTGTAATTCGGATGCTTTCGTGCCAATACATATGTGTCTTTATCCATATTTTAATGGCTTGGTCGATAATAAGAACCGAAAAAATGATTAGTAGAGCTACTCCTCTTCTTGTAAGCAAATTCTTCATTTGTAATATATAAAAAGCAAAATACGAGCTACAAGTTTCCATCGTATAAGGTTTTGTCTTTATAAGGATATAAAGGCAAAAATAGAATCTTGTAGCTCGTAGTATTAATTATTTTCTCTCGTTGTTTTTAGCTTCAATGCTAAGTGTTGCGTGAGGTACAGCTCTGAGACGTTCGGGTGGAATAAGTTTTCCTGTTTCACGGCAAACGCCATAAGTTTTGTTTTCGATACGTACCAAAGCTGCTTGCAACCCTTGAATAAACTTCAATTGGCGTTGAGCTAAACGTGTTGTTTCTTCTTTTGACAATGTATTGGCACCTTCTTCCAAAACTTTGTATGTAGGCGATGTGTCGTCTGTATCATTACCATCAAGTCCCATTAGGCTCATTTTCAACTGATCGTAATCGCGTTGAGCCAATTCCAACTTTCCTCTAATGATGGTGCGAAACTCATCGAGTTCTGCATCCGAGTATCTTGTTTTTTCTGCCATAATTTTATTTGTTAAAAGGTTATTAGTATTAGTGTATGTTTCTTTAATTATTCTTTTACAATATTTATTGTTAATGTAAACTCATCGAAGCTCAATTCTGTGCCCTCCTTAACCTCGTCAACAAGCTCAAGAGATGTTCCTAAGACTTGGTTGCAAATATAATTATTATATTGAATTATAGCATCATCTGTTTGCGGATTTTTTGATAAAGTTATCTTGATCTTATCCGTTATTTCAAAACCATTTGATTTGCGAATATTTTGAATTCTATTCACCAATTCGCGCGCTATTCCTTCACGTCGCAACTCTTCTGTAATTGTCACTTCCAAAGCTACTGTCAGTCTGCCTTCGTTGGCAACCAACCATCCTGGAATATCTTCACTGATGATTTCTACATCGGCAGAGTCTATAACTGCTTCTGTGTTATCGAGTATTAAGGTGTATTGGCCGTTTCTTTCAAGTTCGGCAATGGCTTCTTGCGAAAACTCTGCTACAGCTGCTGCTACGGCTTTCATTTGTTTGCCAAATTTAGGGCCTAACTTCTTGAAATCACATTTTACCTTTTTCACTAAAACACCTGCTGCACCGTCTACAAATCGCACCTCTTTTACGTTCACTTCACTCATTATAAGCGATTTTACAGCTTCGATATGTGCTTTTTGCTCTTCATCCATTACTGGAATCATAATACATTGCAATGGTTGGCGAACTTTGATGTTTACTTTTCTGCGCAAGGCAAGCACCATTGAGGTTACGTCTTGTGCCATTTTCATCTGGGCTTCGAGTTCTGTGTCTATCAAGTTCTCATTGCACACCGGGAATTGAGCTAAATGAACAGATGCTACATTGTCGCGTCCTGTCACCGAGGTCAAATCGTGATAAAGGCGATCGGCGTAGAATGGGGCAATAGGAGCCATTAGCTGTGCTACGGTTTCTAAACAAGTATATAATGTTTGATAGGCCGACAACTTGTCTTGGGTGAAATCGCCACCCCAGAAGCGTTTGCGGTTGAGACGTACATACCAGTTGGAGAGATTGTCGTTCACGAAGTCCGAAATCAAGCGACCTGCTTTGGTTGGCTCGTATTCATTGTAGCAAGTATCTACCTCTTTTATCAAGGAGTTGAGTACTGATAAAATCCAACGGTCAATTTCTGGGCGTTCGTTCACTGGGATATTTGCTTCTTTGTAATCGAATCCATCTACATTGGCATAGAGCGCAAAGAATGAATAGGTGTTATAAAGTGTTCCGAAGAATTTGCGACGCACCTCTTCGATACCTTCCACGTCGAATTTTAAGTTATCCCACGGTGATGAATTTGTTATCATATACCAACGTAGAGGGTCGGAACCATATTTTTCGATTGTAGAGAATGGATCGACGGCATTGCCTAAACGTTTCGACATCTTGTTTCCATTTTTGTCGAGAACCAACCCATTCGATATGACGGCTTTGTATGACACGCTATCGAAAATCATCGTTGCAATGGCGTGAAGGGTGAAGAACCAACCACGAGTTTGGTCTACACCTTCGGCGATAAAATCGGCTGGGAATACTTGGTGTGTATCGAGCAGTTCTTTATTTTCGAATGGATAATGGATTTGCGCATAAGGCATTGCGCCCGAATCGAACCAAACATCTATCAAGTCCATTTCTCTTTTCATTGGTTTGCCATCTTTCGATACCAATACAATGTCGTCCACGTATGGGCGGTGTAGGTCTATTTTGTTGTAGTTGTCTTCTGCATATTCGCCCGGAACAAAGCCTTTGTCTTTGTATGGATTGGATTGCATCAGGCCAGCTTCCACCGATTTTTCAATTTCGTTGTACAGCTCTTCTACCGATTCGATACAGATTTCTTCGCTGTTGTCTTCGGTGCGCCAGATGGGTAATGGAGTGCCCCAATAGCGTGAACGGCTCAAGTTCCAGTCGTTCAAGTTTTCGAGCCATTTGCCAAAACGTCCAGTTCCTGTCGATTCGGGTTTCCAATTGATTGTTTTATTTAGTTCAATCATTCGCTCTTTGCAAGCGGTAGAGCGAATGAACCAGCTATCGAGTGGGTAGTAGAGCACAGGCTTGTCTGTGCGCCAGCAATGCGGATAGTTGTGTACGTGCTTTTCTATCTTGAATGCCAAGTTGTTGGCCTTCATCATCATACAAATGCTTACATCGAGCGATTCGTCTTTGTCGGTAAGAGTAGGGTCGTAGGCATTCTTTACGAAGCGTCCGGCATACTCTTTGTATAACTCTACGTTTACTCGTTCTTTTACAAAAGCATCATCCAGCTCATCAATTAAGTAGAATTTACCTGTCAAGTCTACCATTGGGCGCAACTCTCCTTTTTTGTTCACCAGTTGCAATGGTGGCACTCCAGCGGCTTTTGCTACCAAGGCATCATCGGCACCAAAAGTTGGTGCGATATGAACAATACCCGTACCGTCTTCGGTAGTCACATAGTCGCCTGTAATCACACGAAACGCACCTTCACCTGGATTTACCCAAGGTATCAATTGCTCGTAGTGCATTTCCACTAAATCGGTGCCTTTGTATTCGGCAATCACTTTGTAGGGAATCAGCTTGTCGCCCGGCTTGTAGTCTTCCAGCTGCAAATCGGCAGCTTTGGGATTGAAGTGTGTGTGGAGCAATGCTTTGGCAAGCACCACGGTGATGGGTTGTCCGGTATAGCTGTTGAACGACTGCACGGCCACGTAGTCAATTTTCGGACCAACGCAAAGTGCTGTGTTCGAAGGCAATGTCCACGGTGTAGTAGTCCAAGCTAAGAAGTATGGAGTTCCCCATTCCGTCATTTCTGGTTTGGGGTCTTTTATCTTAAACTGAGCCACTACGGTGGTGTCTTTCACATCGCGGTAGCAGCCGGGTTGATTTAATTCGTGCGAACTAAGCCCCGTGCCCGCAGCGGGCGAATAGGGCTGAATGGTGTAGCCTTTGTATAGCAAGCCTTTCTTGTGTAATTGCTTCAAAAGCCACCACAGAGTTTCGATGTAGCGGTTGTCGTAGGTGATATAAGGGTCTTTCATATCTACCCAATAGCCCATCTGATGCGTTAAGTCTTCCCACTCTTTGGTAAACTTCATCACATCTTTGCGGCAAGCTGCGTTGTATTCGGCCACCGATATGGTTTTGCCAATATCTTCTTTGGTGATACCTAATGATTTTTCTACGCCAAGTTCCACAGGAAGTCCGTGTGTGTCCCATCCGGCTTTGCGTTTCACCAAATATCCTTTCATCGTTTTGTAACGGCAGAATATGTCTTTAATCGTACGAGCCATCACGTGGTGAATACCGGGCATACCATTTGCTGAAGGAGGGCCTTCGTAAAATACAAACGAAGGACAGCCTTCGCGTTCTGTCATACTCTTAGTGAAAACGTGATTTTCATCCCACTTTTTCAAAACATCTTTGTTTACCTCCGAAAGGTTGAATTGCGAATATTCGGCAAACTTCTTGCTCATATCTTATATCTGTTATTTTTATCTTATTTAATCGAATAAAAATGCAGGGGTTAACCCTCACTTTTTAAAAAGCGCAAATTTACAAAAACATTCTTTTGCAAGCAAGAAAAGCCATTTTTAATTTAGACAGCTCATTTTGTTTGCGTTATATTCAACTTTTTGTTATCCAATCTGTTTTGATTTTATTGGAATTTATAAAAACGATAAATGATAAAAAATTATGGGTAGAAGAGCAGAACTTGAACACGAGGTGGCTTTGGCCGAAAAACGATTGAAAGAAGCTCCAAAAGATACTCCCGAAGATTTGAGACAAATTTGGGAAGATGAGTTTGTGGGACTTTCGTTGGAACTCAACAATTTGGATGATGAAACAAGTGAAGAAGAGGATGATAAATAACATTCATACCTCTGTACTTTAATTTTTGATGTTATTGACAACAGCCTACAAACATTGCGATTGTAGGCTGTTTTGTTATCTCTTTTTTTTGCTTATTGCGGTAGCAATATCACTCCTTGTTTCAACTGTTCACATTTTGTTTGTGGTGTGTTAATAGCTGATTTGATGGCTGTTAATATGTGTGATGATAGATGTTAATAGTCGAGAATCTACCTGTCACTCACTTGCGGCGAAGCCCTTATTGCAACGCTCGGATTCTTAAATCAGTTGACTTCTCAATAGCTGCGTTCGAGTGTAAAGGTGATAAATCCGTGTCGCTATAATGATAGGGATAAACAATCGCCGGATGAATCATCTGTATGGCGTGTACTGCCTGTTTGATGGTCATTGTATAGGGTTGGTTCACCGAGATGAAAGCAATGTCTACATCGCCCAACGTGGTCATTTCGGGTATGTCTTCCGTATCGCCCGATAGGTAAACCACACTCCCTCCTAAATGTAGCACATAGCCGTTGTCTCTGTCTTTGGGATGATAAATGGTTCTGTCGGGTGTGGTGTTGTAGGCAGGCACAGCCTTTATCGAAACCCACGGATAGGGGCTAAGTGTATCGCCGTTTTTCATCCAAAGCCCTTTTCCGATAATCTGATAAGAATTTCTGTTTGAAACGATTGTTGTGCCACTTGTCTCTATTTCTTCAATGGCTTTCGGATCTAAATGGTCGTGATGCTCGTGCGTTATAAGTATCATATCGGCTTTGGGCAAAGTGCTATAATCGGCAAATGTCGAAATTGGGTCGGTATAGATGATGTGCCCATCGTAATTGATAAGCAATGAT
Organism: uncultured Bacteroides sp.; assembly: GCA_947074275.1. GTDB lineage: Bacteria > Bacteroidota > Bacteroidia > Bacteroidales > Bacteroidaceae > Bacteroides. The sequence continues at coordinate 24,059 of CAMTPA010000010.1, forward strand.
GCGTGCTTGATAAAGGTGATTTTCAGACTCTTTCCATCGGCTGTCTCAAAAACATCTGTTTCAAACCCCGGAACGATGTTGGCTACTTTTTCTTGAATAGAGGTAATCATAAGCGCGGTTTTTATAAATAAACGAAGAACGAATAACATTGCTGTCTACTCGCTCTTTTCAATGTTGTTTTTATTTTTTGATAATACTATATTTCCGATGGAATGATGGGCGTTTGATTGGCTGTTACAGAAACCCAATTGATGATGTAAACTCCTCCAACAACGATTTCGCTTTCGTATAGTTTCACGGTGTATTTATACGAGTTTCCAGCGGTCATATTTCCTTCGTATATGGGCAACTGTGCCGAGTAGCTACGAGGCGTAGATTCACCATTGATGGTCACATCGAAGCTTACGGTAAAATCCCCGCTTGCCTTGATAGGCAGCATAATGATTTGCCCTACATACGAACTGCTTGTAGATGCTACTCCCATCGTTGCGGTAGATGTGGTAAGTGATGTGGCCTGTGTGATGGTTCCCGATTTTAAGTTCCAACTACAACCCGATACATCAGCTGGAGTAATGCTCATGCCGCTCACACTGTTAATTGTAATGCTATCTTCAGCAAGAATACTCACTACTACTTGTATGCCACAATGTTTCATATTCATACTGATAGTCGAAATCGTATCATTTACGCTATAATCCGAATTTCCCCACCAGATATAATCCATTTGGTTTTCTAAGCTTGTGGCTACCCCCGAACTGTTGAATGCGGGTATGGCAGCTTTTTCTGTATTTACACCAGCTGCATACAGACTATAAACCCCAGTAGGAACTTTCATTGCACTACCAGAATTGGGAGTGAGAGAACCACTTGAATTGGATGTATAGGCTACTGAGGTTTCCAAATCCCCCGCTTTATTGTAAGCGTTTATCATCACGTTCCTGTTTACTCCTATCTCGGAAGTACCCGTGTTGGTGGTCGATAGGTTCATTACATCAGCTCTGAAAAAGAGTGTTGCCTTGTTTTTGTTGGAACTGCTGCTTCCGCCCGTATCAGTGCCCGAACCTGAATTATTATTCCCGTTATTGCTCGAACTGTCATCTTTGTCTGTATTATCTCCCGTGTTGTTTTGAGGATATGTTAGGTTGATAACTATATCATCTTTAGAACAACTGCTAACAAGTAACATCAGAATCAGAAAGACAAACATCGATTTTTTGCATAAGATTTGGTGTATCATAAAAATACGATTTAAGTTAAATAAATACGGTAAAAATATATTAACGAACAAGTTGTTTATCAATAAGTTTTCTGTTTCTTGTAGAGAATTAGAATTTTAAAATTTTTTTGTTTTTTAGCTGAGTGAAAACTCTTATTTTAAAACAATTTTGCAATGTTATATATGCGGCTAAATATCCAAGGGGAATAAATAGAAAATGCGGAAAGGTGAACTTCAGCTTGCATTGAGCCGGAGTTCACCTTTTATTATTATAGGGTTGTTTATTTTAATAGGTAAGCTGCATAATCACTGGGTTGTGATCGCTATAATCCAAATGCTTAGAGTAATAGTTGATACCTTTAAAATCTGCTGTATTAAAAATGTAGTCGATTCGTAGCAGATGCTTGAAATAATTGAATGTGTACATATAGCCGTGTCCGCTTGTTTGAAAACCATCTAAGAAATGTTTTCCTTTTACAGTGCGATAAGCATAAGAAGACGGTATTGAGTTAAAGTCACCACATAAAATGGTAGGATAGGGGGATTCTTCAATTTTTGTAGCTACAAAATCGGCCTGAAATGAACGTTTTACGAAATTCGTTTTCATATCGTTTGTTAGCACATCTATTGCATTGTTGACTCCTCTAAGATCTTCTTTCTTGATTTCTTTTTCAACATTCCCTTTTGTTTGGCTAACTTCGGTTGTTTCTAAGTGGATATTAAATAATCTGATGGTATCGCCATTGATATCTAAATCGCACCACATTCCACAATTTTTACTATCGGAATAAGTAAATAACTGCCCATTGATAATGGGGTATTTACTAAAAACAGCAATATTCAAAATCGGCTGTTTGTTTTTGGGAAAAGGAATGCACGAGTAGTTCCAATTGGATAAAGCAGCTCGTAAGCTATCAGTGTTAAACTCTTTTGTAATTCCAAACTCTTGAAAGCATACAATATCAGCCTCTTGTTCTTGCATAAACTGACCAATTTGCCGACAATAATAGCCTGTTGTATCTTTGTTGAAGCTATGCACGTTGTAAGTGCCTATAATAAATCCTTTTTCATTGTTTGTTATTTGAGTTTCTATATTGGGTTTGAACGGAAAACGAAAAATACGATTTAGATAATTGTAATTTGTTCCTATTGCAATAAGTGGTATCAGAAACCAAATTTTAAATCGACACATCCAATAAATTAATGTCGCAGCATTAATGATGAGAACAACAGGCAAAAATAATCCAAAAAGCGTAAGCGAATTGTTTTGCGCAGGTGATATAAATTTAGCACAAGCACCTGCTATGGCTACGCACGCAAATACGATAGTCACAAAAATAGTAATATAATAACATAGTCTAAAAACAGCTTTTCTACCCATTTCATAAATATTTTGTGATGATTTCTTCTAATGCTTCTTTTGCAATAGGTTTTGTGATGAAATCGTTGCAGCCCGCATCAATAGCTTCTTTAATATTTTCGTCAAAAGCATAAGCACTTTGAGCAATAACAATAACATCTTCCGACAATTGACGAATTATTTTCGTAGCCTCTATACCGTTTAATTGTGGCATATTGAGATCCATTAATATTAAATCGGGTTTATATTCATCAAACATTGTCACAGCATCCATCCCGTTTGTTGCTCTGATTAGATTAAATCTATCATTAAACATCAGTTTCAAAAGTTTGTAATTGTTGTCAATATCCTCTGCAACTAAAACTGTTTTACTTTTGTCGGATGATTCAATTGCTTTTTTATTCTGCAAATCTTCTTCTTGAAACTTCGCATTATCATTAGAATAAACTTCGTTGTTGGGTAAATTGTTTGCAATATCATTATTATTGCATTCATTTGAGCAAAGAGGAACCCAAAAATAAAACTCTGTACCTACTCCTAATTCAGATTTAACGTTGATTTCTCCACCCAATCTTTCGATAATGCTTTTACATATTGATAGCCCCAATCCTGTTCCTTGAACATTATCATCCAATTTTACGAATCGCTCAAATACTGTTCTTAGTTTGTTTTCTGCAATTCCTGTACCGGTATCGCGAACGTGGAAGTGTACCTTATCACCTTTTTGCACATAACCATAACTGATGCTGCCATTGGTTGTGAACTTTGACGCATTGCCAATTAGGTTTGATAACACTTGAAACAAACGGTTTTTATCTGATTCTATACTAAGTAATTTGTCAGATGGTTCAAATATCAACTCTACTCCTTCTGGCTGCCTAAATGTATGAGCATAGAATATTTCTTGGCATAGTTTATAGAGCTGCATTCGTGAGTATGTAAATTCCATTACTCCCGATTCAATTTTGGATAAATCCAGAATCTCATTAATGAGTTGTAATAAGCGTTCGTTGTTTGCGTCTATTATCTCGTAGTAACTGCTTCGTTCATCTTTGTCATCGCATTCAGAAATGATTCTCGAAAAACCAATGATGGCGTTTAATGGAGTACGAATCTCATGGCTCATATTTGCTAAAAAGGCAGATTTAAGTTTGTCTGATTTTTCTGCTTTTTCTTTTGCTATTTCTAATTCACGTCTCATTAACTCCATCTCAGTTATATCCCATTCGATGCTTATGATAACTGGAGCGAAATCTTTGCCGTCTACTTTGAGCTTTCTTTTATCGAGAATTAATTCATTCCCATTTTTATCTTTCCGTTCTTCTATGCGATGAACCACTTGTCCGGATTGAACAATGCTCATATCTTCAGCTAATTTTCTTTCTGCAATTTCTTTTGGGAAAAAGAAAAAGTCATTTTTGCCAATAGCGTCTTTTATTGAGCTTTCTATCTCTCTATTGTATGATTCGCTGTTCCGATATAAATATCTGAATTCATTTTCTATATCTTTTACGACAATACCAGCAGGTAAGTTTTCCATAACTGTATCCATAATGCTATTGAGACATTTGATGTGAGATTCAAATCTCAAACGTTCTGATATGTCGTGTGCGAATGACCAATATGTGCTTATACCCTCATCGGTGGTGACATTATATAAAGTGCCTTCATAGGCAAGAATATCTGGATTCTGTTTTATGGGGTCATAAGCTCGAAACTCGACAAACTCGCCCGATTTTATTTTGCTATATCTTTCTACCCATTCTTCCAATGATTGCACGTCTCCTACAATATTATAAAGCTTCAAATTGCATAAGTCAACTTCATCGGGCACGTTGTGTGTTTGTCTGAATGTTCTGTTTGCAAACACCATTGTACCCTCTTTATCGGCTGCATAGATGCTTTCCTTGGCATTGTTTATTGCGTGAGTCAATACATTTATATCATTTCTGTGTCTTTGAATGTCGGTCACATTTTGTACATACCCTTCAAAGCTGAACACACCTTCTCCGATTTCTTCACGCAGATAAGTTTGCAAGCGCAGATAGTAAATGGATCCTTTGTATTTGATTCTGTATCCGATGCTGGATGGGTTGGCACCTTTCAGGTTGTTTTCGAGCCACGTCTGTACTTGAGGACGGTCTTCGGATACAACCAGTTCGTTTACATAAACGTCCAACGAAACTGTTTGAATAGCCTCTTGTTGACACATAATGCCAGTATATCCTTTGAAATGAACAATGTTGTCCACGTTGTCGTATTGCCATTGCCCTATTTGAGCCACTTTTTGAATCTCTTTCAACTCGTGGTTGGCACGCTCCAATTGAAGCTTAATATTGTTTCGCTTGGTTATATCTCTATACTGACAAAGTACGCCATCTTTGTATGGCTGAAGAATACATTTAAAATAGTAGGTGTCATCTTTTAAATCTAAGCGATAATTCTTTGAAACCTTCTTTTTTTCTTTTAAAACACGTTGGAAACTTCTATACACTTTTAGTAACGTGTGTTTAGGTAGCATTTTAAAAATGTTTTTCCCTAATAATACGTTTTCTTGAAGAAACCAAAAGTCGCTTTGAGCATAAATATCTTCGCAAACTCCCGATTGGTTTATTAAGATTAATGTGTCGGCTGTCAACTTTAGTAAGTGTTCTGCATTTTGCGAACTGTGTAATGTCCTTTCCATCGCTTGTATTTACTAGATTTAAAAGATAATTCAGCCAAATATAAGTTTAATTTTTTAATATTCGTACAATTGATGTGACTATTTTTAATGTTTTGGTTTTAAAACAGTATTAAGATGTGAAAATATAAAATGATTTGGTGTTAAATGAACGTTTATTTGCTAATCGTTTCGTCTATTACCTCTTTCATTGCTATCAAAATATCATTTTTAATCAATCTGTTTTGTGTGTATAGTTTAAATAGATGTTGCAGTTGTTTATTCTCTATTTTAAGGTTGGATTTTGCTGTTTTGTAATTTAAAATCCAGTCGTAGCGATAAAGCTCGCTTGTTGGGTTATTGTAATTTCTAAAGAGGTTTACCCCCAATGAGTAAATTAAAGAAGCGTCACGTATCACATTGGTTAAGGATTCGATGAAAATGGTGTACCAATAATAATCGGATATGAAGAGTTGTTCCATAAATGATAGCATCGCATATTGTGTGATGGGCTCTTCTACTTGCTTGAATGTGGGGGTATTACAATCGAAAAAAGCGTGAAACATTAATCTGACGTATGCGTAACATACGATGGATTCTCTGTTTTTATGGTATTTGCGAGTGGAATAAAAGGACTCGATGGAGTCGATAAACAAATGTGCTTCGGCTGGTTTTCCATTGCGAGCCGAAATGTAGCACCCCGAAGGACTGATAATCACTCCGTTTTCTTGCAGCGCATTACCTTTGTTGGATGTATCATCTACTATTTCATTGATTAAAACATCAAGTGCGGCATAATGATTTTCATTGTTGGTAGTTATTTCTTTGTAGAATTTCTTGTTGTATAAATCTTCAATAATCTCTTCTTCATCAAGTGCATCTATGAGATTGCGAAAAGGGGTCTTTACGAAATTTATTCCAAGTATGTTGTCCTTTTTATCTACTACATCGTTGTAATAGGATATATAGAAGTTTACATTTTTATGAATGTCGCCAAAGGTTTCAATGCCAGTTTGATGCGGATAAAAGCCGCGAAATGAAAATTGGCTGAGTTTGTTAAGAAGTTTTTCCTCTGACGATGTTAGCTGACAATGTTCGGTGGTGTTGTTGATAATATTCATTGATGTTGTTTTTTGGTAGTGAAAGTTATGTGGCATCATTATGCTACAAACTTACAAAAAAACGAGTTTATAAATGATATTTTATTTGTACTTTTGCGACAATAATTAATTGAAAAGAAAAGTTTTATGTACAACACGTGCTTTTTAAAACGACAAAATGTATTGTTGGTTGGCCTGATGCTGCTGACGCTGATTGGTTTTTCATCTTGCGCACAACAAGATGATAATACTTTGTACCGCAACTTGATAGGTTATTCGTGGATAGGCGATCTTGGTTTCGAGAATCGTGGCTACGCAGTGAATAACATCATTACTTTTAAAGGGAATGATTATGCGGTGGATGACCAGTATTTTATGGATAATGGTGAGTTTGCTACAACAATGACAATACGCTGGTGGGTTGATGGCGCTACTTTGTGGATGGACTACGGAGGCATAAATCCGATGTTTGAGATTCGTGATTTATTTGTAGGTTCTGAATATCTTAGTGGCACTCTGTATGTAAATGGTGCATACGAAGGCTATATTCGTATGGATAAATATTACTATTAATATTTTGATTCTCGACTATACACAATTGGCGCGATAGCTGTGAACAGTTATCGCGCCAATTGTGTATAGTTATCAAGTGAAATGTTTATTGTTGTTCGGCGGCTGGCCTGTGCTTGATAAACAGCTTTTTGAAGGCCGATGGATAAGGGGTTTCAAACTCCATTAGCTCATTGGTGACTGGATGATAAAAGCACAGTTTGAAAGCGTGCAGAGCCAAGCGGTTAATGGGGTTTGGTGCAATGTCTCCACCATATCTTCCATCACCGATGAGGGGGTGTCCAAGGCTTTGCAGATGTACGCGAATTTGGTTTTTGCGTCCCGTTTCCAAATCGAGTTCAATCAGCGATAAGCCATTACCGCGTTTGATGGTGCGGTAGTGGGTGATTGATTTAGAGCCACCATCATCGTAAGTGCTATTGCTCACGTAGATGGTTTTATCGGTCAACCACGACACCACAGTGTCGTGACTTTTTTCCATTTCGCCAGTAGCCACTGCCACGTAGCGGCGGTCGGTCACAATATCGTGCCAGTTGTCACGCAGAGTTCGCTGGGTTTTTTCGTCTTTGGCAAACATCATCAAACCCGATGTGTCACGGTCTAACCGATGCACCACAAATATGCGGTGTTGCTTGCCCGAGCGTTGCACGTATTCGTTCAATATTGATTGAGCTGTGCGCTCTTTTTGTCGTTCGGTAGCCACCGATAGCAATCCCTCCTTTTTTTCAATCACAATGATGTAAGCATCTTCATACACGATGTTCATCAGTCGGTGGGTGAACTCTTTGCGCCCTTTCACCTTGCTGATTTGTACGCGCATACCTGGTTTCAAAGGGAAGTTGAATTGTGTGGTAATCACATTGTCTACGTAAACCACACGTTTGCTGAGCAATGTTTTCAGCTTGGTGCGACTTGCATCGGGCATTCTGGCCGCAAGAAACTCCATCAACTCCATTGGCTCTTTCACCAAATATCCTGTGTATTCAGCCTTAGCCTTGTCGGCAGGCGTTCTTCTTACTCTTTTTTTCTTTTCCATTTCTGAGATTTTTATCTACGTTCAAGCAGCACCACATTTTCTACGTGGTGCGTGTGTGGAAACATATCTACGGGCTGCACAGCCGTCACTTTGTATTTAGGGTCGAGCAGCTGAAGGTCTCGTGCCTGTGTGGCTGGGTTGCAGCTTACGTACACGATGCGTTGCGGCTCTGCAAAAAGAATCACATCAACTACATCTTGGTGCATACCGGCGCGTGGAGGGTCGGTGATGATAACATCGGGGCGGCCATATTCGTTGATAAATTCTTGCGTGAGCATATCTTTCATATCGCCAGCAAAGAAAAGGGCATTGTTGATTCCATTTATTCCGGCATTCACCTTGGCATCTTCAATGGCTTCGGGCACATATTCAATGCCGATTACTTGGCGTGCTTTGCTTGCCACGAAATTGGCAATGGTTCCGGTGCCAGTGTAAAGGTCGTACACCAATTCATTCCCAGTCAACCCAGCGAAATTGCGTGTTATTTTATAAAGGTTGTAAGCTTGTTCCGAGTTGGTTTGATAAAATGATTTCGGGCCGATTTTAAATCGAAGTCCTTCCATCTCTTCAAAAATATGGTCGTTCCCTTTGAACACGTGTACATCCAAATCATTGATTGTATCGTTGCACTTATTGTTTACCACATATAATAAAGAGGTGATTTCGGGGAAAGAATCTGCCACATATTGCAACAGTTGCTTAAAGAGCTTCATCTCTTCATCGTTTTCAATCTTGCAAATCAAAATCAGCATCAGCTCGCCAGTTGATGAAGTGCGTACAATCATATTGCGCAGCATTCCTTCGTGATTGCGCAGGTTGATGAACGAATAGTTGTGCTCGTAAGCATAATCGCGTATGGCGTTGCGCAAACGGTTGGCTATATCATCTTGCAACCAGCATTTCTCAATGGCCAGCACTTTGTCGAAAGCTCCAGGAATGTGGAATCCAACAGCATTCATTTGGTCATACTTCACATCCTGTTTTACCTCTTCATACGTCAACCAACGCTTGTTGGAGAAGGTAAATTCAAGTTTGTTTCGATACAACTCGGTTTTTTCCGAGCCTAAGATGGGAGAAACCTCTGGAAGTTCAATTTTTCCGATGCGGCGCAAGTTGTCTTCTACTTGTTGCTGCTTATACTTTATTTGCTCTGAATAGGGGAGAACTTGCCATTTACAACCACCGCAAACTCCGTAATGTTCGCAAAATGGTTTGGCACGCAATGAGGAGTATTCGTGAAAATGCACCGCTTCAGCTTCTGCATATTTGTTTTTTTTCCGTTTCACCTGCAAGTCTACCACGTCGCCAGGCACTACATAAGGAACAAAAACTACTAAGTCATCTATCTTCACTATGGCTTTTCCTTCGGCAGCCACACCCGTAATTGTTACCTTCTCTAAAAGGGGAAGGGCTTTTTTCTTTCTTGCCACTTTTACACCAATCTATTAATAATTGATGCAAAAGTAACCAATTTTTCGAGATATTATTCTGTCAACTGTGAATATTCAATATTGCTAAGTAGAAATTACATTTTGCTGCATTTTTTTTCCTTAAAAGTTTTGAAGTTTGTGAAATATCGTTAGTTTTGCGTTTCTAAAAAACACACTTTTTGACTTTTTGATAACTTTAAATACCTATATTATGGACAAAAAAAGAGTTTATACTTTTGGAAATGGTCAAGCCGAAGGCAAGGCCGATATGAAAAACCTATTAGGAGGTAAAGGTGCCAACTTGGCCGAAATGAACCTTATCGGTGTTCCCGTGCCTCCCGGACTGACTATCACTACCGATGTTTGCACAGAGTATTACGAATTAGGACAAGATAAAGTTGTAGAACTACTAAAATCTGACGTAGAAAAAGCCATAGCCAATGTCGAGATCTTGATGAACTCCAAATTTGGCGATGTAGAAAATCCCTTGTTAGTGTCAGTTCGATCGGGCGCACGTGCTTCGATGCCCGGTATGATGGATACAATTTTGAACTTAGGATTGAATGATGAAGTGGTAGAGGGTATGACACGCAAGACTGGAAATGCTCGCTTTGCTTGGGATTCGTATCGTCGTTTTGTGCAGATGTATGGTGACGTGGTGCTTGGTATGAAGCCTACCAATAAAGAAGATATAGACCCTTTTGAAGCAATCATTGAAGAAATGAAAGAAGCCAAAGGCGTACACTTGGACAACGAACTTGAGGTGGAGGATTTGAAAGAGCTGGTAAAACGCTTCAAAGCTGCCGTGAAAGAGCAAACAGGCTGCGATTTTCCAACTTGCGCCTACGAACAGCTGTGGGGAGCCATTTGTGCTGTTTTCAACTCGTGGATGAACGATCGCGCCATTCTCTATCGCAAAATGGAGAGTATTCCCGATGAGTGGGGTACCGCAGTCAATGTGCAAGCAATGGTATTTGGTAATATGGGCGACACTTCGGCCACTGGTGTGTGCTTCTCACGCGATGCAGGTACGGGCGAAGATATATTCAATGGAGAATATTTGATTAACGCACAAGGTGAAGACGTGGTGGCTGGCATCCGCACTCCACAACAAATCACCAAAGAAGGTTCGCAACGCTGGGCAGAAATGGCTTGTGTATCCGAAGAAGAGCGCATTGCTAAATATCCATCGATGGAAGAGGCAATGCCCGAAATATATAAAGAACTTGATATGCTGCAAACGAAACTGGAAAACCACTATCGTGATATGCAAGATATGGAGTTCACTGTTCAAGAAGGAAAATTGTGGTTTTTACAAACTCGCAACGGAAAACGTACTGGTGCGGCCATGGTAAAGATTGCTATCGATTTGTTTCATCAAGGTATGATTTCGGAAAAAGAAGCAGTACTGAGAGTAGAACCAAATAAATTGGATGAGCTTCTTCACCCAGTATTTGATAAAGCTGCGCTAAAAATGGCAAAAGTATTGACTCGTGGATTGCCTGCATCTCCAGGCGCAGCAACAGGTCAAATCGTGTTTTTTGCTGATGATGCTGCCGAATGGGCTGCCAATGGTAAGAAAGTGATTATGGTACGTATCGAAACTTCGCCAGAGGACTTGGCGGGTATGGCCGTGGCGCAAGGTATTCTTACAGCTCGTGGTGGTATGACCTCACACGCTGCTGTGGTGGCTCGTGGTATGGGCAAATGCTGTGTGTCGGGTGCAGGTGCGTTGAATATCGACTACAAGAACCGGACGGTAGAAATTGATGGAGAAATATTTAAAGAAGGTGATTTTTTATCACTGAATGGTAGTTCGGGCGAAGTATACAAAGGCAAAGTTGTAACCAAAGCCGCAGAATTATCGGGAGACTTTGGCGAATTGATGGAATTGGCCGATAAATATGCCAAATTGAAGGTTCGCACCAATGCAGATACTCCTCACGATGCACGGGTTGCGCGCGACTTTGGAGCAATTGGTATCGGGCTTTGTCGCACTGAACATATGTTTTTTGATGGAGAAAAAATCAAGGCAATGCGCGAAATGATTTTAGCCGAAAATGCTGAAGGTCGCAGAGTGGCTTTGGCAAAGATTCTCCCATATCAACAGGCCGATTTTAAAGGTATATTCAAAGCTATGGAGTATTGTCCAGTTACTGTTCGTCTTCTCGATCCTCCTTTGCACGAATTTGTTCCTCACGACTTGAAAGGACAGCAAGAAATGGCAGATGCGATGAACGTAAGCCTGCAATACATACAACAACGAGTGGAATCACTTTGTGAGCACAATCCGATGCTTGGACATCGTGGTTGCCGTTTGGGAAACACATATCCTGAAATCACACAAATGCAAACACGTGCGATATTGGGTGCAGCGCTCGAACTGAAAGCGGAAGGAGTTGAGACTCATCCCGAAATAATGGTTCCTTTGACAGGTATTCTTTATGAGTTTAAGCAACAAGAAGAGGTGATTCGAAAAGAAGCTGCACTCTTGTTTGAAGAGATGGGTGATAGCATCGAGTTTAAAGTAGGAACAATGATTGAAATCCCCCGCGCAGCATTGACAGCCGACAAAATAGCTTCATCAGCAGAGTTCTTCTCGTTCGGAACAAACGACTTAACACAAATGACTTTTGGTTATTCACGTGATGATATAGCTTCTTTCCTTCCTATTTATTTAGAAAAGAAGATATTAAAAGTAGACCCATTCCAAGTGCTCGATCAAAATGGAGTAGGACAGTTGGTGCGTATGGCTACCGAAAAAGGTCGTCAAGCACGTCCAGATTTGAAATGCGGTATTTGCGGCGAGCATGGTGGTGAGCCATCGTCTGTAAAATTCTGTCATCGTGTAGGATTAAACTACGTCAGCTGTTCTCCATTTAGAGTTCCTATTGCTCGACTTGCTGCTGCTCAGGCTGCGATAGAAGGGTGATACTCTTATGATTTGAATACAAAGAGGATATAGAATGTTCATAATTCTATATCCTTTTTTCTTGTTCTAAACGATGAGCTTGCATCATTCAAAGCAACCTTCTTAGAGTTTTTATTGCAGCCCAGTTAAAAAAGCTTATGGTAAAAAACGAATTTGTTTCATACCAATCAAACGATCGTAGCGTTCGCCAAAAGGACGGTGATAAACCAAAATCAAATACTCATTTTCTGTTTCATAGAAATTTCCTTCTATTGGCCCTGTTTCGCCACGTTCTTTGTCTGTGGAGACAAACAGATATTGATAGTTGTATGAACCTTGTTTCAGCAGTTGTACCGACTCGTATATATATTTATCCTTATTGTATTTCATTTCAGTCTGAGTGCTGAAGTTATCATACGTGAATTCGCCTTGCAGATACACATTACCACCAGCAAAAAGCTGGTCGCACTCTAAAGTGAAATGAACGAAAAAATAATCAGCTTCCGTGTTGTCGTCTACGGCATCGTTGTATCGAACAAGGTATTTCCCATTTTGGTCTTCATCATATAGATAGTTGATAATACGAGGTTCATCGGGATATAATGTAGCGTGATAATAGGGTGCATAATACCCTAAGTGCTCAACTCCCATACCAGCATATTTAGTATTTACTATCTCAAAGCGTCTATACTCATTGCCAGCCGAAAATATCAAAGAACGGTTGTGGTTGTATCGCAATTCATTGGGCGAAACGTAGGTAGGCGTTATATTTTTTGCCATATTATCGATACGTCCATTCTGCAATACGTGTACTTTAACTTCTTGTTGTGGATTGCGAATGGTGTATCCCTTATGGTTTATGTCAAAGCTAACTTGCTGATTTCCTTTGTTTCGGTCTATGTCGGTATCGCTGCTTACTGTGGCAGATATTGCGACTTGCTCTTCGGTAACGCGGAAAAAAGTACGAAAAACAGGTTCTTCATTTTCTTCTTCATCAAAAACATCAATGCGATAATTGCCCGAAATAATCATCCGAACCTCTTCGTTTGGAAGTCGGAAATGGTAATGTGTATAGGGCACTGTTGTATTCATTGATATTTCACTATCGTTTATCGGATTGTTGTTGAAACCATCTAAGAAATCAAAATCAGATAGATTAGAAGTGTTCCATTCTGCATCGCAATGCGAAATAATGTATTTGAATCGATGATGTTCGTGAGATAAAAAATCAAATGATATATCGATGAAATCGTCACTTTCTAAAGCGATAATAGCAGGCTGGCGATAATCCTCATTGGCTATCACTTGAATGGTTTGAATGTGTGGATGAAACACTTCGGTGCGCTGGGCAAATATGCCGGAAGCATATAATAAAAATAAGATAAATAGAAGCTTTTTCATATTCATTTGCTATTGTGATGTTATTTATTGTTTTTCTTTTTCGATTTATCGTTCGTTTTTTCTACGCTTGGAAATTCTGGTATCAAGTTCATCAAACGGAGTATCTGTTGTTGCCGTTTCAACATATAAGCCGATGGACGAGCCGAATCGAAACGAATCGGATTGGGAAGTGTGGCTGCTATCAATGCACATTGCGCTTTTGTAAGTTTAGCCGCTGTCGTATGAAACTTGTATTTTGCGGTCGCTTGTGCTCCATAGATTCCTTTTCCCATTTCAATAGAGTTGAGATAAACAGTCATAATGCGCTCTTTTGTCCAAAACAACTCAATTAGAAAAGTGAAATATACCTCCAATCCTTTTCGTAGCCAAGAAGATTTGGGCCATAAAAACACGTTTTTAGCTGTTTGCTGACTGATGGTGCTTGCTCCACGTTTTCTTTTGCGCTTTTTGTTTTCTTCCATTGCCTTTTTTATCTCTTCAAAATCGAATCCATTGTGTGTGGCAAATCGATTGTCTTCGGAGGCGATAACGGCCATTGGTAGGTTGGGAGATATTTCTTTGAGAGGCACCCATTTGTGATGCCATATTGGTTTTTCGCCTGCGGCAACTTGCTGCACACTTCTGATAACCATTAGTGGTGTAATGTATACCGGGATAAATCGGTATAAAACCACAGCTACAATGGACGAAATAAAGAATAGTAACAGCAAATTGCGCACAGCGCATAGTGTTTTATTGAGCAGCTTCGGCATCTTTTATCATTTGTTCGCTGGCATACATATAAATGTCTACACAACGGTTTTGTTCCGCAGTTTCGGAGTTATTGTATTCGGTATAACCTACACCTTTCACAACCTTAAATTGTGAAGGAGAAACACCACACGATTGTAGATAATTTTCTACCGCATAGGCTCTTTGTGCAGATACTTCTTCGTTGGCTTGGTATGAACCCACTGTGTCGGTGTGCCCGATTATAGCCACATCAATAGTAGGGTCACTTTTTAGTAAGTTGGCAAATTGGCTAAGCGAGTTTTTGGCTTCACTGCTTAGCGTGTAAGAGTTGAAAGCAAACAAAATACCCGAATTGAACGTAACTTTAACAGCAGGAAGTCCATTTTTATCTTCTATTTGCTCTACTTGTGCTCCTTGAATTTTGGCTGCTTCAGCTGCCTTTTCATCCATCTTTTTTCCAATCAATGCACCTACTGTTCCACCAATTGCACCGCCTACTGCTGCACCGATAGCTGCGCCTACACCGTCGCCTGCAATTCCACCGATTAATGCGCCCGCCACAGCACCTACACCACCGCCAATCATACCATCTTTTGCCGTGTTGCTTAGTGATTTGCATCCACCCAACACCAATGTTAAGCTTAAAAATAAAGCTATAATCTTACATTTCTTCATACGTTACAAATTTAATCAAAATATTATAGAAATAGGTTTTTTGATAAAACAGACTGAATGGCTATTCTGTCTGTTTGTTAACAGTAGAAAAAACAAACTCTTCCATATTTTTGTTGGGTTTGAGTACTTTTTTTCGGATTGCAACAAACCACAAAAACAAGATGATGCCCTTGGCTATGGTGGTGACACAAACTGCCCACCAAATACCTTCTACTCCCATTCCTAAACTGATAAAAAATAAAGCTATCGGAATGCGAAGGTAGTTGCAGCTGATGCTAATGACAGCTGGTGGAATGGTGCGACCAATGCCATAGAACACCCCTTGCATTGTGATTTCGAGCATCATAAACAATTGTGAGTATCCATCGATGCGCAAGAATATACCTCCTGCTTCGTAAGCAGCTTTTTCTGGCACGAAAATAGAAAACACCTCATTCCCGAAAAATACAAATAACAATGTGCAGAACGTTCCGAATATAAGTGTCATCCACAGAGTTGTGTGAAAAGAACGAATGACACGTTGATTGTTGCCCGCAGCGTAATTTTGTGCGATGAAAGCACTCAATGCAGTTGAAAAACCTTGTGATGTATTCCAAGTAATTGCTTCTATCTGACCGCCTGTTGTGAATGTCATTAACCCGATATGACCACCTTGTGCGGAGGCTGTTCGACAAAGAAACATATTCACAAACGAGAACAAGGTGTTGAGCATAGCCACAGGAAAGCCCAATTTAAAGATACGAATGGAATATTGCTTTTTGAGTTTCGTAAGAAATGGAAAACGTCCGAATAATGCGTCGCGCACACGAAGTTGGTAAATGAAGATGAAAAAGACTACTGCTTGCGAAATCCACGTGGCATAAGCCGCTCCATCAGTGCCGAGTTTGAAGGTAAATATAAATAAAGGATCAAGTAAGATATTCAATATCAATCCTGTGGCACTGATGTAAAATGGGACTTGGCTTCTGCCTGCTGCATTGTAAATGCCGGTGAAAGCGGCAGAAAGGAATATAAATGGCAAAGCCGTGGATATGATTCTCAAATAGATCACCGCATCGTTGGTGATGTGAGATTCCAATCCGTATATTCCAATAATGGGGTGGGCAAAAATAAACAATAAAGCTCCCCAGCACACCGAGATAATTAGAGCCAATGTGACGTTGTGAGATGCAAACGCACGAGCATTGGTTTGGCTTTGCGCTCCGATGGATTGGGCAACACTGACTTCTGCGCCTACTTTGTTGAACAAGGATATTGACCCCGACATCCAAGTCAATATACCGATGGAACCGATAACAGCCACAGCCTCACTACCCAATCTTCCCACCCACGCCATATCAGTAAGACTGTATGCCATTTGAATGAAAGAGGTAGCCATAATAGGCAACGCCAATTTAAACAATTGCTTGTTGATAGGGCCACGGGTTAAATTTTTTGTTCCTTGCATTGTTGTTTTTAGTTATAAAAAAAGGTTGCAAAGATATGCAAAACGAAATAGCTATGTCTATCTTTGCATCAATTAATCGAAAATACGACCAGACTCTATGACTACAACAACAAAATCACTCATCGGTTTTCATCTATTGGCTGCTATAACAGTAGCTATCTGGGGTACTACTTTTGTGTCTACTAAGATATTAATAAACAATGGATTGTCTGCCACAGATATACTGTTTTATCGTTTTCTGATAGCATATATCTGTATTTGGTTTATTGCTCCTAAAAAGCTTTTTGCCGATACGTGGAAAGACGAAGGAGTATGTGTGTTGTTGGGGCTTACAGGCGGCTCGCTCTATTTTATTGCCGAAAACACCGCTTTATATTACACTTTGGCCTCCAATGTAGCACTTATCATCTGCACCACTCCTATTCTTACTGCTGCCGTTTCTTATTTCTTTTATAAAAAAGAGCTACTGGGTACCCGTTTCATTATCGGGTCGGCTATGGCATTGCTGGGAGTAGCGTTGGTTATATTCAACGGTAGTTTTATTTTGCAACTCAATCCTATTGGCGATTTGCTAACACTGGTAGCCGCATTGATGTGGGCATTCTATTGCTTGTTTTTAAAACGGATGAATGCGAAGTACTCTGTTTTATTTGTTACCCGAAAGGTGTTTTCTTATGGATTGATTACTTTGCTGCCTTTCTTTTTCATCTATCCACTTCAAACAGATTTTTCTATATTGTCGCAATCGCTTGTTTGGGGCAATCTCTTGTTTTTGGGCATATTGGCATCAATGGTCTGCTATATCACTTGGACTTTGGTTATAGATCGTTTGGGAATGGTGTGTGCTGCCAATTATATCTATGTGATACCGCTAATAACCTTGATTACATCGGCCATTGTTATCGATGAACAGGTTACTTTTATTGCGCTTATAGGTTCGATTTTAATATTGAGCGGAGTTTACTTTGCCGAAAAACGTGGGCGTGAATGAAACTCTAAAAACAACCCTTAACAACTGATGAATAGAGTGTTAAGGGTTGTCGCGTTAAATGTAAACAGTTTGCGAATCAACTATTAATAACTGTTTCTTTCGCTTTCATCGATTCATTTTCCCACTTGATACTCCTCTTAAACTTCTTTTGATATACCCAAACCGCCAAACAGAAATAGACTACTGTCTGCACCAACAAAGTGGAATACTCCAACTCAATATCTGCCATACTTGCCTCCATCGAATTGATTTTGACAAGAGCCAATGTGGCTGGCGTAGCTGGGAATATGAAGTGAGACATTTTCCAATACCACGGCATCAGCTCCAACGGATAAGACACTCCCGATAAAAAGATTAATCCTACCGAGAAAAAAGCGATGAGCAGTATAGGAGCTTCTGAATCGGTGAACCACCACGAAAATGCAAGCATAAAGAAAGAACTTGCCATCAGATAAGGAATAAACAATATCACAATGTATAGCGGATTTCCGATGGATGGTATGCTAAATATCTTATGCAAAAAGCCAAAGAAGAAGAAAGCAAACACGAAGTAAATGGTACAATACACGAAAGTTTTGCCCGAAACCACCTTAATAGCAGTCTGCCAAAGCCCTTTTTGATAGCTTAGATATTCTCCCAAATTGCGTTTCTGATACTCGCTGCCCGCCACCATTGCAATCACCATACTCAAGGTTTGAAAAAGGATAATCATCAAAACCGCTGGAATGAGATAAGAGCCATAGCCTTGTGTGTGATTATAGAGTGTGGTTCCCACCGTTTCGATAGGGGTAGCCATTGCCACAGCCAATATACCTTGTGGGGGCAAAAACACCATTCCATCCATTCGGTAAGCGTCATTCATTGCAAGCATCACATTGGCACAAGCTTTCTGAAGTGCTTCAAAATAAAGAAAAGCATCGGTGGTGATGTAAAAAGGATACGTTACTTTTTCACCTTCAAACACCTTTGTCTCAAAATCGTCGGGCAGATAGAGTATGCCTTGTATAACTCCTTGTTTCATCCATTCTTTGGCTTCTACAAAGCTTGTAGCCTCTTTGTAGATGTTGATTTGTGGAGTAGCATTGAGCCAGCGCACAAACTGTCGGCTCATTTTGGTTTGCGATCTATCTACAACTGCTACTGGAGCATTGGTCACAAGGTTGGGAGCGTACATATAATTATAGAGCAAGCCATACACAAATATGCCTCCTATGAGCACCAAAAGCACTGCATAACTTCTACTTATGGCGAAAAACTCGCGCACAATGGTAAAAGACAACAAGGATGTTTTATTATTCGATGTCTTCATATTTACGACTGATTATGGCTTTCTTTAACCGGGGCAACAATAAAAATGCTAAAAATGGATAAGCAAAAAACACGACCAACGACTGCCAATAATATTCATATCCCCCATTGGTGTATAACATTACTTGTACTATTTCGGTGTAGTGTCTCACGGGAAACAAATAGGACGCATCGTGTACCACAGGAAACATATTGTCGACAGGAAAGGTAATGCCCGACAGAGTAGCGCCAAGCGACCCAAGCATCGAAACAATGCTGATGATAAGTGCTATTGCTGGGAATATAGAGAATACGAATATCGATAAAGCTTGCGTAGCAATGATAAATAAAACCGTTGACAAATTGAGCATAATCCAACTACCACTAAAAGGTAAATGAATGATTTGAAACATCACATAATTGGAAAATATACCTTCAATGCAAAAGATAATGGTGTAAGGAAGCACTTTGGCCAACACGGCAGTCACGATGTTTCCATTAGCAAAACCCAGCCATTCACCGCCTGTTTTAAACTTTATTTCAGACCCTACTACATACAAAGTGATAAGTAATATCAGAATTTGAAACAGCACAAAAAAGAACGATTGACTGAGGTATATGCTATAATTAAGGGCAGGGTTGTAGACGGGGTGATCGGCAGCCTGAATAGGCAATAGAAAAGTTTCTATCTCTTCTTCATTTACCCCCAACGCTTCAGCTTCCACTGCAATGGGCATTACTTCTATTGGTTTCAAAGTGGTTTCGAATGCAGCCATCACTTCACCTCCCACAGCCAGCAGTGCGTAATGATAATAATAAGATAAAGCCGCGCCTTTGCCCGTAATGGCATTTTGCTCAAAGTTGTGTGGAATCACCAAATATCCATAAATCTCTTTTTTCTGTACCAATCTTCGTGCTTCCATCTCATTGCTAAAATGGTGGGTCACTAAAAGAGTAGGAACTGCCTCAATGGTTCTTGTGAGCGATCTTGAGGTTGCCGAATTATCTAAATCGACGATTCCAACGGGTAGATTCTCCATTTCGCCACTTCCAAATATCGTAGCCATAAAAAAGAGGGTGAATAGTGGCAACACAATAGCCGTGACGAAATAAATTCGTCTCGACACCATTCTATTCAGTTCTCTTGAAAAGACTTTATGAAACGGCGATTGTTTTTTCGGAGTTTGTTCCATTCCAAAATCTTTTTAAAAGATTACATCGTGATTAGCACAGACATTCCTGGACGAAGATCATCCACTTTTGATGTTGGGTGTGCGTGTATTTCGAAAGTACGCATATCATAACTGCCTACCTGTTTGGTCGATTTCCAAGTGGCAAAGCTTCCTAATGGACTGATATAATATATTTTAAATTCAACGTTTTTTTGGGCTATGGCTGGAATATCGGCAACAAATGTTCCTCCCATCTTGAAACTTGGCATCAGGTCTTCACGGATATTTAGCACCACATATACATCGTCCAACACCACTAAGTTCATTATAGGAGTGCCAGGTGCAACCAATTCGCCGCGTTTTGGGAATATTGTGCAAATCTGTCCATCTTCAGGAGCAGTCAAGCGTGCATCAACCAAAAGAGCATTCACCTCATCTACCGAACCGATAGCGGCTTCTACTAAGCTTTGAGCCGATGCTTTGTCTTCCGATTGAGCACCGTCTACTGCCAATTGATATTGCTCGTAAGCAGCTCTCTCGGCAGCTAATGCGCCTTTATAGAGTGCTTCTACTTCATCTTTTCGCTGAGAAGTCACTACACTGTCTTTATACAGCGTGACAATGCGGTTGTAGGTGGTAGTAGCCAGTTCTAAGTCGCTTTTTGTTTTGTTCCAAATTTGAAGCGCAGTAGCGATAATTTGTTTCCGCGTACCTACATCTATCTTCTTGTTTTGCTCTACTGCTACTTGTTTCAATGCGTCGGCTTGTTTGTATTTTGCTTCAACAAGCGGACTGTTTATCACCACAAGTGTGTCACCTTTTTTCACCCAGTCGCCTTCTTTTACTAAAAAAGTATCGATGCGACCCGGTAATTTTCCGCTGATACGTATTTCTGTTGCTTCTGCCTGCCCTTGCAACACAAGTGGTTGCTTGCGCATAAATATAAGCCCGATAACTGTAAATACAACTACCACTATGAGAAGTACGATAAAGGCTATGCTTAAATATTTTCTATTTGAGTTCATAATATAATGGGTATTATTTTTTAGTTGTTATAATCGGTGAATTGTTCTGGAGCACCACAAAGGGCCAATAGGTTCATCAACGCAATGTCGTACTCATAATATGCAGCAAGTCGGGCAACCTTTACTTTCGATAATAAGTTTTCAGCGTCTATTACTTCGAGCGAAGTGGCCATACCCTCCATAAAGGCTTTTTTGCGTATTCGCAAAAGCTCTTCACTTAGTTCGATGGTCGAGTTGAGGGCAGTTACATTGTCTTGTGCTTTTTGCATCTGGCTATAAAAGCCATCTACACCGATAGCAAGGTCATCTTTGGCTTTTTCTTGTCCCAGCACCAACGTTTGGCGGGTAAGTTTCGATTGGCGAATGCGCTTCTCACGCTCTAAGCCATCAAATAAGTTCCACGTAAAACCTACACCAACAATCATCCGAGGTATAAGATTGCTCTGAATCCCGTGCGAGTAGAGTGTTTGCTTTCCAAAAAAAGCGATGTTGGGCATATAGCCAGCTTGGTCTATTCGTGTTTGCTCTTTGGCTATTTGTTCCTGAAGACTGAGTTGGTTGATGAGGTAATTGTTGGTGCTCACCATTTGTATAAACTCTATTTTCGGTGGCAGTGAATCGTTGATGAAAAGGGGAGAAGATGGTGTGAAATCGGAAATGTTGTCCTCCACGTTCAAAATGGTTTTTAGGGTGCTTTGCACCACCGATTCATTTTTGCGCGCTGCTTCGAGTTCACGTTTGGCTTCGTCCATATTTACTTGTGCAAGCAGTCTGCCAGCTTTGTCTATCATACCCGTAGCCTCCAGTTTCAAGGCATTTTCGTAGTGCTTTTTGAATGCGTTGTAAGTCTCTTCACGCACGCTCGCCACTTGTTGCGCCAATCGCAAGCCATAATAGGCCTCCACCAGAATTGTGCGCTGATTGGCATCTACCTGTCCCTTGTTTTCTTGGGCTATATCTACCATTGTACGCCCTATCTTGGTGGCTCTAAAACGCTTCAGCCCCGAAAAGATAACCCATTCCGCATTTACATCGATTGTAGCAATATTGCGTGGAACCAAAGGCAACACGAATGTGTTGCTGCCTATCTGATTCAGCAAATTGCTTATGATTTGATCATCGGGAAGAATGCTATGAACAAAATCGACCGCTGGGTCGGTGAAACGAGACAAAGGCTCTTTTACCTCTATCTTTTGCGACATATAAACATAAGCCCCCGAAGCTTGTAGGCTCGGATACCAAAATGCGTTTAGTTTGTCTCGCTCACTTTTGGCTATCTCAATCTCCTTGTCGGCTATCTTCAAGCTTTGACTGCCCGATTGAAGCATATTGAGTGCATCCTCAAAACTGAGTGATTGTTTATTTTGGGCAAAGAATGGCAAGGGGATGATTGTCGCCAAAATAAAAATGATGATTCGTGAGTTAAAATTCATATCTGTTATTCGTTTTTTTGTTAAAATATAACGTCTGATAGCGTAGTTTGTTCATCTATCACAGCACTTACCTGCACAACTTCGGTGATTGTAACCAAACAATAGGAGATAGGGGGCAGAACAGTCGAATGATAGATGTTAACAAGTATCGCATCAACTATTCATAATTAGAGTGTCAACTGTTAATAGTTGTTTTGTGAGTTATTAATAATTGGCAGATGATAGGTATCAAGCATTTTTTATCTAAATCTAATTTTCCGATTCGCTTGCAGCAAATTGTAATTTTCTGTACGTTTGTTAATCGAAAATGTTAACTATAAATGGAAATGTATGAAACGATGTTATTGTAAATTGCTGATTATGACTGTTTTATTTGGATTGGTAGGAACGGTGTATGGACAAAAGTTATCCGAACCGTTTGATGTGGATTTGTGGCAAAACGGAATGCCTAATACGAATGGGGTAGATACTACCCCTTTTGATGAGTCGGTGGGCAACTTTAAGCCGACAATGAAAGTTTATCTTCCATCACCTAAAAATGCAACAGGTAGGTTTATATTGATTTGCCCTGGAGGTGGATATGCTCATTTGGCCTATCATCACGAAGGATACGACTGGGCGCCATTCTTTTTGAAACAAGGCATCGGGGTGGCTGTGCTGAAATACAGAATGCCCAAGGGGATGAACAAAGATGTGCCTTTCTCGGATGCTGAAGAGGCGATGCGAATTATTCGAGAAAATGCCAAAGAATGGAATGTGAACCCCAACGATGTAGGCATTATGGGATTCTCGGCTGGTGGACATTTGGCCTCTACCATTGCCACGCATGCTCCCAAAGCTCTTCGCCCCAATTTTCAGATTCTGATGTATCCCGTCATCACAATGGATAAAAACTATACGCACAATGGCTCGCGCGAAAATCTGCTTGGCAAAAACCCTTCGGAAGAGATGGTGGAACTTTATTCGAACGAAAAACAAATAGACGAAGACACACCCAGAGCTTTTATCGCTTATAGCAATGATGATGGTGCAGTTCCACCGCTCAATGGCGTAAATTATTACCTTGCTTTGCACAACAAAAAGATTCCTGTGGCATTATATATATATCCGACAGGTGGACACGGATGGGGCATTCGTGAAGGCTTTCTTTATAAAAACCTAATGCTCGATGAACTAAGTGCCTGGCTGCGAAGCTTTAAGCCGGAATAAACTCAAATAAAATGAAAGGCTGATATGGGTACGAAAGTTTTTTTGCGATTCCAAATTGTTTCTATTATGTTCTGTTTCTTTGTGATGGGTTCGATAGAAATGGTCGGAATCGCCTCCAATTATATAAAGGTGTCATTGCATCTTTCGGACACAAAAGCCAATATACTACCTACACTCGTTTACATCTGGTTTTTGATTTGCACGCTTCCTACAAGTATAGCAATGAATAAAATCGGACGGAAAAATATGGTGCTACTTAGTATGTGTATATTGGCTATTTCTACCCTAATCCCATTTCTTAAAATCACCTATTCATCGATGGTTGTTTGTTTTGTGATATTGGGCATTAGCAATGTGTGCTTGCAAGCTTCGGCATATCCGCTGTTTTCAAATATCATCCAGGGCGATAAACTTGCTATTCATCTCACGTTTGGTGAGTTTGTGAAAACATTCTCTTGCTTTGTTGCTCCTTATGTGGCGATGATAGGCGCGCTTCATTTTCAGCATTTTTTCAACTTAGGTTGGCGCATTTTGTTTTTGGTTTACTTTGCAATTACGGCAATCACCATCTTGCTTTTAAGTATCACCAAGATAGAAAGAGAACCTCCTGCTATAACTACCAATGATTTATTTCCCTGCTTAAAACTACTGAAAGAACCACTTGTCATACTCTCTTTTATTGGTGTGATGTGTCACGTGGGTATCGATATTGGTACAAACACGGTAGCCCCCAAACTGTTGATGTATAAGTTGGGGATTACGCTCGAAGCTGCTTCTTTTGCGTCGGGATTGTACTTCATTGCACGTCTTTCGGGTGGGCTGGTATGGACATTTGTTATCAATAAAATTCCCAAACGAATATTCTTTTATATAAGTGTAGCCTTGCTGCTGATTGGCACAAGTGGGCTATATTTTGTTTCCACGAAGTTTTGGCTTAGCTTTTTCATCGCTGTCATTGGTGTAGGAAATGCCAGTATCTTTCCTGTGGTAATTTCGCAAGCTATGCTTGCACATCCCGATCAGAAAAGCCGCATATCTGTACTGATGATAATGGGACAATTTGGTGGCGCAATCTTCCCTTTATTGATGGGGATAGCTCTCGACCACATCGGAATGTATGGTTCTGTAAGCGTATTGATGTTTGGGATTTTATATCTTTTGTATTTTGCACTTCGACAAAAGAAAATGGAAGTTGCGTAATCACCACCTACATTTAGCACTTTCGATTCAAATATAGATATTAATTCTTTTCCTATCTTTGCGCAACTTTTTTGTAATTCAAAAATTTCATAACGATGAAGTCTGATATAGAGATAGCTCGTAGCATAGAGCTAAAAAAAATAAAGCAAGTAGCAGAGAGTATTGATATTCCACGTGACGAAGTGGAGAATTACGGCAGATATATCGCCAAAATACCCGAATATTTGATTGACAATGAAAAAGTAAATCAAAGCAAGCTTATTTTGGTAACTGCGATAACTGCAACCAAAGCTGGTATTGGCAAAACAACCGTATCGATAGGCCTTGCATTGGGTTTGAATAAAATAGGGAAAAAAGCCATTGTAGCATTGCGCGAACCATCATTGGGGCCTTGCTTCGGAATGAAAGGTGGTGCTGCAGGAGGAGGATATGCACAAGTGCTCCCGATGGAAAAAATCAATCTTCATTTCACTGGTGATTTTCACGCTATAACATCGGCTCACAATATGATTTCTGCATTGCTCGACAATTATCTATACCAAAACAAGGCAAGTGGGTTTGGCTTGAAAGAGATATTGTGGAAGCGTGTGCTGGATGTGAACGACCGCTCATTGCGCAATGTGGTGACAGGGCTGGGCAATAAAACAGATGGCATCACTCAACAATCGGGCTTCGACATAACACCTGCATCCGAAATAATGGCTATTCTTTGTCTTGCTACCGATATTGATGACCTACGCCGACGTATAGACAATATCTTGTTGGGATTTACCTACGACAATAAGCCGTTTACGGTAAAAGATTTGGGAGTAACGGGAGCTATCACCGTGTTATTGAAAGATGCGATTCACCCTAACTTGGTGCAAACTACTGAAAATACGGCGGCGTTTGTTCACGGCGGACCATTTGCAAACATAGCTCACGGTTGTAACTCGATTCTTGCCACAAAAATGGCTATGACTTTTGGAGACTACGTAGTGACCGAAGCTGGTTTTGGAGCTGATTTAGGAGCTGAGAAGTTTTACAATATCAAATGTAAGAAAAGCGGCCTGCAACCCCGACTGACTGTAATTGTAGCAACCGCACAAGGACTGAAAATGCACGGTGGAGTTAGTCTCGATAAAATAAAAGAACCAAATATTGAGGGTTTAAGAGAAGGACTGAGAAACTTGGATAAGCACGTGCGCAACCTGAAAGCATTTGGACAAACAGTAGTCGTGGCTTTCAATAAATATGCCTCAGATACAGAACAAGAAATCGCTTTGCTACGCACACATTGCGAAAAAGAGCTTAATGTAGGTTTTGCAATAAACAACGCATTTACCGAAGGTGGTGAAGGAGCAGTCGAATTGGCTCAATTGGTGGCCGATACAATAGAAAATACACCATCTCAACCGTTGAAGTTCACTTATAAAGAGGATGATTCAGTAGAACAAAAGATTGAAAAGATAGCGACCGGAATATATGGTGCAAGTGTGATAACTTACAGTACTATTGCTCGCAATAAAATTAAATTAGCTCAAGAGATGGGTATCACTCATTTTCCGGTGTGTATTGCCAAAACACAATATTCATTTTCTGCCGACCCAAAGATATATGGTGCAGTCAATAACTTTGAATTTCATATCAAAGATATTGTTATAAACAACGGTGCCGAAATGCTTGTTGCCATTGCTGGAGAGATAATGCGTATGCCTGGTTTGCCCAAAGAGCCTCAAGCAAAACGCATTGATATAATTGATGGAAAAGTAGAGGGCTTAAGTTAATTATACCTTTTTTCAGGAAAAGGTGCTGCTTTCGGTTCTTTGTCGAAAGGTCTTTTAGAAGCTGCGTTGGATGGTGAGATGAGTTCCCATCTTGATGATTCAGAGCGTCAAAAAGGCAATAAGCGTAATGGCTGTGGTAGTAAACGTGTAAAAACGATGATGGGTGAAATCATCGACTTTATTATTCCAAAAGTCAAGGAGTGGCAAAGTCGTGCAGCTTATAATGTCTTGGCAGTGAATAATAAAATAACGACTCATACTTCGCTGCCCTTGCACGCATCCGATAATTGCCTTAAAAAGCAATTGTAAATCAAGAAAGGAAAAATATATTTGTAGAAGTTTGAGCTAAGTAGAAACCAGACGGAGTTTAAATTACACTCCCTAACTTATTGTCCAGAATTATTTGGCAATTCCATTAGATATTTGTTAAACCTTTCGGACTTGATATTGTTTATTTTATAAATATTAAATAAAAACGATTATGAAACAAAGGAAAGTGCTGACAGGAATTGCCGTTGCTATACTTATTTTATTATTACTTTACTGGTTGTTTGTTGCCGAAGATATTAGTGCTTGGTTGCCAGTAAATTGATATGCTACACTAAACTAAGGCTATTGAACAGAGCCTTAGTTTAGTTTTTATT
>CAMTPA010000011.1 GCA_947074275.1 uncultured Bacteroides sp.
ACACTAATCTTAACACTCTTTCCCTACACGACGCTCTTCCGATCTAAAAACTCTTCAGGAGTCTGGTTGTCATCAATACGGTCGTAAGATAATTGTTCGTTCGTTTGCTTGGTAAGAAAGGTGATGGCGGTATAGGTTTGAACATCAAATACTTTTTTAGCATTGAAATCTACAATTTTATTCAAACATTTTTTATTTGTGAAGAATACCCGCAAAGACTCCCCTGCCAATGATGTGAAGTAATTGTTGGGTGTGATGTATCCCAATCTACCGTTTTTTTTGAGTAATTTATATCCAAGCTCAAAAAATGCGAAATATAGATTGAAAGAACCTTTCGAAACAGTATTACTCCATTTGTTTATGAGAAAATCTCTGTTTTCTTGCGATAAATCCTGAAACTTTACATAAGGCGGATTGCCTACAATATTGTTAAATTCAATATCCCATTTATGTCGTAAACTGTCTGCGCAATAAAGATTAAAATCACAGTTTTCGAGTATTTCGTTTTTTTGAAGTGCAAATAATGCTAACAATAATTTAGCTCGTTCAATGTTATAGGGTAATATATCTACACCGTAAATGTTTTCCTTGACTGTGCTCTTAATCGATTTATGATATTTTGAATGGTAGTAGTCGGCAATGCCTATCAGAAATGCACCACATCCACAACTTGGATCTATTGTTTTATCCTTTTCTTGTGGTGATACTTCTTTGATGATGTAGTTGACTATATACGAAGGAGTGAAAAAAGCCCCGTTTAGTTTACGGTCATTTTCGGGTATTAGTAGCTCTATGTAATTTTCTAAAGTTTTAATGCAGTCGATGTCTAAATCCTCAATGTAGTTGATTAAATTTGGGAAAGGTAAATACCCGTCGAGGTATTTGCGTAGGATACTCGATTGGTCATGATTGAGGCTATTTGCTTTGATAAACGAATATATCAATGTCTTTTCAATATCTGCAATACTGAAATCTGTTATTAATTGACCGAAGAGTTTTTTATTTATCATAAATAGGGGTTGACTATAGGCAACAAATATACGTCTTTTTTCTGAATCAAAGAATTGACTTCTGTGGCAGATTGCTTGTTGTTTGCTAATAAATAAATTCTTGTTGAAGAAACTGTTGAAGACGCTTTTTTGAAATCGTTGGCTCACCTGCTGCACTACCCTTATATTTGCACTGTCGATAAGCGCTTAAAGACACAAACGAAAATCATTTAAAAACAAATTTAAAAACAGTACAATTATGGCACTATTATTTCAACCATTTCAATCGACATTGGCAAACAAAAACGGTAAAAAACAATTCTTTCCCAAAGTGGTGCGTGTAGCCACCGTAAACACCAGCCAGATAGCCAAGGAGGTGGCGGCATACTCGTCGCTGTCGACGGGGGATGTGAAAAACACCATCGACAACTTGATTACGGTGATGGGGCAGCACTTGCAGTCGTCGGAAAGTGTGACGCTGGATGGGCTGGGCACTTTCAGGATGGTGATGCGTGCCAAGGGCAACGGGGTGGACACGGCCGATGAGGTATCGGCATCGCAAGCCACGCTTACTGTGCGCTTTGTGCCTGCTTCTACACGAAATGCCAACGGCACGGTGGCCACTCGCTCGATGGTGACGGGGGTGAAGTGTGTGCGATTTGATAAGCAGAATGCAGGTGGCGAAGAGGATGTAGCGACCGACCCTACAATCTGATAACTCTTTAATGGAAAGGACGATGCTATGAGAACAATCGATAGGATTGTGGTGCATTGTTCGGCCACGCGCTCGGGCACAGATTTGCTGCCCGATGCGCTCGACCGTATGCACCGACAAAGAGGATTCAACGGCACGGGATACCACTTTTACATTCGAAGAGATGGAACGGTGGTGACTGCCCGACCGATAGAGAAAATAGGGGCACACGCCAAGGGATACAACGCTCACAGTGTGGGCATCTGCTACGAAGGAGGACTAAACAGGCAGGGCAAAGCGATGGATACACGCACCGAGGAGCAAAAGGAGTCGCTCGCTTCGCTCATCGTTTGGCTAAAGAGTAAATATCCCGATAGTGTGGTGTGCGGACATCGCGACCTCAGCCCCGACCTTAATGGCAATGGGATGATAGAACCCAATGAGTGGATAAAGATGTGTCCGTGTTTTGATGCACAGGCCGAATATGAGAATTTGATGTGAAGAAATGAATGGAAAGGAGGAAAAAATGACGGATGCAAAAACAAAAAACACACATTGGGATTTGTTCTGGAAAGTGCTGATTGCGGTTCTTTCGGCCATTGCTGGGGCGGTGGGAGGTAGTTGTAGTTCGCTTATAATGTGACGTTTAACACATTGTAAATTGATTTGTAAATCGCTATTATTAGGAGTTTAAAACGATAACAGTTATATTTGCAACTGTAATTCTAAATCGAAAAAACATAGACATCTCAATTTTAATGAAGATGAAATATATGTGATTAGAAAAATACATTCCGCTAACACGACAATGCAATTATAATAAGTTAAGCTCCTTGTGAGTAGTAAGGAGTTTAGTAAGTTTCTTTTTTTTAGATTGGGTATCGGAAGAGCAAAGTGCATCGGTTTAAACGATCGCTTTGCTCTTTTTACTTCTGCCAATTATTTTGAGGATGTTTTCTTAAAAAGAGTGTCGTTTAGCCAATTTTTCCATTACCTTTGCTGGCAATAACAAAAGGGGTGCTTGTACCAAAATAGATGACGCAGGCTGAGAAATACCCTATGAACCTGAAGCGGGTAATGCTGCCGTAGGAATTTGTTCATACTTCTCAATGCCTGCACCCAGTGGCGCACTCCTTCTCAAAATAGATTTTGCTTTATGAAAATTGTAGTCAACGGTCAGCCGCACGAGGTTGACAAAGGCACTCATTTGCTTGCGCTGCTTCAACGGCTGGGCACCGGCGAAAAGGGAGTGGCGATAGCCATTGGCGGCAGGGTGATAGCTCGTGCCAATTGGTGTACGTATATACTTGCTCCCGACGAAGAGGTTACCATCATTCGTGCCACTTGTGGCGGATAAAGCAAAGAGGAGGCTAACGAATGAAACTAATTGTAATTACCAATGAAATGTGGAGCGACGGCGAACCCCAGTTGCTCAACAGGCTTTTTGCCGAAGGGTTGGGGTGCTTGCACTTGCGCAAAAAAGAGCTGACCATCGGGGCTGCCAAGGAGTTTATCGCTGCTATCGATTCCAAATATCATTCACGCATTGTGCTTCACGACCACTATCCGCTCACCAAGGAGTTTGCCTTGAAGGGTGTTCATCTGAACCAACGAAACAGCCACCTTTTTGCTGAGTACGAGAGTTGCGCCAACAGCATCTCGTGTCACACCGTCGACGAGCTACGCAATGTGCCAACTCACATAAAATATGCTTTCCTAAGTCCGATATTCGACTCCATCTCTAAAAAAGATTACCACGCAAGCTTTTCGGAATACGAACTGAAGCTGCAACATAGACACGGTGTGATAAACAAAAGTGTGGTAGCTCTTGGCGGTGTGTCGGAGCATAATTTGTATCAGGTGGCAGAGCTGGGTTTTGGTGGTGCGGCACTCTTGGGCGATTTTTGGCAAGAGTGGAACGCTACGCACAATGACGATGCGCTGATAGAGAAATACAGACGGTTGCAAAAAATATGCAACGAGCTGAAACAGAAAACGGTGGCACGACTGCATTACATCTCCAATCCACGCATCCGCGAAGTGGAACGCTTGGCTGAAGCTTCGGTGGAAATGCTACGGGCAGGTGCGCCACTTGTTCAGATTCGCAACAAAGAGATGAGCGAGGAGGAACTGACAGCCACCGTGACACGTGTGCTCAGCATCGCCCGAAAACTGGATAAAACGGTGATTGTGAACGACAATCCACACATCGCCTTGCGCACAGCAGCCGATGGGGTACATTTGGGCAAAAACGATATGCCTGTGGCGGAGGCGCGAGCTTTGCTGGGCGACAATTTCATTATTGGTGGCACGGCAAACACGTTCGACGATGTGGCACGACTGCACGCCGAAGGAGCCGACTACATCGGACTGGGACCGTTTCGGTTCACCGTCACCAAAGACAATCTTAGTCCCATAATAGGCACCACGGGCTATCTCGACATAATGGAGCGATGCCGCGAAGAGGGCATCACCACTCCCATCATAGCCATAGGAGGCATTACTCAAGCCGATGTAGACGAGGTGATGCAGACGGGTGTGTATGGTGTGGCTATGTCGGGCGGGCTGCAAGCAGAGACACCCCAACTGTGCCAACAACGAATAAATAACATATTGAAAAAGATAGATAGCTATGAACGATAAATTGACAATTGGAGGAAAAGATTTCAGCTCACGCCTGTTTGTAGGCACGGGCAAGTTTAGCTCGAACGAAGCGATGGAGCAGGCCATCATCGCATCCGAAAGCCAGATGGTGACGGTAGCGATGAAGCGTGTGGATATGGATAATGCTTCGGACGATATGCTGCACCACATCATCAAGAATCCCAACATTCAGCTACTGCCCAACACGTCGGGCGTGCGCGATGCTAAAGAGGCGGTATTTGCCGCACAGTTGGCACGCGAAGCTTTCGAGACCAACTTCCTGAAACTGGAGATTCATCCCGATCCACGCTATTTGTTGCCCGACCCCATCGAAACACTCAAGGCTACCGAGGAATTGGCTAAATTGGGCTTCATTGTGTTGCCCTACATTCAGGCCGACCCTGTGCTTTGCAAGCGTCTCGAAGAGGTAGGCTCGGCAGCGGTGATGCCATTGGGTGCTCCTATTGGCACCAACAAGGGATTGATGACACGCGATTTCTTACGCATCATCATCGAGCAGAGCAACGTGCCTGTGGTGGTGGATGCTGGCATTGGTGCGCCCTCGCACGCTGCCGAAGCAATGGAACTGGGTGCGGATGCCGTACTGGTGAACACCGCCATTGCCGTGGCTGGCAATCCGGTGGCTATGGCAAAATGTTTCTGCAAAGCGGTACAAGCGGGTCGGGAAGCTTACTTGGCAGGAATGCCGGCTCAGCTCGAAGTGGCAGAGGCAAGCAGTCCGCTCACCGCTTTCTTGAATTTGTAACGAACCACAGTTATACAAACTACATTATTATGTTCAGCGAACTATTAGATACTATTTCGTGGGAGGATACTACCCGCGCGATATACGCCAAGACTGATGCCGATGTGCGCATTGCTCTTGCCAAAGAACGACTCAATGTGGACGACTTTATGGCACTCATATCGCCTGCCGCTACTCCTTACTTAGAAGTGATGGCACGCTTGAGCCGCAAATACACATTGGAGCGTTTCGGCAAAACTATCTCTCTCTACATTCCCCTCTATCTCACCAACTCGTGTGCCAACGGTTGCATCTACTGCGGATTTCAATCGGGCAATCCTGTGAAGCGTGTTATCCTCACCGAAGAGGAGATGGTGAACGAATACAAAGCCATTCGCAAGCTTGGCCCTTTCGAGAACCTACTATTGGTGACGGGCGAAAATCCTGCAAAAGCGGGTGTTTCTTACATCGCTCGTGCGCTCGATTTGGCAAAGCCCTACTTCAGCAACTTGCAGATAGAGGTGATGCCCCTTAAAATGGAAGAATACAAAGAACTGACAGAACACGGATTGAACGGCGTGGTGTGCTTTCAGGAAACTTACAACCGGACACGCTACACCACCTATCACCCACGTGGGATGAAGTCGAACTTTGAGTGGCGTGTCAATGGGTTCGACCGTATGGGACAAGCGGGGGTTCACAAAATCGGTTTGGGCGCACTTATCGGTCTCGAAGACTGGCGCACCGATGTGACGATGCTTGCTCACCACTTGCGCTACCTGCAAAAGACCTACTGGAAAACCAAATACAGCGTCAACTTCCCACGGATGCGCCCATCGGAGAATGGAGGCTTTCAGCCCAACGTGGTGATGACCGATAAGGAGCTGGCACAACTCACCTTTGCGATGCGAATCTTCGACCGCGACGTGGATATATCTTACTCTACCCGCGAGTGCCAAGAGATGCGCGACAATATGGCCACACTCGGTGTCACTTCAATGAGTGCCGAGAGCAAGACCGAGCCGGGTGGATATTACAGCTACCCACAAGCTCTGGAGCAGTTTCACGTGTCGGACGAGCGCACTGCCCGCCAAGTAGAAATCGACTTACGCAAACTGGGACGCGAACCCGTGTGGAAAGACTGGGATCAATCATTCGACATACATCGCCCTTATGGAACATAGATACCATCGCCACCACTTGCTGCAGCAGATAGGCGAGGAGGGGCAACAAAAGTTACGCAACGCCTCGGTGCTCATTGTAGGAGTAGGAGGGTTAGGGTCTCCCATTGCTCTCTATCTCACCGCAGCAGGCATCGGGCGCATCGGGCTGATTGATGCCGACACGGTGTCGCTCACCAACTTGCAGCGGCAGATTCTTTATCGAGAACACCAGCTGGGGCAGCCCAAGGTGGCTTGTGCCAAAGATACCTTGTCGCAGCTCAATAGCGAAACCGTGATTGATACTTACCCCTACTTGCTCACCCACGACAATGCTTCCGAAATCATCGCTCAGTATGATGTGGTGGTAGACGGATGCGACAATCACGCCACTCGCTACCTCATCGATGCGTGTTGCGGTGCGCAGGGCAAACCCTATGTGTATGGCTCTATTGGTGAGTTTCACGGACAAGTGTCGGTGTTTCATCACGGCAAGGGCAAAGGCTATATCGACCTCTACCCCGACAAAGATCACTTGGAGTCGCTGCCACGCACCACATTAGGAGTGATGGGAGTAGTGCCGGGCATTGTAGGCACCATTCAAGCTGCCGAGGTAGTGAAGCTAATCACTGCTGCGGGGCAAACACTCGATGGTCGACTGCTGATAATGGATGTGCTGACGATGCAAATGCACACCTTGGAGTTGGAATAAAATGAGATAAATACAGAAAAGGCTCAAACCGTTCATCCGAATGGTTTGAGCCTTTTTTCAATGCTTGTTTTCCACAATTCGTTTGCGGTATTTGGCTATGGTCTCTCCCGTGTATCGTTTGAAATTTCTGCGCATTTCATCGCTGTTGGCAAATGCTCCCAGCGCAGCTGCTTCGTTTAGCGGTAGTTGGGGGTTCTCTTTCAGTAGGTGTTTCACCTCTTCTACGCGCAAGTGCTCTATCCACGTGTTGAAACTCATTTGATACACGCTGTTCAGAAAATCGGATAATTGTTGCGGATCTATATTTAGCTCATCGGCCACTTGGTGCAGGGTGATGTCGTGGTGCAGATACGATTTATTGCTATCCACCACCCACTCCGAGATGATGCGATTGAGCGATACGTACACTCGGTTGCTGGCTATTTGGGCATATTGCGTAGATGCACTGTTTGCGCCTCTTCCCTGCGATGCTTGATAGTCGTTGAGTTCACCAGTCTGCTGATACACTTTTTGCAAGTTGATGATGATGATGGCAGCGATGCAAAAAATGATGGTGGTGAGGATGATGAATGCGATGTTGGCTACTTTGTTTTCCCACAAAAAGTTGATGCCTGCCAGTGCGAAGAAACCGATGAAGCAATAGACCAAATAACTGAGTTTCTTACCATTTACCGCCGCTTTCCCCGAATAGATGTTGGTGACTTTGTGACTGTATTTGTTCGCCTCCTTTGCAAGGGCAAACACACAAAGCAGAAACTCCACAAACACTCCCACTCCTATCACCTTGCTTAGAGTTTCGGCAATGGGGGTGATTACAAAAAGCTGGTAGCTACCCATCGAAAAAAAGCTACTACCGCTATATATATAGTAGGCTATGCCATAGATTACCACAAACAAGAACAAGGGAAGAATCATTATTTTTGCGTTTCGCTTGTTTGCCAGTTTCGAGCGTATGAGCCGAAACATAGCGTAGCTCATTATCAGCAACTCTAAATAGTAGATGGAGGGAGTGAAAAAACTATCTAAAATGAGAAAGTCTATTTGATGGTTGATGCAATAGATGATGGATATATTAGTTGTCATATCGAGCAGCGCACTGTATGCCAACATCCTTTTTATTTGGTTGTAGGGGTTTTGTGTGGCTGTTTGTTTAGTCCCCAATGTTAGTAACACAATGGCCAAAATCAGGCAAATGCTTGTGCTGGTGATGTAGACGGTTGTTTCAAAGAATTGCATACGATGGATTATTTTAATAGTAGTTCTATTATAACACGTTGGGCTGTATTTTTGTTTTACAAATAGTGCTCAATTTGCGGTTTGTTTTATTGTGGCAATAGGCGAAAGCGTGCTCCACCCGGCGTTAAGGTTGGGTAGGGCACGCTTCTTCTATTGTAGTTCGTCTATCACTTCTTAATAATCCAAACCGATTGCCCTGCTTTGCCATCGGTGAGTTTCAGCAGATAGAAGCCTGCCGGTAGGTGGCTCACGCCGAGGGCTGTTCTTCCTTGCGGTTGCACGGTTTCTATCTTCATCAGTTCGCCCTCTTTGCTCATTAGGTAGGCTTTCCACGGTTGTGTGGTGGTGTTTTGCAGGTCTATGTAGTTTTCCACCACGTTGCTTTCTATCTGTATCGAGTTGTTTTTAGTGCTTTCTATTCCCGTAGATTTGGGTTGGAGGGCTATTTCCATAACTACATTCTTCGTTAAGCGGTGGTAGTCGGTCAGTTCAATGCGTTCCTCTTTGGTTTCATACCCTTCTGCCTCTATTTTGTAGTCTATGTAGTCTTCTTTTACGTGGGTCATCAATGCCGTCTTTTTCACAATGTATTCATTGCCATTGAGGGTCATCTTAATGGGTTGTTTCACTCCCCATCCCTTGTTGTCCACTACGTGTGTAGCTACCATAATACCGGGGTCTGAATCGAAATTGATGAGGCATTGTGTGGTGTTTCCTGCCGATAGCGACAAGGGTTTTGTTTCAGCCGTATGGAATGCGTTGCCTTGAAACGCACTTACGGTTATTTCATATTCGTCGGGCAGCACGTAGAGTGTTCTGTGCGATAGTCCATTTAGTTCGAATATCTTTATCAGGTTGTTGTTCTTCAGCAAATGGCAGGTGTTGGTTTTAGCGTCGGCAGGGGTGTTCACGGTTAGCTCTATGCAAGCATATTCGTTGAAATCGAGCACTATCTCCTTGTTTTCCGTTACCTCGGCGCATATCTCTACGCCACTATCTATCCAATATCCTCTTGCTCTGAGAATAAAACGATAATCTCCTGCTGGAATTTGCAAAAATGCAGGTTGGCTTGTGTTTACTTGTAAAGAACCAAGGGCACTTATGTCGTATGACTTGTTATTCTCGGATATATACCAAATCATATTTCTGTTGTCGATGCTGCTTGGGATGTTTGCCAATGAAATGGTCACATCGTAAAGCTTTTGTTCGGCAAAGTCTATCACGAGTTCTTTGCTGCTTTCTTCGTCCTCTATCGAAAACTCTTTTGTGGCAAGTAGCTTGTTTTTACTGTCATTCACCACACAGCGATAATTGTCGGGGAATAGCATTGCCTTTATTCCGTAAGGTACAATAACCTTTATATTGTCATTATATATAGTGGCGGTAAGAGATGCTTGGTCTATCCCCTCTGGTAAATTCTTATACGTGGGCGATACTTCTGTGTAGCCAGCCGATTCAACGTTGAGCAACAGTTCGTTCGTTGTGGCTGCATTTACCTTTCCAGATAGGCAGTCGTATTGTTTGCCTTCTCCCATTATCGTTATCAAGTAAGAATACTCTTTGCCGGGTGTGTACAATTCGTGTACAAGGGTGTTGGCAGGTGCTTCATCGGTATCTGAATTGCCGAAATAGGAATTGCTTATTTCACCTGTGTTATTCAAAGTAACCATAAATGCTTGTATCTCATTGCCGCTCACTTCTATTTTAAGTGGTACCCACCCCTCGTCTATATACGAGAAACGGGTGTTCACAGGCGAGTTTTCCACCACAAGTTGCTTTATGGCCATTTCGTTCCAATATTTGCTCAGGGCATCTACTTGGTAATGGTAGGCTCCTGCTGGTGCGTAGATTTGTGCTGCTCCGTTTTCCACTTGCGACTTCACACTGTGTGCTGCGTCAAACAGCTTCACGTAGCCTTCGGGTAGGGGTGTGCCCAATATATCTTCTATCTCAAAGGTTATCAGTTTCAGTTTGTCAAAGTCTATATCTACCACCACTTCCATTTGCGAGTCGGTCACGGTAAACTCTACCTCGCTCATCCAAATGGGTGCGTTGTCTTTATGGGCTTGTGGCATCGTGTGGTAGGTGCCGGTGGTGAGGTAGGTTTTTCTTTGTCCCGAAACCTCGGCAAATAGTCGGTGATCTTCGTTGTACACCTCATTTATAATCAACGTACAGCCTGCGTCCGATGGTTTGAAGCTCACCGCATACCAGCCCGATAGGTCGGTGGTGTTTTCAATCGTGGTTGTGGCTTCGGTCATTTCACCGGGTGTGATAAGCCTTCCGGCATATCGCCACGAATTCTCGTTGGCTGCTATCGTGTAGGTGTAAACATTTTCTGGTTCGAGCAATGCCGCACCCACAAAGGCATTTTGGCCTGCATCCCAAGCAAACTCTCTTTCAATTGTTCCGCTGAAATCTGTTATTTGCATCTCGGATGGGTCTATTCCCGAGTTGGGCGATAGTGTCATTTTAATAAGCACCTCCACCGAGGCGGTTTGCGCACCAATCATTGCCGACAATAGCAGCAATGGCAGAAAAAGTAGTTTTTTTCTCATAATATAAACTTTTTAAAGAATTAAGTTCTTCGTTGTATTGTGGGTAGAATGTAATGAACGAAAATGTAAAATTTACACAATAATACGGATTTTAGTTATAAAAAACAAATGATTGCTAATAAAAAAGGTGTGGTAGTCGTCTGTTTTTTCTATTAAAAAAAAGCGGTGGTGTTGATTTTTCTAAATCTTTCTGTAAATAAAGAGTGCAATGTGTTGTGAAAACTATAACTTTGCAAATACAACAATGTCAATATATTAATAGTAAAAACACATAGTATGACAAAGATGAATCACTTCCTATTTACGCTTCTCGCTGTTGCGATAAGCATTAGCACATTCACCGCTTGCAACAACGACTATGACAACAACGAACCTGTTCAGCCTCAGTTGCCCGAGGCGCAAATCACCGAAATTGTAGAAAATGCCGAAATGCACTTCTATGAAGACGAAGTATTGGAGGTAGGGCTTATTGCTACCAAACCTGTGGTGCGCATAGCTATCACCTACCCTTCGGTGGCCCCCGATGGTACACCTGCCACCTTGAGTGGTGCTATTTTGATGTCGCCCAATATGTATAACGGAATCAAAAAGGCGCGCGGCATCATTATGTTCAGCCACTACACCATTTTCCGTGCCGATGAAGCTCCCTCAAAAGGAAATGTTTGGGTAGAGAAATGGTTTCTTGGCAACGAATATACCGAAGACTTTATAGCGGTCTCTTCCGACCTGTATGGCTTTGGTGCTACCGAGCAATATGCCCAAAACTACCTGCATACCGAGTCCATCGGACGACAAAACATCGATTGCTTGCGTGCCGCAAAAACCATACTCGACGAACTGGAAAAACCCTATGGCGACCTGCTTTTCAATATCGGGCACTCATCGGGCGGACACGGAACGATGGCTACACAAATGTATGTGGATACGCACTGCCGTGGCGAGATAAAGATAAACAAAACCTATGTAAGTGGTGGAGCCTATGATTTGCGCAGTTTGTTTGAGGTCTCAGCCAAGGTAGATTATTCAAGATATGTTTTCGCAATACCCCTGTTAATTATTGGTTACAATGAAAACTCCAACTTAGGTGTTCCCTACGAAAATATTTTCAAATCGCCCCTGCTCGATAACTACAAAGAGTGGATTGTTTCGAAAAAATATGGTAGTTTCGCAATTTGGCAATTCTTGAATACAAATTACTTGAGTGATTTGTTGGTTGATGAAATGTTTGATGAAAACAACGTTGATAGAAAGAAAGTTTTGGCGGAGTTTGATAAGAACACGCTCACTTCGGGCTGGGCACCCGACAAGGATGACAACATTCTGATAGTACACGCTATGGACGACACCTATGTGGCTGTGGAGAGTGCGTTGACGATGCACCAATTCCTAAAAGACCAAGGAGTGGCCAATGTAGAAGGAATTTTTCTTGAGACGGGCGAGCATTCCGCAGGTATGGTGGCTATGATTCAGCGTGCTGTGATGGAACTTGCCTTTTGGCGATAATCTTTTACTGTAAAAACACATAGTATGACAAAGATGAAACACTTCCTATTTACGCTTCTCGCCGTTGCGATAAGCATTAGCACATTCACCGCTTGCAACAATGACAATGACAACAACAAACCTGTTCAGCCTCAGTTGCCCGAGGCGCAAATCACCGAAATCGTAGA
Organism: uncultured Bacteroides sp.; assembly: GCA_947074275.1. Classification (GTDB taxonomy): domain Bacteria; phylum Bacteroidota; class Bacteroidia; order Bacteroidales; family Bacteroidaceae; genus Bacteroides. The sequence goes on from CAMTPA010000011.1 coordinate 12,408, forward strand.
GAATGCCGAATGCACTTCTATGAAGGCGAAGTATACGAGGTAGGAATACTCGATGAGCTGGGAAAACCTTATGGCGACTTGCTTTTCTGTCTTGGCTACTCGGCTGGCGGACACGGGGCGATGGCGATACAAAAATATGTGGATACGCACTGCCGTGGCGAGATAAAGATAAACAAAACCTATGCAGGCGGTGGTGCCTACGATTTGCGCAGCTTGTTTGAAGAGGGTTTTAAAATAAACTTATTCAACTACATTTGTGCCATACCTTTGTTGACTATTGGTTTCAATGAAAACTCACGCTTGGACATTCCCTACGAAAATCTTTTCAAATCACCTCTGCTCGAAAATTACGATGAATGGATTGTGTCGAAAAAATATGGTGAAAGCCAAATTAGTGAATTTATGGGCACAAACCTTCTGAGCGATGTATTTGCCGATAATTTGTTTGATGAAAACGATGCCAGTCGACAAAAATTAATGATAGAGTTTGATAAGAACACGCTCACTTCGGGCTGGACACCCGATAGGGATGCTAACATTCTCATCGTACACGCACTTCAAGATACTTACGTGCCTGTGGTGAGTGCGCTTGATATGCACCAATATTTAAAAGACCAAGGGGTGACTAACGTGGAGGGCGTTTTTCTTGAAGAGGGCGACCACGAAGATGCTATGCCCCTGATGATTGCGCGTGCTATTTTTGAGATGGCTACTTGGCGATAATCATTCCTTTTGGTGGGTAGGCCTTTTCAGTTTGGTGGATATATATACCCACCCAAACGAGATAGGTATATGCCCCACATCGCACATTTCAGCTCGGTTTTCTTTGCTTTTTCACAACAAAACACGTACTTTCGCACTCTATACAAACCGCTATCGCAATGAAAAATCTTTTTATCGTGCTACTTGCCGCTATGGTTTTCGTGGGCTGTCGCCACGAGGCGGAAACCAGCCTTGTGGAGGGAAACATCAAGGGACTGGCCAACGACACCGTGTATATATACAGCATCGACGGCAGCTACGAGCAGGTAGACACCATCGTGGCGGAGAAAGGACGATTCTCGTACACCACCGCCAAAGACACGCTCACGGCCAACTTGCTGCTGTTTGCCGATGGCACGGAATTTCCATTGTTTATCGGCAAAAAAGAACACATCAAGATAGAAGGCGACACGGCTGCGCTGCATCGCTTGCAAGTGGAGGGGGGCACGGCCAATGCCGACTACGCCCGATACCTCGAAGCTCTGCAAATGCCCGACTCGATCGCTACCACCACGACCCAAATCACTCAACGCTTTATCCGACAAAACAACACCTCGCCCGTGAGTGTGTATCTGATAAATAGATTGGCGCAAACTGAAGACCCCGACTTTAAGGCTCTGAAAGAACTGATAAAGGGGTTGGCAGGCACGCTGCAAGACGACCCACGCATCGTGTTTCTGAACGAGTGGATAGAGCGCGAAGAGAAACTGAGCACGGGCAAGGTGGCTCCTTTCTTCAACCTGAAAAATGCCAAAGGCGAAAAAATCACACGAAACGATAGCTTCAAAGACAAGTACCTTGTGGTTCACTTCTGGGCATCGTGGGACGACAGCAGCCGGGTGAGCAACGCCGAGATGCGCAAGCTGCACCGCAAATACAAGAAAACAAAAGAGGTGGGGCTGCTGGGCATATCGCTCGATGTGGACAAGGCTCAATGGAAAGATGCCGTGGAGCAAGACACGCTGACGTGGGAGCAGGGGTGCGACTTTGCCGGAATGAACTCGGAGGTGGTGAACCTCTTTGCGCTGCACCAACTACCCTCGTATCTGCTCATATCGCCCTCGGGACGAATCGTGCTGCGCAACGTGTCGCCCGATAGCATCGCCACAAGGATAGACAAAGACGTGGCTGCCGACCGCGAGCGAGAACGCAAGAAAAAGAAGTGATAAACACGTGAATAAACCCCATAAAAACCTCAACACACTAACAAAATACTTATGCTAATCAAAACATTCGGCGCGGCTGTGCAAGGCATAGACGCTACACTCATCACCATCGAGGTAAACAGCTCGCGCGGCTGTATGTTCTATTTAGTGGGATTGCCCGATTCGGCCATCAAAGAGAGTCACCAGCGCATCATATCGGCGGTGCAGAGTTGCGGACTGAAGATGCCCTCTGCCAACATCGTCATCAATATGGCCCCTGCCGACATACGCAAAGAGGGAGCGGCCTACGACCTGCCACTCGCCATCGGCATACTTGCCTCCAACGAAATAATACTACCCGATAAGCTATCTACACACCTCGTGATGGGCGAGCTAAGCCTCGACGGAAGCATCCACCCCATAAAGGGCGCATTGCCCATTGCCATCAAAGCCCGAGAGATGGGTTTTGAAGGACTGATAGTGCCACAAGCCAACGCACGAGAAGCGGCCGTGGTGAATCAACTGCACGTGTATGGCGTGAGTCACATTGGCGAAGTGATAGACTACTTCAACAATAAGCGTGAGTTACAACCCGTGACGGTGAACACTCGTGAGGAGTTTTACCGTAGTCAAGAGAGTTTCGATTTCGACTTTTCGGACGTGAAAGGGCAAGAGAGCGTGAAGCGTGCCCTCGAAGTGGCGGCCAGCGGCGGTCACAACATCATAATGGTAGGCGCACCAGGTAGCGGAAAGTCAATGATGGCAAAGCGGCTACCCTCCATCCTGCCACCTCTATCACTTGCCGAAAGTTTAGAGACCACCAAGATTCACTCCGTGTCGGGGATGCTCCATAAAAATGCTTCGCTCATCTCACGTCGTCCGTTTCGCGACCCACACCACACCATTTCGCAAGTGGCCTTGGTGGGTGGTGGCAGTTTCCCACAACCGGGAGAGGTGAGCTTGGCACACAACGGGGTGCTCTTTCTCGACGAGTTGCCTGAGTTCAATCGCCCTGTGCTCGAAGTGCTACGCCAGCCACTCGAAGACCGCCGCATCACCATATCGAGGGTGAAATATAGCGTGAACTACCCTGCCAGCTTTATGATGGTGGCTTCGATGAATCCCTGCCCTTGCGGATATTATAACCACCCCACACGCCGTTGTGTCTGTTCGGTGGGGCAAGTGCAAAAGTACCTCAACCGAGTGTCGGGTCCGCTGATGGATCGCATCGACATACAAGTGGAAATAGTGCCCGTGCCATTCGAGAAGATTTCGGAAAGAGCCTCGGCCGAGCCCAGCGCAGCCATTCGCCAGCGTGTGATAAATGCACGCCAACTACAAGAAGAGCGATTCAAGAACCACGAAGGCATCCATTGCAACGCGCAGATGACCAGCAAACTATTGGCTCAATATGCCCAACCCGACGACGCTGGCTTGCAATTGCTAAAAAACGCAATGGAACGTCTCAACCTATCGGCTCGTGCCTACGACCGCATCTTGAAAGTGGCCCGCACCATCGCCGACCTCGACAACTGTCCTCACGTACAATCTGCCCACCTTGCCGAAGCCATCGGCTATCGTAGTTTGGACAGAGAAAACTGGGCGGGGTGAAAGAGTGTGTACGATGTGTTGGAACTCCCTTTTAACATTACGGATTGCAACGATAGAAAAGGCATTAGAGGCCTCTGCAACCGCTACTTAGCCAATCCTTCAGCAATCATCATCGCTTGTTTAAGCACTGTTTCGGTAGCAAGTAGTTGCATATCTGGCGGGTAACCGAATTTACGCAAAATACGTTTTACCGCCACTTTCATTTTAGCTTGTACGTTTTCTTTTATAGTCCAGTCTATCGTTGTATTCTTGCGTATTGTCTCTGTTAGTACAACAGCCAATTCTCGCAATTTATCCTTTCCCATCAGTTCTATAGCACTACTATTATCAGCCACTGCTGTATAGAAAGCATATTCATAATCGGTCAAACCCAACTCTTGCGCCACACTATCTTGTTCAACGATGTGCTTACTTAGATTTATCAAATCATCAATCACTTGTGCAGCAGTTATCACCTTATTATGATATTTGGTAATCGAATTATCGAGCATTTCCATCAGCGATTTACTCTCTACCAAATTGCGTTTGGCACGTGCTTTTATTTCATCACTAAGCAGTTTGCGCAACACCTCCAAAGCAATATTCTTGTGCTCCATCCCTTTCAACTCCAAAAGGAATTCTTCGGACAAGATAGAAATATCGGGTTTCTTAATGCCCGCAGCATCAAAAATATCAATCACCTTTTCAGACACCAATGCTTGGTCTATCACTTGTCTGATAGTCGATTCTAACTCTTCATCAGTTCTTCCACCATCTGTTACATCAAACTTGCATAGCCTTGCTTTTACTGCTTGGAAGAAAGAAACTTCCTCTTTTGCATCCATCGCTTTATCGTGAGGTATAGCAATGGCAAATGCTTTACTCAATGCAGCAACTTCATTCACAAAACGTTTCTTACCATCTTCAAGTCCTAAGATGAAATCCTCAGCACGAAGTATCCATGACAATTTTGCAGCAGTATCAGCTTCAAAGTAGTTCTCATATTCCAAGCCATAAAACATTTGCGAAACCACTTCCATCTTTTCAAGCATAATCTCCACAGCTTGTTCTTGCTGCAATGTAGGATCTCCTTTACCACCCGAATCTGAGTAAAATGATAAAGCCTTCTTCAAATCAGAAGCGATGCCCAGATAATCTACCACTAATCCACCTGGTTTATCTTTATAGACACGATTCACACGTGCAATGGCTTGCATTAAGTTATGCCCTTGCATCGGTTTGTCAATATAGAGCGTATGCAAACTTGGTGCATCAAAACCAGTGAGCCACATATCACGAACAATCACCAGTTTCAGTTCATCATCCGGATCTTTCATTCGCTCGGCCAGTGCACGCCTTTGCTCTTTGGTAGTATAATGTTTAGCAATATTTGGCCCATCCGAAGAAGAGCTGGTCATCACTACCTTTATCACACCACTATTCAAATCGTCGGAATGCCATTCAGGACGAAGGTCGATAATCGCATTGTACAAATCGGCAGCAATGCGGCGGCTCATCGCCACAATCATCGCTTTCCCTTCGAATGCTTCTTGCCGCTGTTCAAAGTGGGCAACTATATCATTGGCAATAGTACGTATGCGTTTTGGACTTCCAATCAGCGCTTCCAGTTGTGTCCATTTTGCTTTCGCCTTTTGCACATCGGTCATTTCTTCTTTAGCAAGTTCACGATCCAGCTCCTCCACCATCTTACGACCCTCATTGCTCATGTCTATCTTAGCCAATCGGCTTTCGTAGAAGATACGCACCGTAGCACCATCTTCTACCGCTTGCGCTATATCGTATATATCCACATAGTTGCCAAAAACAGCCGGTGTATTTACATCGGTAGCCTCGATAGGCGTACCCGTAAACCCAAGGTAAGTAGCATTGGGCAATGCGTCGCGCAGATACTTAGCAAAACCATATTTTATCTCCGAACCTACCACTTCATCGGCTTCGTTCTTCACCTCAACCGTTTTCGCTTTAAACCCATATTGCGTGCGATGCGCTTCATCGGCAATCACAATTACATTGCTGCGCTCGGTCAATGTCTCGTATATATTCCCTTGATTCTTTTCGGGTTGAAATTTCTGTATGGTAGTAAATATCACCCCTCCCGATGATACACGAAGGAGCTTCTTTAAATCATCGCGACTATCGGCTTGCACCGGAGTTTGTCGCAAGAGTTGTTTTGACGAAGTAAAGGTATCGAATAGCTGATCGTCCAAATCGTTTCTATCTGTTATAATCACGATAGTTGGATTATCCAGTGCCTGCACTACTTTTCCTGTATAGAATACCATCGACAGCGATTTGCCCGAACCTTGGGTATGCCATACTACCCCTGCCTTGCGGTCGCCCACAGCTTGCTCTGTCACACTCTTTAGTCCATAGCTCGATGGAGATTCTGCAGCAATAACTTGATTATGGCCGGTAGCACGAATAGTCGACTCCACCGCTTTATTTACTGCATAATATTGATGATAAGCAGCTATCTTTTTCACTGTTTTAATAGTGATGATACCCGTCTTTAGATCTTCATTTTTGAGTTTCTCGAATACCGTAAACGAGCGAATCAAGTCGAGCAATGTCTCTTTGTTGAGCATGCCTTTTATCATCACCTCCAGCTGACTGATCATCTTCGAAGCCTCCGCTTTACCATCTTCGGTTTTCCATGCCATATATCTGCTAAACCCAGCCGACAAAGAGCCAGCACGCGCTTCCAATCCATCCGATATAATCACCAATTCATTGTAGTTGAACAACGAAGGAATGGCCTGCTTATAGGTTTCTATTTGTCGATAAGCACTCTGTATCGTAGCATTCTCATCGGCAGCATTCTTTAGTTCGATAAGCACCAAGGGCAAACCATTAACAAACAAGATAACATCGGGACGTTTATTGTGCCCATTCTCAATAATGGTAAATTGATTGGCAACTACAAAATCATTGTTTCTTGGATGATTGAAGTCTACGAGCCACACCCTTTCGCCTCGTTCATCACCCTCCTTGTGAATAGTAACCGGAACACCTTCTGTAAGCAATCGATGAAACTCTTCATTATTTGCCAATGTATCGGGTGAGGCAATGCGTAGCACAGTCTTTACCGCTTCTTCGCAAACATGCACAGGCAATGAGGAGTTAATGCGTCGAACTGCCTTTAGCAAATCATCGGCTAGTACTACCTCTTCAAACGATTTTCGTTTAGGATTTATACCATCAGGGGCTATATCGGGTGCATAGATATAAGTATAACCCAACTGTTCAAATAGCTCGATGGCGTAATTTTCTATGTGTGTTTCGGTTAACTTTGTCATATTTCAAAGATAATGCTTTTATTCTGAAATACCTAATGCCTCAAAGAGCTTATGCATTTCACTATAAGTATGCAACCTCTCGTCGGCCTCTTTGCTTTTTATAGATGCTTTTGCATTGCTAATGGCATTCGCAAGCGAGCCTTGTGGAGCACGCTTAACTGTCATTTCATGATGCAAACCGCCAATCGATTTAAAGTACGCATCTTTCTTCTCATAGTTTGGTCGATGCTTTCTAAGTTCTCTCTCCAGCTCATCATAGCTATTAAATTTTCTAGTAATAGCCGATTTCGTAAAGTGATAAAGAAACCACAACTCTGTGCATCGTTCGGTTTCAACAAACACCACCTTACAAGAGATTCCTGTCTTCTTTTTCTCGATGATTTTATCGTGATATTTCGATTTCAATGTCTGATAATCGAGCTTCGATTTACCTTCACTCTTATCATCCATATCTATCAAACAATAAACCTCATCATAACCATCAGCTACAGCCTTATCAATGGCTTTCTGCAAATCTTTCAAGCTAGAGGCACGTTGATTAAGCGATTTAGGAAGTACAGTAAAAGGACTCAACCCTTTAATCGACTCAATATAATATTTCTCGGTGATGCCCTCACCTATCACAGCTATAGCCTTTCTCATGATGGTTCAGTAATTAGTATCGTAGAACCAAGCACAGGCTTTGCACCCAATTTTCCTATTCTATAAGCATTAAGCAGTGAAACATTCTTGTGAAGCCCCATATCAGACACCCTATATAGCTGTGTGCATCCATCCGCTCTATCTTTCTCAGCAAGCCACACCATATCTCGGCGAATCATCCAGCTTTCATCCAATAGCAACTGATTGTGCGTAGTAAATATCAGTTGCGACCTGCTACCCGATTTAATAAATGTTTCGAGATAATGAATTAGCAAATCGTAGTGCAGACTGTCCTCTATTTCATCCTTCATCACTATATATCCATTCTCTTTCAAGTCGAATAGCAATCGAGCCAAACGCAAATAAGCCTTTGTTCCGGCCGATTCCATTCCATAACTTATTTGGTAGTTGCTCTCATGAGCTTGGTGAGTAAAAATAATCTGATTCTTTGGACGAAGCAACATTTCACGCATCTGATTACTAATGCTTTCATCCTCTTCTACCTGCTTCAATATATTATCGGGCAGCGTAGTAGTGATCAATTTAAAATCGGAGATATTGAAATCGGCTTTGCACAGCAGGTCTATAATCAAATTCTTTAGTAGTAGATTCTTCTCAGCCTCTGCCGCAATCAAGTTCTCATTATCATAGATATCCAGTTCGTGAATATAGCTCTTCACCCATTCATACACTTCGCTAATAGCAGGTGGTACATCCAAATTCTTTTTATTGAGCGTAGCAAATAGCGTATGATTGCTCAGCGTTTCTTTATTTAGATCATCACGTTGTTTTGCCTTGATATCAATGGTGCTGCCAAAAACAATCGGTTCGCCCTTTACTCTTTTATACATCAAAGACTGCACCCCCTTATCGCTGGTGTAGGTCATTTGTTCGGCAAGGATATGCGACTCATTGTTTTCAAGGCTATACTCATATTTACGTCCGTTTGCCCAAAATATCACTTCATAGTTTGTAGGTTCACCTCTGCGCAACTCAAATGGCCGATAGATAGCTACAGGGGCAGATCCTTCATTTCTGAACAAGAACATCAATTGCCACAGCGATTCAATGGCCAACAGCAAATTAGATTTGCCCGAAGCATTGGCACCATAGACCATTGCCATCTTTAGCAACTTAACGCCTGGCTTTACCTCTATTGTTAAATCATCGACCAATGATTTATCGGCAGAAGCCAAAAAAGAGATGGTTTGTTTCTTTCCAAATGATAGATAATTATCTACAGAGAACTCTTGAATCATAATTTTAAGGGTTAAATTCGTATGATACTTACAAATATAGCCTACAAACTTGTTATATCAAAGTTTTTATACTAAATAATGCAATGGCTGAACATCTTTTAATAAGCAAGCTAATGAATCAAAATTGTATTTTGCTTTTATTTACACTGAATAGACAAAGCATTATGCAATTTTACTTGTGTCATGCTCATTGTTTCATAGACATAAGGATATCGTGTATTAGCAAGTTTCTCTAAATCAATCGTACCATTCCACATAGCATAGGTTGGCGATGCTTCACCCGGATCGAGCGTAAGTAGCTTAACTAACTTACCACTATCGTCAAGCATATACCCTACAACGACAATCCAATGTCCACCACCTTTAAAAGTGATATCTACCATTAGAGGATTATTATTATCTAATTCCTCTTTGATAAAAGAGAAAAGTTCCGATGCATCGCTACATTTATCTACAGTGATGTATTTGTGATATTTTAATAGAATATCCTCACAATCTTCACATTCTAAGCCTTCTCGATACAGTCCATTACTATTTAACTCATTAATCAGTTTCCATTCAACAGTTCTACCGTCAAATGGCTTTTTATCATATTGAATATCATCGGCGTTGAAAACGCCACAAATACTCAGAGCCATTACAATAGAATAAGCACCACAAGCACCATCTAAATCTCCTTGTCTGTAATGCGCTTTTTGAAGCGAACGCTTTGTTGGTTTATAACAAAGTAGCTCTCCTTGTTTTAAGATTAGTTTGTTTATTACGTGGAATGTGTTCATAGTAGATTATTGTATATAAGTAATAAGTTATTGATTATTACCCGAAATATATTTGCGAATTCTCCAATACCATTTCATTTGTGGATATTTATCTTTTGAGAAAAATTCTTCATTAAAGAATCTATTAGAAAGGTATAAAACAGTTAGAATCAAAACTAATGCAAGTATTATGGAGTCAAAAACAATAAAATCATATTTATTTTTTAATTCAATTATAAACTTAAAAATAGCAACTACAGCTATCATTATCGGAAACAATAATTTATATATTATATTTACGAAAGACTTCATCCAAGGATAAGATTGTAAATAATTAACGCCTTCACGTTGAATCAAAAAAACACCATCTTCCGATAAAGTCTTTTCAAGTTTATGAATATATGTATAGTTTCTTTCTATTAATAACACTATTTGATAATATTGCATTACAATCCACAAATACGTAAAAATCAAAATAGAGTTAACATATTTAAAATTAATAGAGAGATCATTTATATAATTCTGAATAATTGAAGTAGCTACATGTTCAGCGTCATTTGGTGATTGTATCTGCAAAAAGAGGATAGCAGCTAAGATTAAGATGACTACAGTAAAGATATCCCGTTTTTTGAGATACCCCTTCAGTAAATCAAATGAATCTTTGTAATGATCATAATAATTATCTTGCGAATCCATATTACAACTGTTTCAGAGCATTTAATATACCTTCTTGCGTAAAGCCATAAACTGTTTTATAAATGCACCCTGAATAATTTGTTGGTAATTTATTAAAGATCTCCAATTTCACGTACACAATTTTATTTCCAGACTCTTTACTTTTAGCAATCTCAAAGTGTTGCCAATTATCATAGCCAATCGCAAACCTATCTTTATGTAGTTTATTTATCTCATTACCTACCAAGACTATAGTATGAGTTGCCTGATTAATCTTTGTTGTCAGCCCTGCTTTAACTCTTGATACATCATTGGTTTGGATTTCCGTAGGAGTATGATCATGAAATTCAAAATCGAAATCAGAATTAGCATTCCAAGCAGTAAGTAAATATTTGTAGTGTCTGTCATTGTCATAATCAAAACTAACGAATACTTTTTTCTTTGCCATAATTTTCAGATTTAATGTTTATATTTTTAGTTCATTGTTCATCAATTTAGGAAGTAAAGTGTCACGTTGTTTTGTTAATGTGTGGATTTGTGCGTGATTAGACTTCATCTTCCCTACAATTGACTCTATAAAGATATTAAAAAATGTAATAGTTTCATCATCTGGCATTTTTATTTCATAACCTTTCAAATTATCAACATCAACACGCTGGCGACCTGATGACCCAGACATACAAGATTCTGCATAGTCTCTGAAATCTTGATATTTAGCTATAATATAAGCAAAGAATGGATGTATATTATCTTTCGGTCGCATTACAATATATTCAGTTGATCCCCATGCAATTTCATTTGCCCCTAAGAAGTCGATATAGGCAGTTTTACCATTTTCCAAACAAGGGGTAATACGAGCTAATAGCGTATCCCCATTTTTAAACTTGGTTCCAGAAGTAAATTCTCTATCATACCAATAAGTAGGTGCATAAGTTGTGATACTCAAATTAGACATTTCTAAGAAAGGGGAAACTGTTCCCTTAGACAATTTGCGAACTGGGTTAAAATCAATCAAGTCAGAAATAACACACTCTCCCCAATCCTCTTTTGCTCCTTCTATAAACCATTGTCTAAAGAGGGTTTCTGCCATTGCTTCGAGAGTGGCATTTTGCTTGTTTAATAAACCTATCTTATCATCTAAGGAGCTTAATATGTTGGCAATTTGTTTTTGTTTCTTTAATGAAGGGAGTTTTACAACAGCTTCCCTTAATCCTTTCAATGGAACATTAGGTATTGTTGTTCCAGTTGCTATATTATTTAAAAAATCCTGAAAATCGCTATTAAAAAACACATAGTAAAGAAACACTTTATCAACATTGTCTAATAGATTTATATAACATGCACTTTTACCTAAAATACACTTCTCGTTTTTATAAAATGCAATATTCCCTATTGTTCCATTAATAGAAATCAATATTGTATTATTTGAAAGAGGTTTAGAATATTTTAGAAATTCTTCTTTTGAGACTTTTTTAGTATCTGCTTTTATTACAACTTTACCATTGTTTAAATTATTCCCATTGATAAAATAATAATCTCCATTAGCATCATATTGAGGTGTACCATGAAGTCCATCTCCTATCCGTGATGTTATATCTTCTAATTTATACTCCTTCCACTCTTCCTCTTCACATTCCATCTCAAACAAAACCAAGCTATCTTCCTCAACCAATCGCCGCACAGCTTCATCAGTAATCTGCGAAAAAAGCAAAACACTTATAGGCAATTGAAGTGTATTAACAGCATTAGCAATCTCTTTCAAATCATCGAGAGTAATAGCATTGCCCATCAATGCAATGCAGGTTTTAGTATCGGGTAAGGCATAAACAATGGCTTTCTCTATCGGTTGATAGGCAGAAAGCACACCTTTTAAATCCTCTATATTTTTATCGGTCAATCCGTATTTCATTCGTTATTCTTTGTTTTAGGCAGTTTGTGCGACTTCTTTTCAAGCTGTTTCTCCTCTCTTGCAACACGGCGTTCAACTTTCTTTATATCTTCCGAAGCTGGCAAATTCTCAGGCTGAATACCTCTTTGCAACAACATATCACGCACACTATGATTGTTTTGCACATGCTCGCTTGTTATAGGATGTTCGCCTCGCAAGTCTTTTTGTTCTACATTGTAGTTGGTCATTTCGGTAGCCAAGTTTTTGGCTGCAATTGTCAAAGTGGGCAGATGATCGGCAAGTGCGCCACTTTTCACACCCAATCGACGCTTCATATTTTCGGTACTTACACCACCAAACAAAGCAGTATCGCCTTTTGAACGAATACGACCGAAACCCTTATCGTCTACCCCTCGTTGATAGATATTCTGACTTAGTTGCTTCTCTGACGAGCGCAATCTTTCGCGTGTTTCAAGTCGAGAGAGTAACTGCAATCGTTCCTCTATGATTTCGGCATTGCGAGTTTGAACAGCAAAGTAGCTTTGCGCAAAAGCAATTTCTATTTTCTTAGGATCACCATTTTGAGCAATTAAGTAACAAGCATAACGAGATAGCATAAAATCGGATATTTCACGAACTGACCCACTACCTAACTGGACCATTTTCGTGACCTCACGAAAATGGTCGTCAACACTGTTTCCCTGCACATTACACGATTCAATGGCTCTATTGATAGCCACTGAAAAATTCTCCCATCGGGCATAGCCTAAGAGTTGCTGCAATTGACGTGCATACCACACTTCAATTGCGTTTCCATTGTCGTCGAGTATCTCTTCTGCAATGGCATCAAAGGCACTTTTATATTGTTTAATTTGCTGTATATCCATCGTTTATCAGATTTTAATCTTGCTCAGATTCTCTTTAATCAATGCATTCAGGCGATCTTCTTCCAATAGTTGTGCTTCAAACTCGGCTTTGAGTGAAGTGAAACGCTCGGCAAAATTAAAGTCATCTTCTTCATCGGGCAATCCTACGTAGCGACCAGGAGTCAATACATAGTCCAACTCGGCTACTCGCTCGACTGGCACAGAAGCACAAAAACCGGCTACATCGGCATACTCGCCATCTACATTGCGCCAGCTATGATAAGTATCGGCTATTTGCTGAATATCTTCGGGCGACAATTCGCGTGTGCGACGGTTAATGAGATGCCCCATGTTGCGCGCATCGATAAAAAGTATCTCTTTGCCACGATTGCGAAAACTACCATTGGTGCGGTTGCGGCTCATAAACCACAAGGCAGCCGGTATCTGGGTATTAAGAAAGAGTTTGGCAGGTAAGTTCACGATACAGTCTATCAACCCTTCCTCAATCAATGTTTTGCGTATCTCGCCCTCGCCACTGGTTTTTGAAGTCAATGCACCTTTGGCCAACACAAAACCGGCTTGACCCGATGGTGTTAAGTGATAAATGAAGTGCTGAATCCAAGCAAAATTGGCATTGCCGGTGGGAGGTGTGCCATATTGCCAACGCCCATCAGTGCGCAGCTGATCACCACTCCAATCGCTCGAGTTAAACGGTGGATTAGCAATGATATAATCGGCTTTCAAGTCTTGATGTGCATCATTCAAGAACGAGCCTTCGCTATTCCAGCGCACGTGCGATGCATCGATGCCACGAATGGCCAAGTTCATCTTACACAAACGCCAAGTAGTTTGATTGCTCTCTTGCCCGTAGATAGAGATGTCATTGATACGTCCTTGGTGCTCTTCGACGAACTTTTCGCTTTGCACAAACATACCGCCACTACCACAACAAGGGTCAAAAACACGTCCTTTGTAGGGTTCGAGCATATTGACCAACAACTCCACTACGCAACGAGGCGTGTAGAACTGGCCTCCTTTTTTACCTTCTGCCAATGCAAATTCGCCCAAGAAATACTCGAATACATGCCCCAATAAGTCAGCACTATTGGTTGATGGTGATGAAAGGGTGCTATTGCCTATCAAGTCGATCAATTCACCCAAGCTGGTAGGGTCTAAGTTCTGACGAGCAAACACTTTAGGCAATACCCCTTTGAGCGATGCATTTTCTTTTTCGATAGCATCCATTGCATCGTCAATGATTTTGCCAATCAATGGATCTTTCGCTTTCGATACAATGAAATTCCAACGAGCATCTGCAGGTACAAAAAACACATTCTCGGCTTTATACTCTTCGCGGTCTTCGGGATCGGCACCTTCGTCTACCTCAGTAAGTAGCTTCTCGTATAATGCTTCGAACGAAACAGAGATATATTTCAAAAAGATAAGGCCCAATACAACGTGCTTGTACTCGGCCGCATCTATATTCTTGCGTAACTTATCAGCAGCTTTCCATAACTGTTTTTCGAGCGGTTCGGCCACCGCCTCTTTTTTCTTTGCCATATATGGGTTATTTTTTATTTTTGAGGTCAACTTATATTTGCTACTTTTCAAATTTTGGACAAAACTGAAATTCGGAAAATGATTTTTCAGAGTGAGTTATATCAACGATGTTACAATTGTCCGTCCAAAGAAAAGTTGCAAGTGTGAAACAAAGATATGCAATTTATACGATGCAGCAAACTCTGATAACGTAAAAAGATTTAGCAAAAACTATTGGAGTAGATAGAAATTCGATTGGTAGATGGGTGATGCACAATTGTGATATGCGTAATAGCTACTCGCCAATATTTACCCACCCAATATTTCCGCATTCGAGCATTATAGCTTACTTTTGTTTTGACAAATGCTTTGAAAAACAAAGAAGCCAATGATGAAGGCAAAAGTGTATCCCACGTTGATAGTACTCCTGCTGCTCTGTTTGTTGCCTGTGGCGTGTTCTACACGTACCCCCGGCGATGAAGAGACTACCACTTGTTATGCCCAAGTGTCGCCACTTACCCGCTATGCCAACGTCACGGATATGTGCGAAGATCATTTGGGCTATCTGTGGATAAGCACGCTGGGCAACGGTTTGTTTCGGTATGATGGAGCAAACTATGTGCAATATATGCCTTCGGATGCACCCGGGAGTATTCATTCCTCTACGGTGAACACGCTTTGCACAGACTCGCAAGGCGACTTGTGGATAGGCACGCAAAGGGGCATCAACAAGTATGTAGCCCAAAGCAACAGTTTTGAAAACTATCCCATAGACGAGAACTGGAACTACATTGTGAAGCTGTTCGAGGATGCTTCGCAACGGCTGTTTGCCACCACTCGCCGAGGATTGTTCTTGTTCAACTCTGCCGCAGGGGTATTTCATAAAGTCATCTCTTTCGAGAACACCAACACGCCAAACATCTTTGTAGCTCCCGACGGCACGCTTTGGCTCACCAATGACTACTCCATCGACCACTACGACACTAATTTCTCTTTCATCAAAAGTTATCCATCGGACGTGCCACTGATACAAACGGCTTTCGATGGGCGCAGCAACATTTACATCGCTTCGCACAGCAAGCTCACGATGTTCGACATCGACCAAAAGCGATTTGTGCCCCTGCCGCACAAGGTGGCCGATATAGACACGTCGCAACTTTCGCTCTTATCGAGCTTGGGCAACGGAGAGATAGCCATCGTCACTCACAATCGCCACTTCTACTACAATGCGGCTACCGATAGTCTGGCTACCGAACAAAATTATGAGTTTCCTTACGAGTTTATCGACAAGCCCACAGGCGCGAAGTTTGTGTTCAAAGACAGCAACCATAACATTTGGATGGGCACCAACTCGAAGGGGATTCTCAAACTGTCGCCCAACAGACGTGAGGGAAACCCTTACTACATCTTGACCGAATACCTCGACGGGAAAAACACCAAAGACCTCACCACCGACGGGCGTTTTATCTACGTGGTCACCGATGAGCACAACTTGGTGCTTTATCACATCGGCAAGAAAACCATCGAAACCATTCACTTAGGCTCTCTTATCGGATTGCCCATAGGCGATAACAAACTGTGCAACATTCACTGGGACGACTGCGGCAAACGGTTGCTCATCTCGGTAGACAACAACGTGTACGATTATCGAGTGTCCGACGAGGGGAAGCTGGAGCACCAACGCACCTACACGGGCAACTTCATATCGAGCTATATGTATGCCACCGCCGATTTGCAGGGAGGCATTTGGGCAGGTGGAATGAACTCGGTGTTGCAACATACGCCTGCCACTACGCCCGATGAAGCGGTGGTGGCTTTTGCCGATTTTGAAACTAACCCTGGCACCACACAAGTACACGTGTCGGACATAACAACCTTGCGCAGTGGCGAAGTGGTGGTGGCCTACACCGATATAGGCATTGTCATCATCGACCCACAGGTCAAGACGTATAAGCACGTGAAGCTTTCGGACAAATACAAGCAAATGTACATTCAGTCGGTGTGCGAAGACGATGAGGGCAACCTGTGGATAGGCGCATCGGACATAGGCTTGTTCCGATACAACCGACACAGCAACGAAGTGGTACACTTTGGGCAGTTTGAAGGCAAATATGTGGGCAGCATCGTGAAGGACGAGGACAACAGGATACTGATGATTGTAGAGTCGACCCTCTTTGGTTACGACCCCACCACCGAAAGCTTTGTGCCGCTATGGGCAAACGTCAACGAAAACTGTGGCTACGGTGGACAAATCTGCCTGCTGCCCCACAACAAGGGAATCATCGAGATAAACCGTAGGTTCAGACTTATCGACTTCGCCTTGATGGGCGATGAGGCCGCTGCGCCCCAGTTTGGCATCGTCGTGGCCGACAATAACTCGAACGTGATTGCGATAAAGGAGTGGGATGATATAAAAGATAAGAAAGCCGCCATCTCGCTCCCCACACATCAAAACAACCTCAACCTCTACCTCGCTGCCATCGACTACAACGACAATAGCTTCCGCAACTATCAGTATCGTATGGATGGAATTGCTACCGAGTGGAAAGATTTGTTTGGCACGCACATACCGCTCTACAATCTGCCCTATGGCACGCACACGCTCTACCTGCGCGCCAAGTCGCCCGAGGGGAAGAACGTAGCCCAAGCCGTGAGTCTGGCTATCGGCATTCGTCCTCCGTGGTATCTGCACCCACTCGCCAAAATGGTGTATGTAGTCGCCTTGCTTGCTGTGCTGCTCATCATACTCAATCTTATCAGGCTGAAAAACAAGAAAAAGATAGAGGCCGAAATAGCCAATCGGGAGAAGTTGATGCAAGAGAAGCAGAACAAGAGCAACCTCGACTTCTTTGCCAACATATCCCACGAGTTTCGCACTCCGCTCACCATCATATCGGGGGCGGCAGGCACAATGTGCCGTGACGAATCGCTATCGCCCCAACAGAGCTACTTGCCCTCCATCGTGCAGCGCAATGCCGACCGTATGCTGAAAATGGTGGGGCAGCTGATGGACTTCAACAAACTGGATTACAACAAACTATCGCTCAGCGTGGTTTGCACCGAGATAAACCAACTGCTGACCGACATTGTGGAGATATTCTATGTGGGAGCCAAAGAGAAGGGGATAAGAATGACGATACACCCGTGCCAAGAGCCTACCGATGTGTGGGTGGATATGGATAAGTTTGAGAAGGTGGTCTACAACGTGCTATCCAATGCGCTCAAGTTTACCCCACCCGGTGGGGAGATAGCGGTGTGTGCGGAGGTGCAAACCGATGAAGAGGTGGCACGCAGATTTGGCAAGAGTGCTGTTGCTACGGGAGGCTACGTCGCAATAACCATTTCGGACACGGGCATCGGCATACCCCAAGAAAAACTGGAAGTGGTGTTCGAGCGATTTGCGCAGGTCAACCCCAACAGCAAGATAGGGGGCACGGGCATCGGGCTTTATTTCACCAAATCGCTGGTGGAGGCACACCGTGGGTTTATCAAAGCCGAAAACCGAGGCGACGGCAATGGTACTTGTTTTGTCATAGCCCTGCCAATGGAGGCCACCGCCTACACCGAGCAAGAGCGAGCCGCCAACTTGGAACGTGCAACCACCTTGCCGCACGCACCCTCTACCCACGTGCTGCCAGCAGAGGGCGGTGACGAAACAAACCCAAGCCACAACACCCTTGCCACCGTGCTGATAATAGACGATGATTATGAAATAATCAACTACCTGAGATACATCCTTTCGCAACGATACAGAGTGGTGTCGAGCCTCGAAGCCACCACCGGCTACCAACTGATAGAGAGCGAGCACCCCGACGTGATTATCTCGGACATTATGATGAACGGGATGGACGGGATAGAGCTGTGCCAACAAGTGAAAGAGAACATCGCCACGTGTCACATCCCTTTTATCCTGCTCACGGCCAAAGCTACCATAAGCGACCAAATAGAGGGACTGAACACGGGAGCCGACGCTTACATTGTGAAACCCTTCGACCCCGACTACCTTTTTGCGGCGATAGGGTCGTTGCTGCAAAACCGCGAACACGTGAGACAGCAGTTTGGCAAAACCACCCAACCATCCGAAGTGAAAGAGGGCATATCGGCAAGAGACAAAGAGCTGATGGAACAGCTCTATCAATTGATGGAGGAGGAACTGACCAACCCGGAGATAAACATTACAAAAATATCCGAACAACTTGGCATCAGCCGCACCAAGCTATACTACAAGATAAAAGGGCTGACTGGCAAAACCCCCAACGAATTTTTCAGAATCTACAAACTCAACCGCTCGGTAGACTTGCTCAAGGAAGAGAAGTATAAAATAGCTGCAATAGCCGACTTGGTTGGCTTTAGCTCGCCCTCGCACTTTGCGGCATCGTTCAAAAAGCATTTTGGGGTGCTGCCCAGTAGATATTTTGATAAAAAGCCCCTCGATTAACATTCTATACCCCACTTTTGAACAGAGGTGTTGTTCTTTTGAACGAATCTGATATTGATTTTCTGCGCAAGTGAGTTACTTTGCGAAGTGCCACCATCGTAGCATAGCGTAGCCCGTTTGGTAGGTAGGCCTTGCCAGCACGGTGGGTAGGCCTTGCCAGGTCGGTAGATATAGCTACCTACCAATCGATGAAGGCGAATCTAATATCTGTAACATAATAACACCTGAAAAGAAGATGAAAGTATTCAACATTTGCAACGCCATCTTGAGTATGGCATTCGGAATTGTCGGCTTGGGTTGCCAACCAGCAACAGCGCAACAGCAACTCACCAAAAACGACAAAAAAATCAATGAGATTATCGCAGGGATGACCCTCGAAGAGAAAGTAGAGATGCTACACGCAAAAACCATTATGTCGTCCGAAGGCATTCCACGCTTGGGCATTCAAGAGATGAGATACACCGACGGGCCTTTTGGCATACGCGAAGAGATTGGCGAGGGATTCCGCCCATTGGCGTGGACTACCGACTCTGCCACCTACTTCCCCACGGGGTCGGCACTTGCTGCCACGTGGTCGCCGCTGCTGGCCTACCAGTATGGCAAAGCGATGGGCACCGAGGCGCGTCGCCGTGGCAAAGATGTGATTCTGGGCCCTGCAATGAACATACAACGCTTGCCCGTGGGCGGACGCACCTACGAGTATCTAAGCGAAGACCCACACCTGAACGCACTGCTTGCGGTGGACTACACCAAAGGAACACAAGATGCAGGAACCGCCGTTTGTCTGAAACACTATGCGCTCAACAACCAAGAGACAAACCGTGGCACGGTGGATGTGATAATAGCCGAACGTCCCATGCGCGAAATCTACCTGAAAGCCTTTGAGGCTGCCGTGAAAGAGGGAGGGGCGATGAGCGTGATGCCAGCCTACAACAAAGTGAATGGCTACTACGGATCGGAAAACGACTACCTGAACAACGTCATCTTGCGTGGCGAGTGGGGCTTCAACGGCTTCACCGTGTCGGACTGGGGAGGCACACACAGCACCATCGGAGCGGCTCTGGGCGGATTGGATGTGGAGATGCCCGGAACAGACTACTTGGGAAAGGGCTTGATTGAAGCCGTGAAAAACGGTGAGATAGCCGAAGAACTGGTAGACAGCAAGGTAAGAAACATCTTGCGTGTGCGCTTCGCCATAGATGCCATGCCCATGAGCGAGGTGAACAAAGCCAACCCATCGATGCCCGAACAACAACAAACCGCCTACGATGTGGCTGCAAAATCGGTGGTGCTGCTGAAAAACAACGGCTCGATACTACCAATAGACACCAACAAAACTCGGAAGATTGCGGTGATAGGGCTGAATGCCGAACTGACCACTGCCAATGGCGGAATGGGCGCAGGGGTGAAGACACCTTATGAGGTGACACCGCTGCAAGGGCTGAAAAACCGAGCAAACAGCAACATGGAGATAGCCTATGCACCTGCCTACAAGAACTTTAAAGGAATGTTTGCCAGTTGGGGAGGATACGACCCCGCTATGCTGGCGCAAACCATAGACGAACCCATCCACCCCGAAATGCTTGCCGAGGCCATTGAAATAGCCAAAGATGCCGACGTGGTGTTGTTTTTTGCCGGCACCAACAAGTCAATCGAAACAGAGGGAAGCGACCGCACAGACATCACGCTACCAGTGTCGCAAGATGCCATTGTGGAGGCTTTGGCTGCTGTCAACCCCAACATCGTCACAGTTATCGTGTCGGGCGGCCCGGTAGATTTGAGAGAGGTGAACAAGTACTCACCAGCCATCGTGCAAGCTTGGTGGAATGGTTTGGAAGGCGGAAACGCTTTGGCCGACATCCTATATGGCAAGATAACCCCTTCGGGAAAACTACCCTTCACGTTGCCTTTGAAACTCGAAGATTCGCCTGCTTATGCGATGGGCAACTTTCCACAGGCGGAGGATGTGCAAGGCGACATATTCGGCACACAATACCGCTTGGACATAGAGGGGCAGGCCGATATGAAGGAGACGAAAAAAGGGCCAGAGTCGCACTACACCGAAGGTTCGCTGGTAGGCTACCGTTGGTTCGACACCAAAGGAGTGCCCGTGATGTATCCTTTTGGTCACGGATTGTCGTACGTGCCATTTCAGTATAGCAACTTGGCAACCAACAAGCAGAAATACGCCGAGAATGAAGTTATCGAAATCAGTTTCGACCTGACCAACGCTGGCAGCAGAGAGGCCGACGAAGTGGCGCAGCTCTACGTGCATCGCCTCAACCCCAGCGTGGAGTGGCCCTACAAAGAGTTGAAAGCTTTTGATAGAGTGACGCTAAAAGGCGGCGAAACAAAAAAAATAACATTGAAAGTGCCCGTGAAAGATTTGTGCTACTGGGACGAGGCTACCAAACAGTGGACACTCGACAAAGGCAACATCCTATTATTGCTGGGTAGTTCTTCATCGGACATCAGACTACAAACTGAGATGGAAATTTAAGCCACAGCTATCATTCATCAAATAATCCTTATATTTGCATTTGTACAAATATGAACCAACTTAATAATATGACAAACTCACCCACACCCATTGTCAAAGAGCGATTGGAAGTAGTAGACGCACTCCGCGGATTTGCAGTTTTCGCCATCTTGCTTGTGCACTGTATGGAGCACTTTATGTATTTTGTCTATCCCACCAACCAACCCGAATGGATCACCTTGCTCGACAAGGGTGTGCACGAGGTTATATTCACACTGTTTGCAGGCAAGTCGTATGCGATATTCGCCACGCTGTTTGGGCTGACTTTCTTCATACAAAGTCATAACCAACAGAAAAAAGGCAAAGACTTCGGCTATCGCTTCTTATGGCGATTGGTGTTGCTGGTGGTTTTTGCCCAGATTAATGCGTTGGTGTTTCCGGGTGGCGATGTGCTGATGCTATTCGTGGTAATGGGCACACTGCTCTTCATCACTCGGCGTTGGAGCAACAAGGCGGTGTTTATCACCGCCATCATACTGCTGCTGCAACCCTACGAGTGGATTCAGCAGATAATAGGCACACCACTCTATCCACAGATTAATGGCGCGTATTACGGACAAGTGGGCGAGGCCACACAGCACGGCACTTTAGGTGAGTTCTTCCTCACCAACTTGTGGACGGGACAGAAGGCTTCGCTGTGGTGGGCTTTCGAGAACGGACGCTTGTGGCAGACGGGTGGCTTGTTTTTGATGGGTATGCTGGCAGGACGCACATCGCTCTTCAAACAAACCGACGGCAACAACCGCTTTTGGCGCAATGCCCTCATCGTAAGCGCGGTGTTGTTTGCCCCACTCTTCAAGTTATCGCAAATGATGTCTGGGAGCTATGCAGGAGTGGCACTGGATATGTGGCAAAAATTTGCATTCACCGTAGTGCTTATCGCTTCGTTCGTGCAACTGTATTGGAGCGTGAAACCCTTTGAGCGCACCTGCAAGCCACTGCTCAGCTACGGACGAATGAGTTTGACCAACTACCTGTCGCAATCGTACATCGGCGCGCTCATCTTTATGCCTTTCGGACTCAACTTAGCCCCTGTGCTGGGCAATACATTGAGCTTGTTTGTAGGCCTCGCCATGTTTGTGCTGCAAGTGTGGTTTAGCAATTGGTGGCTACGCTCGCACCGCATCGGCCCACTCGAAGGCATTTGGCACAAATGGACGTGGATGGGTGTGGCTAAGTATCAAAAGAAATAAAACCCCAAACAACAATGAAAATAGACCACATCGCCATTTGGGCAAACAACATAGAAGAGCTTAGGCACTTTTATATGAATTACTTCGGTATGACTTGCAACGACAAGTACTATAACCCGAAGAAAGATTTCACCTCCTACTTCTTATCGCTGGACGAAGGAGAAACAAGGATAGAGCTGATGCACAATCCGATCATCGAGCGCAGAGAAGTGAGAGAGATGCTGCAAGGGCTGACCCACCTTGCCATATCGGTGGGCAGCAAAGAGAAAGTAGATGAACTGACCGAACGTTTGCGCAACGATGGATACACCATAGCGGGCGAGCCACGCACTACTGGCGACGGCTACTATGAAAGCGTGGTGCTCGACACAGAAGGAAATCGAGTAGAGATTAGCGAGTAGCGCATCGCTGAAAAGCGACGCGTGGCGTGCCGTTGCTCACATAAATCACCCCACACCGCTCGAAACCATTTCTTTCGAGTAGTTTTTGCATTATCAGGTTGTCGCTATGCGTGTCGGCACGCAAGTTGGGACAGATACTGGCACACCACGCCACTATCCTATCGGTCACACCCTTCGAGGTGCCGTTGCTGGCAAGCCGATGGATGGTGGCATATGGTTCGCTGTTGAGCCACGCGCCTTGCTCTATATACGCATAGGTAGGGTCGTCGCCACGCAGCAGGCAGAAGGTAGCCACCACATCGCCCACCTGATCGATGCACACAAAACTATGCCCTTGAGTGATTTCGCTCCTTATCAGCTCTTCTTGCGGATACCCGTTTATCCACTGGTTGGGGTTGCCGTTTCGTTGCATAAACTCACGGGCATATTGATAGATGCTCATCACCGCCCGAAGGTCGGCAAGCGTAGTGGGTCTGATTATCATATCCATTATTGGAGTTGCTCTATGTATTTTAGTAAATCGCTGCAAAGTAAGCTATAAAGTGGCATTTGCACAACCCTCACTCTAAGTATCCCTACACCGTTTGCTGGCAAGGCCTATCTACCGCGGTAGATAGGCCTTGCCAGGTCGGTAGATATAGCTACCTACCAAATGGGTCAGAGCGGGCTATTGGATGCAGTCTTTGTAAACGCTGCTACATACCTGTCGCTCACCGTTTCTAAGTTTATCTCTTCGCGAATGATGCGTTCCGACTCTTTGCCCATACTCTCTATCAGTTGAGGCGAGTCGAACAACGTGCTGATGCGTTCGGCAAGATTTTCGGCTATAAACAAATTTAGTACCTGTGGAATTAAGGCATAAATAAAAATAGTAATAATGTTTGTGTTAATTGTAAAATATGTTACATTTGCAAATGAGGTGTTGAACGCATTTTATTGCTAACCCTTTAAAATAATAAATCGAATGAGAAAAACGTCTATCTACTCCTATCGGGGTCTCTATCCCTGTGTCTTGTTTGCTCGTGGCAAACTTTCTGTTTCTGCTTACGAAACGAATGTGTATCTCTTGAAAAATGAATGTATAATCTGTAATTTTATTAATCAATGAAAAGTTCTGTATTATTTAGAGCCTCTCTATTGGCTTTGTTGTTTTTTGTCTTTGTTGTCAATGCGCGCTCACAAGGTTTCACCGTTCACGCTAATGATGGTACAACTACCTATTTCCTTCACGAAAAAGTGGATAGCATCGTGTTTGCAGCAGTCGATGATTCTTCTATTATACTCACTCCTGGCAAAGCTGTCGATTTGGGTTTGAGTGTGAAATGGGCATCTTACAATGTGGGTGCTACTGCTCCCGAAGAGTATGGAGAACTGTATTCTTGGGGTGAGTTAAAAAAGAAAGATGATTATGGCGATGAGAATACTTATCAATATTATAACAATCAGACGGGTGGCTATATGAATATTGGTAGCAGTATTAGTGATACGCAATACGATGTGGCTAGTGTCCAATGGGGAGGTAAATGGCGCATACCTATTTTGAGTGAAATGGATGAGTTACGTAAGGAGTGTATTTGGCAATGGGTTACTTACAAAGGAATCAATGGCGTATTGGTTACAGGTATCAATGGTAATTGTATTTTTTTGTCGGCTGCGGGAGATTGTAATGGTAAAGAAGTAGACTTTCGTGGTTCAATTGGTGCTTATTGGTCGGGCACTTTGAACGACAGGTATAGCTATAACTCTTATTGTCTTTGTTTTGATAGCTCAAGTTGGTATCTTTCGAATGCTGGTCGCCGACGTAGTGGTCTTTCCATTCGCCCTGTCACCGACTAATTTTTATACATATTATTAATCAAAAAAAATAATCGAATGAAAAAAACTGTGATTTATTTATTTCTATTGGGGCTATTATTGCCCGTGTCTCTGTTTGCCGACAGCAACACTCTGTTTGTTTGGACCAAGAGCGGCGAAAAGGTGGCCTATCTTTTGAGCGATCGTCCTGTAGTGTCTTATTCGGGTAGCGACCTACTTTTGACCACCGATGAGGTGAGTGTGGCCTATCCATTGAGTGACCTTCACAAATTTACTTTCGGGGAAACCTCCACTACGGGCTTTGGCGATGTAGTGAAAGAGTCTACTTGCTCTATGGAGTATCGCGACAACACGCTGCACTTCACCAACTTAAGACCAAATTCGATGGTTTGGATTTACTCCACTTTTGGTCACTTGATGGATAGCGGAAAAGCAGATGCCAACGGCACGCTTTCTTTCCCAATCTCTACCTACGAAAAGGGCATATATATATTGAAAACTGAAAACATCACCTATAAAATTATCAAATAATGAAACGTACTACTTTATTACAAATCTCTTTTTTGACTTTATTATTGTCAGTCTTCGCTATCAATGCACAAGCACAAGGTTTCACCGTTCACGCTAAAGATGGCACAACCACTGAGTTTCTTCACGAAAATGTGGATAGCATCGTGTTTGCTACTGTCGATGATCCTTCTATTACACTCACTCCAGGCAAAGCTGTCGATTTGGGTTTGAGTGTGAAATGGGCATCTTATAATGTGGGTGCTACTGCTCCCGAAGAGTATGGCGCTTATTATTCGTGGGGCGAGTTGGAAGAAAAAGACAGGTATGATTGGGATACTTATCAACATTATGATAACCAAACGGGCTATGTAGATATAGGAAGCAATATCAGTGGAACCAAGTTTGACGTGGCTCATATCAAGTGGGGTGGTAGCTGGCGTATACCAACTTTGGATGAGATGATAGAATTGAATGAGAAGTGTACGTGGGAATGGACTACTTACAATGGCATCAGTGGCTACAAGGTGATTGGGCCTAATGGCAACAGCATATTTCTTTCTGCTGGAGGTGTTTGCCTTGGGAGTGAGATGCGCCACGTAGATAGTTATGGTAATTATTGGACGAGTACTTTATGTGAGAATAATAGTAATGGGTCATACCATTTTTATTTTGACAATGAATACCGTCTTCCAGCTGGTGACAACGACCGCTATTATGGTAGAAAAGTACGTCCTGTTTCAGATTAGAGTAAGCACTTTGATGCTTTGATACAACTCTTATAAAAACAAATCTCCACAACCATCAATCGGGTATGGTTGTGGAGATTTTTGTAAACGCTGCTACATACCTGTCGCTCACCGTTTCTAAGTTTATCTCTTCGCGAATGATGCGTTCGGACTCTTTGCCCATACTCTCTATCAGTTGAGGCGAGTCGAACAAGGTGCTGATGCGTTCGGCAAGACTTTCGGCACTGCCCTCCTCGAAGAAGAAGCCGTTTTTGCCTTCGTGCACTAAGTCACGTTCGGTGGTGTCGCACACCGAGCAGATGACAGGCTTACCATAGGTCATCGCATCGTTGATGGATAGTCCGCCCATTCCTGCCAATACATATACGGTCGATTCGTTCATATAAGCTCCTAATACTTCGGGGGTGTACACCGCTCCTACAAAACGAATGTTGAGTGTCAGTCCCAAGCGGTCGGCTTGCTCTTTCAAGTTGTTGTCTTCGGGTCCATTGCCCACCACCACCAACTCGGCATCGGGGTGTTTCAGCAGCACACTTGGTAGTGCATCTATCAGCAGGTCTACTCGTTTCCACTTCACCAATCGGCCGATGTGCAAGATGCGCTTGTTGCACGGTGGCAGTATGGGTGTGGAAGTCAGCACTCGTTTGCGCTCTCGGAGTAGCGACTCGGTGTCGGAGGTGTTGTAGGTGACGTTAATCTTTTCGGGTGGCACCCCATACGAGGGCAATATGTCGTAGGCGGCGGTGGAATAGTTGAGCGTGGCATCCATACGTGCATAGACATATTTGCGTATGTGCGCTGTCATTCGTTGGCGCAGAAAGAAACCGATGCCTTTGCTTTTCAGCTCCATTCCCTCGCTATACATCGGGTGTGCGGCGAAATACTCTTTTATCTCTCCGTAGGGGGGTGTTTGGAAAGGTATCTCACGTATCATCAGCTTTGCGCCACAGTCGCGAATCTCCTTGCGCACAGTAGATTGGAAGTAGTATTGCAAGAAGTAGGGCCACCCCAATACCACTATGTCGGGATGCTCTATGCGGATGATGTGCGCTAAATCGGGGTAGCCCACCTTGCCCCATCGCATCACCTTCTCGTGGGCTTCGATGCGCTTGAACTCACCACCGTCTACCATCTTTACGCCTGCACCGATGCTGACATTTCCTTTTCGGGGTGTGACCACCGTCACCGTCACTCCTTTTTGTTGTAGTTTGTTGAGCAGTGTACACAAGTAGTGAGGCACGCCTCCAAAAGTAAAAAGCACTTTCATATAGATTCAGTTTATACAGGTTTCATCAACGATTTCTTAAAACTCTTCTTTAAGGCCGAAGGCACCAACCGTCCCATCTTTTTTTTGGCTTCGAGGGTGAGCTGTCCTTCCAAGGTTTTGAATAGGAGCAGGTACCATTTGCGCAGGTAGTTTTTAGCGCAAGCATCCTTGGGGCGATAATTGGCGAAAGAGGTCTGTTGCAAATAGCTCCACCACAGTTTTCGCTTGGGGTGGGTAGATAGCACCGACCACGGTTTCACCCTGCCGATGTAATGCACGATGATTGGTTCTTTCTTTGCGGCCTCTATCTCGTCCGGGCTTCCTATCTTCTTTATAACATCTTTTTCGAGTGCAAAGTTCAGGTTGTATCGAGGTTCGATGTAGTAAGTTTTGTTTTGGCATAGGTGGTTCAGAAAGTCTTGGTCGGGTGCGCATATCCGTTGGTAGTGTTGGGCTACAAACTCATTCATAGCTCTCGTAAGTTCCAACTTTCTGAACGCAGCTAAGTTGAGCAGCATCACCCCCGCATTGAAATAGAAATGCGAAGGCCCGATTCCCATTGCCGTTTGGTAGCCCATATTGTACACGCTGGCCGAGTCGCGGGCTGCCGCACAATAAAAATCGCTCAAGTCGATGCTGAAAAGCTCTTTCAGTGAACCGTTCACCACAATGTCGCCATCCAAGTAGAGCAGTTTGTCGATGTGTGGGAGTAATGTTGGCAGGCAAAGGCGTAGCAAGGTGGCTTTGCCGTGACGTGTTTCGGGGAAGCCCTCTATCTCTTTGCTCTTTACTTCGAGGGGGTGAAATGTTCCGCCCAGCTGGGTTGTGGTGTCTGATAGAAAATGGAGGTCGGAGGGTTGCAACGTGTTTTCGAGATGCAACAAGTAGATGCACACGTGGCTATCTGCGTTGTTGGCAAAGATAGAGTGCAGCACCACGGTGGTGGGGACAAGGTAGTTGGAGTCGGCAGCTAAGGCGATGTGAATCTTTTCCATACAAGTTCTTTATTTTCCAATTCGTTGTTGGCACGATAATAGCAGATGATTCATCTTGAAACCATTGCCATAGAGCAGGCGAATCATCTTTCCTTTGAATGCAAGGTGTGTGGCAATGGTGTGCCAGTCGATAGAGGCATAGGTGTCCGATAGAATCTGCTGTATATACTTTTTTTCGTTCTGGGCAAACGATGCTTGGTGTGCGATGTAGAGCCGATGTAGGTGGATGGTGTTTCCCCACACTTTGTAGGCAAACCACGCTTGTTCTTGTGCGCTAAATTGCTGTGCCTGCATCAAGCGCATCAAGCGGACGTTGGTGATGCACCACTCCCACCGCTTGGGCGAGATGTGTGCAGTGATGGCCTGAGGGTTCTCTTTGTTGTAGTAGAATATACCTTGGCTGAACACCACTTTGTTGCTGTTCAGAAAGAAGCAACGGGTGGCATACTCATCGCTGTTGGTGGCAAGGTCGTCGAACCCCACTTGCTTGATGAGCGAAGTGCGCCAAAGTGCAAAAGCGTGTATGCGCCAGTCCAAACTGAACATGAAAGCCTCTCTGCCGCTAAGTGTGCGTTGGGTGTCGCCCTCTATTCCGCTTATCACTTGCGCATCCTTGTTGCCTCGATAGTGTACCAATGCCGGAATGGTTGCATCAGCATCGGTGCGTGTGGCCTGCAAGTAGAGCTGTTCCAACAAATCGGGCGAGAAGAAATCGTCTTGCGAGCAGTATAGCGTGTAGTGGCCATTCAGGTAGGGGAGGGCATACATCCACGAGCGCGGCACATTTCCGCCGTTGGGTTTGCGGTGTGGTTTTATCCGTGCGTCGGCTTGCGCATATTGCCACACCAAATCGAAGCTTCCATCGGTAGAACTATCGTCCACGCACACCACCTCAAAGTCTTCCAAAGTTTGAGCCAATATGGAGTTAAGCGTTCGTGTCAGAAACTGCTCTCCATTGTAGATGGGTATAAAGATTGATATTTTAGGGTTGTGGTTTTCACTCATCGGTCACGAAATGTTTTTACCTCTTCGGCTGATAAACTGGATGCTCTCTTTGAAGATGGTGGCGTTGCTTGCCCACAGTATCAAAGTATATATGGATGCCGCAATGACTATTTTCGCCATTAGCAGCCAGTAGATGTTTTCGATGTGCAGGGTGAGGTAGTAGGCGGCGGCAATAGAGAGCGAGGCTATTGCAGCAAAGGGCACGATGTCTTTGAGCGCACTCCAAAGGCTAAGGTTTATCAGCCGTGACACGAAGATGTGCCACACGCCAAGCCACGCAATGTTGATGCCCACAAATAACGGAATCATCAGGTAGATGCCATAGGGGTGTGCGATAATCATCACAGTCAGTTGCAGCAGGCTCATCGCAATGGTGTTCCACATAAAGATGTTCGACTTGCCTTTGCTGATAATCAGGTTGGTGTAGAGTGTGACGATGGGCATAAAGGCACCCCAGATGCAAAGTATCTGCAAGATGGGTACACAGGCTATCCACTTGCTGGTGACTGCTATGACGATGAACTCAGGTGCTATCAGGGCAAGCCCCAAAAGGGCGGGGAAAGAGAGGAAGGCCGTGAAACGAAGCATCTTTCGGAAAATGGCGCGCTGACGTTCGCTGTCGTCGGATGCTTGGGTGAGAACGGGTTGCGCCACGCTACTTATCATACCACTTATGAGCGAGAAGCCCATAATGTTCCACTTGTTGGCTTGGGTGTAGTTTCCCACCTCGGCTTTCGAGTAGAAGTGGCCCAAGATGGTGGATAGCAAATTGTTGTTGGTATGCACAAACACGTTCGTCACCAATATTTTGCTACTGAAACCAAACATCTCTCGAATGGGGTGGAAGTTGATGTGCCACGAGGGTCGCCAACGCGAGAAGTACCAAAAGAATCCGTTGACTACGGCAATGTAGACCAATGTTTGTGTGGCAAGACCCCAGTACGAAAAACCTTTGGCTGCCAAAACAACTCCCACCGTGCCCGACAAAATGAGTGCCGGAATCTGTGCCATTGCCTTTTGCTTCACCATCAGGTTGCGAAAGAGGTAGGCGTTGTGAGCAATGCCGGTGCTTGAAATGAGGAATCCTAAAAACACCACACGCGACAGAGGCACCAAGTCGGGGGCATTGAAAAAACGGGCTATCAGCGGAGCACAAAAGAAGAGAATGGTGTACATCGATGCGCCCATCAAGAGGCTGAACCAGAACACTGCGTTGTAGTCTTCGTCGGTCGCCTGCTTCTTGTTGGCAAGTGCCACGGTGAAACCGCTCTCTTGCAGGCTGCCGGCTATGGCGGTAAATATAGACAGAACCCCAACCATACCGTAGTCGGTGGCATTGAGCAACCGAGCCAGTATGATGCCAAACAGGAGGGTGAGCAGTTGCTGAACGCCGTTGCTCATACCACCCCAGAATAGTCCTTTTGCCGTTTTCTCCTTGAGCGATTCTGCCATCTTGCATTTGGGGTTTCGGGGATGGGGCAACACCTTATATATAATAAAGGTGCTGCCCGCCTTCCCGAAAGATAGGTTTTTATTTTACTTCGCTACCGGGCTTCACCTCTTTCATTGGCATAATCACCGATAGGCTTCCATCGTTGTTTTCGGCCGAAAGAATCATTCCTTCGCTCACGATGCCCTTTAGCTTGCGTGGGGCGAGGTTGGCTATGAAGCACACCTGTTTTCCCACCAGTTCTTCGGGCTTGTAGTGCTGCGCTATGCCGCTCACGATGGTGCGGGTGTCCAGTCCGTCGTCTATCTTAAATTGCAATAGCTTGTCGGCTTTGGGCACTTTGGCGCATTCAAGCACCGTTCCCACACGAATGTCGAGTTTCGTGAAGTCGTCGAACTCGATGTTGGGGCGGATAGCGTTGGCACGATAGTTGGCCTCTTCGTTGGCCTTCTTCGTGTCGAGCAAGCGTTGCACTTGTGCCTCGATGGTGGCATCTTCAATTTTCTCGAACAGCAATTCGGGTTTGTTGAGCTGATGTCCCTCGGCCAGTAAATCGCTGCTACCCAATTGCGACCATTCAAAGTGAGGCATATTGAGCATTTGGCGGAGTTTGTCCGAACTGAATGGCAAGAATGGCTCGAAAGCGATAGCGAGGTTGGCCACCAATTGCAACGAGATGTTTAGGATGGTGCCCACACGTTCCATATCGGTCTTAGCCAATTTCCACGGTTCGGTGTCGGCCAAATACTTGTTGCCGATGCGCGCCAAGTTCATCGCCTCTTTTTGTGCATCGCGAAACTTGAAGATGTCGAGCAATTTCTCTACCTCTGCTTTCACGTCGGCAAACTCTTTCAGGGTTTCTTTATCGTAGTCGGTCAGTTGGCCCGCAGCAGGCACTTTGCCGTCGAAATATTTTTGAGTAAGCACCATCGCACGGTTCACGAAGTTGCCATACACCGCCACAAGCTCGTTGTTGTTGCGTGCTTGGAAGTCTTTCCAAGTAAAGTCATTGTCCTTTGTTTCGGGAGCGTTGGCAGTGAGCACATAGCGAAGCACATCTTGCTTTCCGGGGAAGTCTTCGAGATATTCGTGAAGCCACACCGCCCAGTTGCGCGAGGTCGAAATCTTGTCGCCTTCGAGGTTCAAGAACTCGTTGCTCGGCACGTTGTCGGGTAGTATGTAGCTGCCCTCTGCCTTGAGCATAGCAGGAAACACGATGCAGTGAAACACGATGTTGTCTTTGCCGATGAAGTGAAGCAAACGGGTGTCTTCGTCTTTCCACCACGTTTCCCACGTGTCGGGCAGCAACTCTTTGGTGTTCGAGATGTAACCGATGGGAGCGTCGAACCACACGTAAAGCACTTTGCCCTCTGCGCCTTCTACCGGCACAGGGATGCCCCAATCCAAGTCGCGACTCACCGCACGAGGTTGCAAGCCCATATCGAGCCAGCTTTTGCATTGGCCATACACATTGGGTCGCCACTCTTTGTGATCTTCCAATATCCATTGGCGCAGCCAGCCCTCGTGTTTGTCCAGTGGCAAATACCAGTGCTTGGTCTCTTTCATCACCGGTTTGCTGCCGCTGATGGCACTTTTGGGGTTGATGAGGTCGGTGGGGTTGAGCGATGTTCCACACTTTTCGCATTGGTCGCCATAAGCACCTTCGGCGTGGCAGTGCGGACATTCGCCCGTGATGTATCGGTCGGCCAAGAACTGATGCGCCTCTTCGTCGTAATATTGTTCCGAGGTTTTTTCGATGAACTCGCCCTTGTCGTATAGCGTGCGGAAAAATTCCGAAGCGGTGTCGTGATGAGTTTTCGATGTGGTGCGGCTATACACGTCGAACGAGATGCCAAAGTCCTCGAACGACTTCTTGATGAGGTAATGATAGCGGTCTACCACGTCTTGCGGAGTCACCCCCTCTTTTTTTGCGCGGATGGTGATAGGCACCCCGTGTTCGTCCGAACCTCCCACAAAAAGCACATCCTCTTTTTTCAGACGCAAGTAGCGCACATAAATATCCGATGGCACATACACACCTGCCAAGTGGCCGATGTGTACAGGACCGTTGGCGTAGGGAAGTGCCGCGGTCACGTTGGTTCTCTTAAATTTCTTCTCCATTGTAGGTTATATCAGCGTATAATTATCGTAATATATTAAATATGAGTGCAAAGATAGAGATAATTATTGAAAGAGTGAGTTTGCTGATTTGGGAAATTGCGGGGTGTGTTTTATAAGTATATCTACCCCGTTTGGTGGCAAGCCCTATCTACCGACCTGGCAAGGCCTACCTACCGCGCTGGCAAGGCCTTGCTACCAAATGGGGTGTGGGGGCTTGATTCGTGTTTCAGGTATTAACATTTCTCCTGCAATTCATTCACATTTATCCCGTAAGTTGTTCATAGTTTGCAAATCATCTGTTCACATTCATCGGCCAATACAAAAAAAGACCTCTCGGTTTTTCGAGAAGTCTTCTTGTGATAATGTCTCAGTTGATACACATTATATATTAATTCGAACTGATGCTGAAAACGTGTGTACCCAGAATGTTGTTTTCAAGAAACTCTTCAAATCTGTCTCCTTGAATGCCATTACTTATTTTTTCTACGATGTTGCCAGGAGATGCTTTGACGCTGCTGTATTTTTCAGTTTCAATGTTCAATAGGGCGTAAATTAAACTCACGCCTTTTCCGGCATCGTATTTTGCGTTTTCGTCTATCTCTACTCCGCTTTTGCGAGTGGCTGTCAGTGTGAACGACCCTGTGTATGGTGTAGATACTGGTGCAAGAACAACTTTGTAAGGAGTTTTTATGATAGTCTCTGTTACGCTTTCGCCTTTAACGTTTGTGTAACTCAATGTAAGGTCTACAAACTCGATTGCTTGATAATAATCTGCAATACCGAACGCAACGATTGGAACAGTGGTTTCAGTAGGAATGATGATATTATCATCGTTGTCGTTGCAAGCAGTGAGTGTTGTACTGATTATTGCTACTGCAAACAGTGCATAAAATGCTTTTCTTAAATTTTTTCTCATTGTTCGATTTATTTTTGAGATTAATAATATGGTTATTTCACATTGAGCGTGTAGCTATGCGAACCTATGAGGTGTTTCGTAAGATACTCTTCCACCTTGTCTCCTTTCAGGTCTGTGGTTTTCCCAGCGCCCTTGTTCTCTGGCGAATACACTGTTCGGTTGATGCTTCCATCTGCGTTTTTTTCTTCGTATACCAATGCTGCTCCGTATCCCAAGTCGTAAGTCGCATTCTCATCTACCGCTACTCCATTTTTGCGAGTACCTGTCAGTGTGAAGGTGCGGTTGTAGGGCAGTGTGATGGGCGATAATCTCAACTCGTAGGGCGTTTGGGTGATAGTTACTGATGCCGACTTACCTTCGAGGTCGGTGTAGGTCAGCACAAGGTCTACAAATTCGGTGGCTTGATAGCAATTGCTTATTGCAAAAAACACAGAGGTTGTAGCCTCTTGAACGGGTGGTTTGTAATCCTCACTCTTATCGCACGCTGTAAAAAGTGTTGCAGTAGCAATCATAATTAGAAAGAACGCTGTACTTAAATTTTTTCTCATTGTTTCGGTCTTTTTTTAGTTTTTGGTTTGTTGCTAAAAAGTGGCGTAAATAATTGGTCGTGTAAGGCCTGCGCCACAAATAATCGACTGCAAAAATACAATAATCCTAATAAACGCCCACTAAAAGCACTTTACAATTTAATATACAAACCTAAGAAAAAGGGCATTATGGGGCTATTTTGTCCTGCTTGCAGTAGTTTTTCGGTCGATAATTTCGCTGTAAATGACAAAAACCGTTTCTTTGTATTGAAAAACTCAAACTGCATATTACTGATTGATTTGAAGCTTATGAAAAAATATATCTTCTCTCTTGCGCTGTGGGCTGTGACGTGTGTGTCGCAAGTGTCGGCACAGTCACCCTTCGGAAGCACCCGTGCAGACTATGGAGTGAGGGGCAGCGTGCGCACGATGACCCAAACTTGCAACAAACCCTTTGTGAGCGAAGAGGGGGTGACCGAAGGTAAGAACAAAATGCTCAATGCGCAAAACTACACGTTGAGCTTTAGCATACAGGGCAGGGTGATTGAAGCATCGGATGTGAACTTGGCAGGTGGCTACTCGCAACGCACCACATTTGACTACGGGCGCACACGCAAGCGTATGGAAAAGGCCACCGACTATATGTATAATATGAGTGGCGAACTGCTCAATACTCGCAACGTAGAGTTCGACGCACAAGGAAAACCTTTAAGCTCAAAATGGTACATTGGTGCAGTGCCGCTCACGGTGAAAAACTACTATTACAACGACAACCACCAACTTATTCGCCTGCGTGAATCGTTTTTGCCACGCATCGGTGGCAATTATTATCAAGTAGAATATTCCCCCGAAGGACTACCCGTTGCTATCGAGCATTACAAGCAGCGTGGCAAACTGAAGAAACGCTACGTGTATCAATACAACAATGAAGGAAAAGTGGTGAGCGTGGTGGAGTGCAACTCGCAAAAGCAGGTTGTGGGTTCGAGCAATTACGCTTACAATGAGCAAGGCGATGTGGTGATGGCGCAAGCTGTGCTGGACAACCATCGTGGAATGGAGCTGCTTGCCGAACTGTTTGGCTCTCAGGGTATGCCTCCCGGCATCAAGCATCGGATGGGAACATACACCATAGCCTATCAATACGACGAGGAGGGCAACTGGGTGCAGTCTCTTATCAGTTTCAAGGATGAACCGACGGTGGTGTACGCTCGCGAAATCTCCTATTTCTAAACAGCCTCATTCGCAAATCAGTAGTTACAAATAGGCTTTTCATTCGTCTTCTTGGTGTAAACCGATTAGAACAATTTTAATGAAAAGAAAACTTTCCTATGCGCTCAAGTGGACTCTTTCTCTGCTTGCGGTTGGCCTATTGGCACAGTGCGCTCAAGTTCCTGTACACATTCCTTGTGCAAGCGAGGTAGGCGCACACGCTATGCCTGCCGATATTGCTCCCATAAAAGGAGCACCGTTTGATATGCCGCAATTGACTCGTCCTATCTTCCCCGATTTAGTAGTAAATATGGCCGCTCGTGGCATTCAGCCCGAAGTGGCGATTTCCGATTTGGTGAATGAGGCGATAGAAGAGGTGAGCCAGCAGGGTGGTGGCACTGTGCTCATTCCGCGCGGCTACTGGAAATCAAACCGAATTGTATTGAAAAGCAACGTCAACCTGCACTTTGCCGAGGGGGCGGAGGTGGAGTTTTCGGGGATAGCCGAAGATTATCTGCCTGCTGTGTTCAACCGACACGAAGGGATTGAAGTGATGGGCGCCGCTGCTTTTATCTATGCCAATGGTGAGAACAACATCGCCGTCACGGGCAAAGGCACCATTTGGGGGCCTCCTTTAGAAGCCGAGATACGACAACGCCCCAATGGCCCTTCGGTAGTAGAAAAAGATATTCCTGCCGATATGCCTGTGGAACTGCGTATCTGCGACGGTGTGGATGGTCGCATTTTCTATCGTCCTAAAAGCATATCACCTATCAACTGCACCAACGTGCTCATCGAAGGGGTGACGCTGCGCCGAAGTGCTCATTGGAATGTGGTGCCTATCTATTGCGAAAACGTAATAATAAGAGGTGTAACGATTCACTCTACCGAGGTGCCCAGTGGAGACGGCATCGACATTGAATCGTCGCGCAATGTGCTGATAGAGTACTGCACGCTCAATTGTGGCGACGATTGCTATACGCTCAAGGCGGGCAGGGCAGAAGATGGGTTGCGTGTGGAAAAGCCCACCGAAAATGTAGTGATTCGTCATTCGTTGGCACTACACGGGCATGGAGGAATCACCATCGGCAGCGAAACGGCAGGCGGTGTGAACAATGTCTACTCGCACGATTGCGTGTTTGTGGGCACACGCACAGGCATCCGCTACAAAACTCGTCGCAACCGAGGTGGTGGTAGCGACAACAACATCTTTGAGCGGATACGGATGGTGGATGTAAACAAGGCGTTCACTTGGGATTTGCTCGGCACTCCTTTTTATATGGGCGAACTTGCCGAACGCAAGCCTGCTCGCGAAATTGGCCCGCTCACACCCGAAATCAAAAACATCATTATAAAAGACTTCGTGGTGGAAAGCTCGAACGAGTTTTTCACGGCAAATGGCATCCCCGAAATCCCCTTTAGCAATGTGCTGGTAGAAAACGGCGTGGTGAAATGTAATAGACTGATTGGTGCGCTGAACGATGCCGAAGGCTTTACGATACGTAAGGTTGCTGTGGAGTGTATTGAAAATGAAATTAATATACTCGATGGGCAAAATGTTCTATTTGACGATGTGACATTCGATGCACCTGCCAAAGAAATAGTGGTGAACGTAGAGGGAGATATTTCTGGCAACATCTGCTTTCGAGGTGGAAATGTTGATGGAAAAAGCTGCTACAACTCGGTTGTTCCTTTTGTAGTGCCGCTAAAATAGTTTGCTTGTCTGCCTGCTTTTGCAGAGGAGTGTTTTTTGATGGTGAAGTGTGTTTTTGCTGTCATAATATATGGGTGTTTATGACAAAAGAGGTATATTTGCAAACATAAACTAACTTATACACTAATTGTAGATGTAGGTTGTGGCGATGAGATGTCGCAATGGTTCGTTTTTTAATGTGTATTTGTCGTTTGGTGGCAAGGCCTATCCAGCGTGCTGGCAAGTCCTATCTACCACGCTGGCAAGGCCTATCTACCAGTTTAGAAAAACTCGCTTGAAAATAGCTTGATAATGAGTGGTTTATGGTAATATGGCGTTTTGGTTCATTTGTCAAATTCAAAATACGGAATTTAATATCTCGAATGCCCATTTGAGAATAGTAGAGAGTATAGGTCGTGATGGCTTGTGCTCTCTTTTTTAATTTGTACATTTGTGGCAGTGAAATAAACTATAAAACAAGAAAGTTATGGAAAATAGAAACGGTGAAAACCAATTGCAGATTGAATTGAAGGAAGATGTGGCACAAGGCGTTTACTCAAACCTTGCTGTGATTACCCATTCCAGCTCTGAGTTTGTGCTCGATTTTATACGCGTGGTTCCCGGTGTGCCCAAAGCCAATGTGAAATCGCGTGTTATTGTGGCTCCCGAGCACGCCAAACGTCTGCTTCACGCTTTGCAAGACAACATTGATAAATACGAACGTGCGTTTGGCGCAATTCGTTTGCCGGGCGAAGAGTTGGTGTCGCGTATGCCGATAAAAGGCGAAGCGTAGTGTCGCTTTCTTGATTTGAAGTGTATGGGGAAAGGTGCAAAACGGCTTGTGGTGTTTGCGATGGTTTGGGCTTGTGGCTTTGTTTGAAATCGTGTAGAAACAAAAAAGAGCTACTGTGCTGAGTAATAGAAGTCTTAAAAATGAAAAAAAACACTTGATGCGTTGATTATTCAATTTTTATTCGTATTTTTGCACCCCAAAATGTATACTTACGAAA
>CAMTPA010000012.1 GCA_947074275.1 uncultured Bacteroides sp.
GAGATGGAATCTCGTGACTGGAGTTCAGACGTGTGCTCTTCCGATCTAATGTTAATAACTCTATTTTTGCCATATTGATAAGAACATTTCTATGTGAGTTCAGTTTTTGATTATGACATAGAAATTATATTTATTATTAATATTGTTAACTTTAATATTTTGAATGAATGAAGCAAGTTAATCTTAGAATCACTCAATTGATTCTGCCTGTATTATTCGGGCTATTCTTGTCGTTAGGAGCTTATGCGCAAGAAATCTCTGTTAAGGGAAATGTAAAAGATGCTTCTGGAGAGCCAATTATTGGCGCAAATGTTATGATCGAGGGAACAACGGTAGGTACCATTACCGACCTCGATGGAAACTTTAACCTAAACGCGCCGCAAGGCTCTACTCTCTCAATTAGTTTCGTGGGCTACACCACGATGGACGTGAAAGCCGCTCCGGTGGTGAATGTGATAATGCAAGAAGATTCGCAAGTAATAGATGATGTAGTAGTCATCGGTTACGCCACAGGTAGCCAACGCACCATTTCGGGTGCTGTGCAAAAAGTGGGGCGCGAAGAAATGAACTCTGGCGTAGTGGTAGACCCACTTGGTGCCCTCAAAGGCAAAGTAGCGGGTGTGAACATTCAGAAAGTAGGTGGTGACCCCACTGCTGCTCCCTCTATCCGTGTGCGTGGTACTACATCGCTTACCGGTGGAAACGACCCATTGGTGATAATTGATGGTGTGTTTGGCGATTTGGGTATGCTGAACGCTATTTCACCTTCGGATATTGAAAACTTCACGATTTTGAAAGACGCTTCGGAAACTGCACAGTATGGTTCGCGTGGTGCTTCGGGTGTGATTGTGGTGACTACTTTAAAAGGAAAAAGCGGTGTGAAAACACTTAGTTACGATGGTAATTTTGGTATCGAAACCGTTTATAAAAACTTGGAAATGCTAAGTGCGGCCGATTACAGAAGCGTGGCACAAGAACGTGGTATCTCTATTTTGGATATGGGTTCGAGCACTAATTTTATCAAAGCATTGCAACGCACAGGTTATACTCAAAATCATCGTGTATCTTTCTCTAATGGTACAGAAGACTCTAACTATCGTGTGTCTATTGGTGTTGTCGATCAAAAAGGTATCATTAAAGATAACTCAATGCGCAACTACACAGCCAAGGTAAATGCTATGCAGAATATGTTCAATAACAAACTGAAGTTGGAGTTTGGTATGTTTGGTTCGTATAAGCAAAATCAGTATGTGAACGACCACCAAAAGACATTCTACTCGGCTGCTTCTTTCAATCCTACCTTCCCCAATCATAAAAACGCCGAAGGACAGTGGGACGAAAATGCCAATGCCAATGAAGTACAAAACCCATTGGGACGTTTGGAAATAAACGATCGTGAAACAAATGCTTACATCAATGCCAATGCACGAGTGACTTATTCTATTCTTGAAGATTTGAAGCTGAGTGTGTTCGGGTCGTATACCTATAATGTAAAAGAGAATAAGAAATACGTTCCAATGACAATCAAAGCGGGGCAAGGTAGCCGTGGCGAGGCTTATCGTGGTGATAACAAATCGCAAGCTTTGCTGGGGAATGCAATGCTTACCTACAAAAAAGCAATTGGTAAAAACTACATCAATGTGCTTGGTTTGGGTGAGGTGCAACGATTGATAAATACGGGCTTTAGTGCAATTGCACGTGGTTTCA
The DNA here is from genome assembly GCA_947074275.1 of uncultured Bacteroides sp. Taxonomy (GTDB): domain Bacteria; phylum Bacteroidota; class Bacteroidia; order Bacteroidales; family Bacteroidaceae; genus Bacteroides. The sequence goes on from CAMTPA010000012.1 coordinate 1,708, forward strand.
GTACCGACGCATTTGGTTACAACAACTTGGCAGCAGGTGCTGTGCTCAGATGGGGCGATATGGGTTCGTATTACAACACGTCGAGCTTGGTTTCGTTTATGGGACGCTTCAATTACTCTTACGACGATAAATACATCGCCACCATAAATGCTCGTACCGATGCTTCATCTAAAATTGGTGCAAACAATAAGTGGGCATTTTTCCCATCAGCATCTTTGGCGTGGGTAGTAAAAGAAGAGGATTTCTTGAAAGATGTTGATTTTATCAGCAACCTGAAGATTAGAGCAGGGTATGGATGGGCTGGTAATCAAGATGCTATTAGTGCATACAACTCACTCTTGTTGATGGCCCCTAATGGGACTACCACGGTGAATGGTTTGCCCTACGTGACTACCAACATTGTGCAAAACTACAACCCCGATTTGAAATGGGAAGTGAAAAAAACTTTCGATATAGGTTTTGATTTGGGATTCTTAGACGAACGCTTCACGCTGACTTTCGACTATTACAACTCAAAAACTACCGATATGCTTTATTACTATTCGGTAAAAGTGCCTCCTTTTGCATTCGATAAGTTGCTTGCTAACTTAGGTTCTATGCGCAACACAGGTGTGGAACTTGGCATTGGATTGATTCCTTTGAAAACCAAAGATATGGAACTGGGCATCAATTTGAACTTGGCTTTCCAAAAGAATAAATTGTTGTCTTTGGAAGGAAAGTATATGGGCGAAGATATGACGACTGATGAGTATATGGTATTGGCTGCTATGAATGGTGCAGGCTTTATCGGTGGTGCCAATCAAGTGGTTTATCAAACAGTAGGTCAACCCGTGGGTATTTTCTATATGCCACATAGCAATGGCTTGGTGAACAATGGCTTTGGCGACTATACCTACAACGTGACAGACGATGGTGAAAGAAAGATTGGTGGACAAGCGATGCCAAAAACCCTGTTGGGTGCAAATATCAGCTTCCGTTGGAAAGAGTTTGATATTCAGGTACAAATGAATGGAGCGTTTGGGCATAAAATCTACAATGGTACTTCTTTGACTTATATGAATATGAGCCAATATCCTACCTACAATGTGTTGAGCAAGGCACCAGCACAAAACATCACCGACCAAACCGTGACAGATTACTGGCTCGAAAAAGGTGATTACTTACACTTCGACTACGTGACAGTGGGTTGGAACTTGAATTGTCAAAAACTGAAATACTTAAAAGGTTTGCGCGTTTCTTTCTCTGTAAACAACTTGGCTACTATTACAGGCTACTCGGGTTTGTCTCCAATGATAAACAGTTCGATAGTAGATGGTACACTGGGTATGGATGACAAACGTTTCTACCCATTGTCTCGCACTTACTCATTAGGTCTTAGTGTTAACTTTTAAAAGAATGCAATTATGAAAAAATATGGTATTTACAGCATGCTGCTTGCAGCAATGACTCTTATATTCTCTTCCTGTAGTGCATTTTTGGAAGAGAACCCCCAAGATCAAATTACAGAAGAGCAAGCCTATGAAACTCCTATGTTGGTATACCTCACAGCGGTAGCGTCGCTCTATTCGCAGGTGGGAGCCAATGGTGGTGGAAGTGGTCTGCAAGGAACCGACCGCGGTATATACGACTTGAATACATTTACTACCGATGAGGCAATGATTCCTATTCGTGGTGGTGACTGGTATGATGGTGGACTGTGGTATAATTTGTACCTTCACAACTGGGGCGAACACAACGATTTGATTTATAATTCTTGGAATTACTTGTATCGTGTAATTGTGTTGGCCAACTCTTCCATCGACAAGATGCAATCTATTTTGGATGCTAACCCAAGCAACACTGCTATTCCTCCCTATATAGCCGAAGTACGTGCTTTCCGTGCAATGTACTATTACTACCTACTCGATTTGTTTGGAAGAGTGCCATTGGTAGTCTCTTCTGATACAAAGATGGAAGACGTGGTGCAATCGGAAAGAAAGGCGATATTTGACTTTGTAGTGAAAGAATTGCAAGAGACTGTGGGTGATTTGAGCACTGCTCATAGTAATCTGTCGGGTGAATATTATGGACGTGTTACTCAGCCTGTGGCTTATTATCTATTGGCTAAATTAGCTTTAAATGCTGAAATATATACTAATAGCAACTGGACAAGTGGCAATAAAGTAGATGGAAAAGACGTTCTATTTACAATTGATGGACAATCGATGAATGCTTGGGAAGCGACAGTGGCCTATTGTAACAAAATCACCGATTTAGGCTATGAACTGGAATCGAGCTTTGCTGCCAATTTCTCAATAAAAAACGAAACATCTAAAGAGAATATCTTTATCATTCCGATGGATCCAACACTTTATACCAACGAGTTTTACTATTTGATTCGTTCTCGTCACTACAATCAAGGTTTGGCTTATGGACAAGGTGGTTGGAATGGTTCGAGTGCAACAAGTGAAGTTTTGACAGCTTTTGGATACAACACCTCATCGCAAGACCCACGTTTTGAATTAAGTTATTATGCAGGCACAGTTCCGGGACCAGACGGAACGCCTGTGAAATTGGATGATGGACAAGAGTTGGTATATGTTCCCGAAGCCATCAAGTTGGATTTATCTGGCGACCAATACGAAAAAACAGCTGGCGCACGTATGTTTAAATACGAATTGGATGCTGCGGCTACCAACGATGGTAAATTGCAAAGCAACGATATAGTGATGTATCGATATGCCGATGTGCTGTTGATGGTGAGTGAAGCCAAAGTACGCAATGGGCAAGATGGCTCCAGCGAGTTGAATCAAGTTCGTGCGCGTGTTGGTGCTCCTTCTCTTAGTAATGTAGGGTTGACTGATATTCTTGCGGAACGTATGAGAGAGCTTGCTTGGGAGGGACATCGCCGTCAAGATATGATTCGTTTTGGTACATTTACGGCTGCCTACACCGATCGTCCTCAATTGCCTAATGAAAATACAGGTTATACTATTGTATTCCCAATTGATGATAGATTGTTGAGCGTTAACACGAAACTAACACAAAACCCTGGATATTGACCTTAATTAAAAACGTATGATTATGAAAAATGTATTGAAATACTTATCTGCTGCTCTGTTGCTGATTGTAATAGGTAGTAGCTGTAAAGATAATGACAATTGGGTGATTTTGGATGATGTGCAACCAGGCTCTTATATTACTGGCGATGCTACCATATATAGTGCAGCTGCCTCTGCCTCTGCATTCACTCGCGCTGCATTGGATGGTTCGGATGATGTGAATGATGTATTGAGTATCTACACTTGGTTGAAGGCTGGTTCTGGTTTCAATATTCTGAAGGTAGATAATGAAGGCAATCAAGTTAGCTATGGCAAAGGTGCTTCGGTGGCATCCGATTATGATACAGTCGATTTAGTAGCCGATGGCACACCTTTTACTGTTTCGAAAGATGGTTTGTATCTTGTGGTACTCAATAATGCAGACAATCAGGCTACGGTGGTCGAAGCTGACTTTGGTATCATTGGCGATGCCACACCAGGCTCTTGGAGTAGTGAAACGAAGTTTGCATCAACTGTGTTCGACGAAAAGTATTCAACAGTAGAAATGACACTGTCGGGTGTGACACTGAACAATAAAGAATTGAAATTCCGTTATGCTCAAACTTGGGGAATGGCTATCCCTTACAAAGGTGCAACTGTAACCATTCACTCTAATATGGGAAATAGCGGTTCTTCAACTGCTGCAATGACTACTGCGTTCTCTGAGTGCAAAGGTGGTGGAGGAAACTTCTCGCTTTCGGATGCTGGTATTTATGAAGTGACTTTGAAACTGGAGCTTCGTTCAGGTAAGTTTACTGGAAAAGCCGTTTGTACTGCCAAAGATGAATCGAGTGCAAAACTGCCAGAGAAAATGTATATAATAGGAGCACCGTTTGATTGGAGTTGGGATAAAGCTGAAGAGTTGATTCCTGTTCATTCGCACGATGGTAATTTCTGGGCTATTTATTACTTTAACGAAGGTGATGGCATTAAATTCAATAGTGCTTTGGATTGGAATGGCGATCAGTTTGGTGCAGAGAATGAAGACCCAAGAGGTTATGGAGAATATGCTGCTGGAGGTGAAAATTTGGTAATAGCTACAACAGGTTATTATTTGGTGTGGATACAATGCTCTTTGTCGGCAGATAAGAAGTCGGTGGTTAGTAAGGTTGTTCTTTCAGAACCAAATCCGTATGTGATAGGCGAATGTGCCGCTAATGGATGGAGCGACCAATTGGCAGCTGCCGATAAGTTTGCTTTGGATGGTGATGTTTATAAATCGGCCGTACTCAATGCTGGTGAACTGCGTATGTGTGTGAAACTGGACAATGTGGACTGGTGGCAAACAGAATTTATGATATTCGATGGTAAGATTGTATATCGTGGAGCAGCTGGCGACCAAGATAGAGTACAAGCTACTGCTGGACAAATAGTAACTTTAGACTTTAAAGACAACACTGGAAGTATTCAATAGAATATAATAATTTATTTAATATCAACAAGGGTCATCTAAGCTCTTTTAGATGACCCTTGTTTACAAAAACACAAAATTTATGAGAAGATTATTTTCTTTTTTTATTCTACTCGCTCTAAATCTCTTTTTTCTAAGAGCGCAAATCATTGTCACAGAGCCAACATTTCCTACGATGGAGGGTGTTGTCTCTATTGTTTTTGATGCGACACAAGGAAATGGCGGATTGAAAGGCTTTACGGGTGAGGTATATGCTCACACTGGAGTGATAACAGACAAAAGTGCAAGTAATAGTGATTGGAAGTATGCGCCAACGTGGGGTAACAATGCCGAGAAGTATAAACTTACCTCTTTGGGTAATGATAAATGGCAACTTGATATTACGCCCGATATTCGTACATATTATGGAGTGCCTGCTACTGAAAATGTTCTTCAACTTGCTTTTGTGTTTAGAAGTAAAGACAATAGTAAAGAAGGTAAAGATACAGGAAATAAAGACATTTTTGTTTCAATTTACGAAGCGGGGCTGACTGTGCGATTTGAAGAACCTACAACTACGGTGTTTAATAGTGGAGAAACGGTGGTGCTCAAAGCTGCATCGTCTGCAACTGCCGATATGAAATTGTTTGTAGGAGATGAGGAGATTGCTTCGCAAAATGGAGTAGACAAGTTGTCGGCAAGTTATACTTTCAACACAACTGGCAACATCTCTTTGAAAGCTACTGCTACGGCAAATGGCGCAATCGAGGAGACAACAATGGTGGTAAGTGTGCTGGGACAAACTGTTGAGGCCGCACGTCCTGAGGGTGCTCGTCCGGGTATCAACTACCCCAATGATACAGAGGCTATATTGGTGCTTCAAGCTCCTGGCAAAAAGAGTGTGTATGTGATAGGCGATTTTAATGACTGGCAATACACGCCCGAATATCAGCTTAAAAAAGATGGTGAATATTTTTGGATTGCGCTGAAAGGTCTTGAAAAGGGAAAAGAGTACGCCTTTCAATATGTAGTAGACCAAACGATTTTTATCGCCGACCCTTACACAGAAAAAGTGCTCGATCCGTGGAATGACTCCTACATACCTCAATCGGTATATCCCAATCTCAAGAGCTACCCTGTGGGTAAAACCGAAGGTATTGTTTCTGTTCTTCAAACAGGGCAAATTCCTTATCAATGGCAAGTGGCCAACTTTGCCAAACCCGACAAATCGCAACTGGTGATTTATGAAATGCTTATCCGAGACTTTACAAGCGAGCACTCCTATAAAGCGGCAATGGAGAAACTTTCTTACTTGAAAGAGCTTGGTGTGAATGCTATCGAACTAATGCCAGTCAACGAGTTTGAAGGCAACAGTAGCTGGGGATATAATCCAGCATTTTATTTTGCACCCGATAAATATTATGGCACTAAAAATGATTTAAAAGCTTTTGTCGATGCTTGCCACGCCAATGGTATGGCAGTTATTGTAGATTTAGTGCTGAATCATAGCTTTGGACAGTCTCCTTTCTATCTGCTTTATCGTGATAGTGATGGTAGGCCATCTAAAGACAACCCGTGGTATAATCAAGATTCTAATATTGCCAATTCAGATTTGCAATGGGGATATGATTTTAATCACGAAAGTGACTATACCAAAGCATTGGTAGATAGTGTGGCTGGCTTTTGGATTGATGAGTATAAAATTGACGGATTCCGTTACGATTTTACCAAAGGATTCTCTAATACAGCTCATACAGGATGGGCAGATGCTTACGATGCTGCTCGTATTGCCAATTTGAAACGTATGTCCAACGAGGTTTGGAAACGCGACCCGGAGTCGTATATCATTTTCGAACATCTCACCAACGGCACATCCGAAGAGAAAGAGTTGGGCGAAGCTGGTATTATGCTTTGGCGCAATGCAAACCACGCTTATTGTCAGTCGGCAATGGGATGGAGTAGTGAGAGTGGATTCAACCACATTTATGCGGCTGGCTCTACTATGCCCAATGGTAGTTTGGTGGGCTATATGGAAAGTCACGATGAAGAACGTACAACATTCAAAGCCAAAACCTATGGAACTACCGCTATTAAAGGTAACCTCGCTAACCAGATGAAGCAAGCGGCTGTAAATGCTGCATTTTTCTTCACGGTGCCTGGTCCTAAGATGATTTGGCAGTTTGGTGAGTTGGGGTATGATATTTCTATCGACCAAAATGGTAGAACTGGTGAGAAGCCCGTGCTTTGGAATTACTATGATGTGACAGAACGTAAAGAATTGTATGATACTTATGCCAGCTTGATTGCGTTGAGAAATGCTTATCCCGAACTCTTCTCTTCGGAAGCTACTTTTAGTTGGAGAGCTACTGCGAGTTATTGGAACAACGGTCGTTTTATCAATAGCTCTTATGGCGATAAGGCATTTGTGGTGGTTGGTAATTTTACAGCTACTTCGAGCCATTTCTCTACTACCTTCCCCAAAACAGGTACTTGGTATGAGTATATGAACGAAGATGAAACACTTGCTGTCACTTCTACTACTCAAGCGCAGTCGGTGTCTGTTCCTGCTCATGGATATAAATTGTATACCAACTTCAAAGCTGAAGTTTCAACGGGGATTGAAGATAATAAACTGGTGGATAAAGTGAAGGTGTATTACAATGCAGCTTTCGATGAACTGGAGATTGATGGCGATGCTGCACTTGTTGAAGTATTCTCCATTAATGGTGTGCTGGCAAAGCAAGATGTGAACACCAATGTGGTAAGTCTTTCGGTGCTTAATTCTGGTAGTTACATAGCTCGTATTATAATGAGTGATGGCACTATCCAAACTTGTAAGTTTGTGCGATAAAATATAGAATCTTTTTTTAATTGAATTGTTTGTAGATAAATCCACCCTGTTGAAACTTGTTTTTGAAGGGTGGATTCTTTATTAGAAAAGAAAGAGGTATGACAATTACAAAAAAAGAATGGGCATTTCCAGTTTTGGAAATACCCATTCTTTTTGCAGTTACTTCTGGAGTAATGCTTATTTTTTACGGTTACCGTAACGGCTCATGAACTTGTCAACACGTCCTGCTGTATCTACCAATGTAGATTTACCAGTGTAGAAAGGGTGAGAAGTGTTAGAGATTTCAATTTTTACCAATGGATAAGTTTCACCTTCAAATTCAATTGTTTCTTTTGTATTAACAGTTGATTGAGACAAAAACATATCACCATTTGACATATCTTTGAATACTACCGGACGGTATGATGCTGGATGAAGATCCTTTTTCATTTCAGTATTTGTTTTTTAATTATTATATCTTGTACTATTTGGTAAGAATAGTGTAATGGTCACTTTTCAGGTTGCAAAGATAATGCTATTCATTCAGAAATAGAAAAAAAATAGTGAAAAAAATAATCTAACACACTATTTTTCACTCAATTTTGTTACTTGCTGTTTTTTTATTTGATAGTTTTGTGCGGTTATGTGTCTATGATCTGTCTTTTATAAATCAAAGCATATCTTATATGCAAGCCATATATTGTCTATCAAACTTCTGTTGATATGTCGTTCGACGATTGTTAGTGAGTGATATTGATGTAGGTGGTGAATCACTGTTTGGTAAGATGCTATATATATAAATGTGTAAACGATAATACCGCAACCAATGAAAAAACTGATTTTTGTATTGAATCTGTTGATGCTTGTAATGATAGTGCAAGCACGTCCACGCAAGTCCAAACTGTATAGCGTGGCTTTCTATAATCTCGAAAACCTGTTCGATACGATTCATGATGCAGGTAAAAACGATTACGAATATCTGCCCGATGGATCTAAAGAATGGAATACAGAAAAATATCTCTCAAAGCTAACCAATATGTCGAAAGTAATGAGTGAGTTTTCGCGTGATAGAATAGAGGAAGGCCCAGCTGTAATTGGTGTTGCCGAGATTGAAAATCGTCGTGTACTCGATGATTTGGTGAGCCAACCAGCTTTGTTGCCTTCGGGATATGAAATCGTACATTACGAAGGGCCAGACAAAAGAGGTATTGACTGTGCATTGCTCTACGACCCCAAACAATACGAGGTTACATCGAGCCAACTGGTTCTTTCCGAACCATTTGAAGGAGATATGGTACACGTCACTCGTGGTTTTTTGATAGTGAATGGAAAGTTGGCTGGCGACAAGGTGTGTTTCATTGTCAATCACTGGCCTTCACGTGGAGCCAAAGAACCTGTGCGTATTCATTCGGCGCGTCAGGTTCGTGCCTTGGTCGACTCATTGCAACGTACCGACAAAAAACTGAAAATAGTGGTAATGGGCGATATGAACGACGATCCAATGGACAACAGTATGCTGACGCTTGGTGCAAAAAAATACCCCAACGAGGTAGGTCATAGTGATTTATATAGCCCGTTTTGGGAAGTGCTCGAAGACAAAGGGGTAGGTACATTGCTATATCGTGGTAAATGGAACTTGTTCGATCAAATATTGGTATCGCCCAATATGCTTAGTGGCAAGGGACTGAAATATGATGATAGCGAAGTGTTTATGCGCGAATATCTGTTTGAACAAGAGGGACAATACAAGGGTGCGCCGTTGAGGACTCACGCTGGTAAAAAGTGGCTTAATGGATATAGTGACCACCTGCCTACAATTATTTATTTGCGTAAGTAAAAAAACACGCTTTGCTACATCGAGATTACAAATAACTAATAAATGTTAGTCAGTAGTTAATATTTGAGATGAAATGTAGTTTAAAATCCATATATTTCTTACGCTTTGGTTTTTTATTAAATCGATAATATATACTTTTGCGTAGAATTTTATTTACTAACAATAAACTTTAAACAAAATGATTAACTACAAAGACTTAGGCCTTGTAAACACCAAAGAAATGTTCAAAAAGGCTATGGAAGGTGGATATGCTATCCCTGCTTTCAACTTTAACAATATGGAGCAATTGCAAGCCATCGTTAAAGCTGCTGTTGAAACTAAATCTCCGGTGATTCTTCAAGTATCTAAAGGTGCTCGTCAATACGCAAACCAAACTTTGCTTCGCTATATGGCAGAAGGTGCTGTGGCTTATGCTAAAGAATTGGGATGCAAAAATCCTGAAATAGTACTTCACTTAGACCACGGTGACTCTTTCGAAACTTGTAAGTCTTGTATCGATATGGGATTTTCTTCTGTAATGATTGATGGCTCTCATCTTCCTTACGAAGAAAACGTAGCTCTTACTAAGAAAGTAGTTGACTATGCTCACCAATTTGATGTAACTGTAGAAGGTGAGCTTGGAGTGTTGGCAGGTGTTGAAGATGAAGTGTCTTCTGACCACCACACATATACTGACCCAGCTGAAGTTGTAGACTTCGTGACAAAAACAGGTTGCGACAGCTTGGCTATCTCAATTGGTACTTCTCACGGTGCATTCAAGTTTACTCCAGAACAATGCCACGTAGATCCAGCTACTGGCCGTTTGGTTCCTCCTCCTTTGGCGTTCGACGTGTTGGATGGTGTAATGAAAGAGCTTCCAGGTTTCCCTATCGTTCTTCACGGTTCTTCTTCAGTTCCACAAGAAGAGGTAGAAATCATCAATGCCAACGGTGGTGCTTTGAAAGCTGCTATCGGTATTCCTGAAGAAGAATTGCGCAAAGCTGCTAAGTCGTCTGTATGTAAAATCAACATCGACTCTGATAGCCGTTTGGCTATGACTGCTGCTATCCGCAAGGTATTCGCAGAAAAACCAGCTGAGTTTGACCCACGTAAATACTTAGGCCCAGCTCGTGATAATATGGAGAAACTGTACAAAGAGAAAATCATCAATGTACTTGGATCTAACGATAAATTGGAAGATTAATAGAACGCTGTTCTAATCGATTTCAAAACATCATAAAGGAGAACTGTTATCTGTTAACAGTTCTCTTTTTGTTTATTCACAGTTGATGTGACAAATGTTTATAGTTGGTAAGTAGATTATTATTATTTTAAAATGAAGTCGGTATACACAGGCAAATGATCGCTTATTCCTCCTTGATACTTCATTCCGTTATAGGTGCGATAGGGTTGTTTGCCTCCATATTTAGGGTCGTTTGTTAATAGAAAATGCAAGCGGGCGATGTGTGCATTTTTCTCAGTGGTATAGAAAGAAGAGTTGTTGTCTAAAAGATTGCCCGACACAATGAGCAAATCGATAAGTTGCCAACGTCCCTTGTATTTGTACGAACCAAAAGAATATTCGCTTTCTACCTCGTTGTCGAGCAGATTGTATAGGCGTGTGGGATGTGCTTTGATGCTTATAGGCTTCACTTCAAGCACTTCGGCAATGGAGCGACTATTGGGGTAGTCGTTGAAATCGCCCATAATAAGCACTTGGGGCAGATAGCGTGTGGCGATGATGCTATCTACTTCATTGCTCAGTTTACGAGCTACTTGCATCCGAAACTTTTCAGACTCTTTTGCGCCGCCAGCTTTTGAAGGGAAGTGTACTACAAATACATCCACCGTGTCATTGGTGGGAACGATACCCGTCACGTGCAAAATGTCTCGAGTGGGACGGTAATTGGCCTCTTTTTTTGTGATTTGGATACTTCTGCTTTCGAGAAGTTTAAATTTATCACGTTGATATAGCAAAGCAACATCTATGCCGCGCTCATCAGGCGAATTGGTCATCGTGTATTGATAAGTCTGCTCTTTCAAAGGCGAATACTTTACCAATGATTCGAGCACATATTCGTTTTCTACTTCACAAAGACCCACCAATGCAGGTATCGTTTGCTCTCCCACAGCTGCTATTACACGTGCTACATCATCTATCTTCTTTTGATAACGTTTTGGATTCCATTTTCTAATGGCTTCGGGTAAAAAGTCATAATCGTTCTTCAGTGAATCGTGTTGAGTGTCGAACAGGTTTTCTACATTCCAAAACATAACACGATAGGGCACAGAAGAGTTTTGTGCCGATGTAGATAGGCAAAATAGTGTAGTGACTGTAAGAAAGAAATAAAAACGTAGTGTCATAGTTCTTCTGATATCCATTCGTAGCAACCTGCATCTGGAGCTTCGTCTTGTAAGCGTGAATTGCCTATTAAGTCGTGAGGATATTTTAGCGCATCTTCATCAGCACCTATATTGATGGCCGCAGACTTTGGGTCGAGGCGAAAATCATAGCGTTGCTCTTTATTGTCCAAAAGTAGAAAATTATTGTCTTTTTCCCAAATAACGTTAATGATTTTATCGTTTTCTTCTACAATTGAGTTAATTAAGCAGTGCGAAAAATAGTAATTGAAGGGTATAGAGGTATCCTTTGAACTAACTCCGCTAATCTCATCGTTGGACGAACCTGCTACAATACAATTGCGAAACGCCGCCAAAAATATAGGGTGAGGGATGTTGTTTTGCTCGTTGGCAAAACGCAGAGCCACTCCACGTTTCACATCCCAGCTGTAATAATTGGCTATGGTGCAGTGCGCAAACTCATACTCGCCTCCTGTGAGGTTTACACAATAGCCGCCAGCATTGCTTATCTGGCTGTTGCCAACTGCTGCTTTGCAATCGGTCATATTGAGCGCATCGCCCGATACTTGATGAATAATCGAATTGGTTAGTTTTAGTTTCGAGCGTTCTACCCCTGCCGAATCGCATCGTATACCAAAAATACCTCCGTGTATATCTACCCAGTCGAACACATTTTCGAAGCTGTTGCTGCTGATTTGTATGCCATCCCACTGGCCGGGCAAGCGGTCGTAGGGCAGATAGGGAAACATATTGTCTGTACGGTCGCCACGAAACACAATAGGCTTTTCAATCGTTCCTTGCGCTATGATTTGGCCATATACTTTTATCCCCGATTTGCCGTGAAAGTAAAGACGAACTCCTTCGTGGAGTGTTAAGGTTGCATTCTCAGCTATTATCAAGCTATCGTAAATCACGATGGGACGTTGCGAATTGATAATGGTGTCTTGCACGATTTCTTTTGCGCGAAAAGCTATGAAATCTTGTCCAAATGCTTGTAGTTTCACGTCTTGCCTCACTCCGTTGGTGATAAACACAATAGAGTCTTTCTTGAAAATAGGCTCGTCACTATCTTGTGCAGGGAGGGTTGCCTCTACAAAAACAAACAAACTGTCTTTTTGGCGAATCTCCACATCTGTAAACGAACTGCCCTTCACGCCGTCCACATTAATCCGAAAACCCGAGTTATTGGCATCTGCCAGCTGAATGGATGATATAAGCAGCGGTTCTTTGTTACGGTTGTATACTCTTAATATATGTGTAGAGGTGCCAACGCCTGTTAATATGGTGTTCATCTGCAATGTGTCTTGCGAAAACTCAAGAGTGTGAGCAGAGTTGGTAGAATAGTTGTCGAGGTCGTCGCAAGCTGTTGAAATAACGATGCAACTGACGATTGATAAAAAAACAGATAGGGGGGGGGTGAACTTCATAAGGTAATTATAAAAAAATAGGCACAGATACTATTTGCAATATCTATGCCTTTATAAACGTAAAGAAATACCCTTTATTATTTCTTTTCAGGGATATTTGCCAATATATCAAGCAGATGCTTCCAGAATTTCTCGACCGATGGGATATGCATACGTTCATCGGGTGAATGTACGCCTCTCAGTGTAGGCCCAAATGAAATCATATCCAAGCCCGGATATTTATCCAAGAATAATCCGCATTCCAAGCCGGCGTGAATTGCCATAACCTTTGCATCGGTTTCAAAAAGCTCCTTGTACGATTTCTTTGCTACCTCCAATATTTCCGAGTGTGGATTGGGTTTCCAGCCAGGATAGCCATCGCCAAATGAAACTTGTGCCCCTGCAAGGTTGAACACCGCACGCACGGTGTTTGCCATATCGTTGCGTGCCGATAGGATAGAGCTTCGTTGGCTTGTTTCGATGCGGATGATGTTTTCGGGCTTCATCTTTATTGAAGCAAGGTTGGTAGAGGTTTCAACCAATCCCGGCATATCTTGGCTCATCGCATACACACCGTGAGGAGCTGCATACAATGCTTTCAGCAAGCGATCGGCGGTGTCTTTATCTATTGCTTTGCTACGTGGCGACTCCGATTCGAGCACCAACTTCACGTCGGGTTCTATTACCGACAATTCATTTTCAATCTCTGCCGCAAACACATTCAAATCGGTGCGCACACTGTGTTTGTCTGCTTCGGGAACTGCAAATATTGCATAAGACTCGCGTGGGATGGCGTTGCGTAAATTTCCACCGTCTATCTCGCACAAGTACATATCGTATTTCGTTGCTACCAGGCTCAAAAAGCGATTCAATATCTTGTTGGCATTGCCACGTCCCAGATGAATATCACCGCCCGAGTGTCCGCCTTTCAATCCTTTTACTGCCACCTTCATAAAGAATTGTCCTGTCGGAATGTCTATCTCTTCGTATTTAAACTGTGCAACGGAGTCGATGCCACCAGCACATCCAATAAAAATTTCACCTTCATCTTCCGAGTCGAGATTCAAAAGAATATCACCATCGAAAAAACCTTGTTGTAGAGCGAAAGCACCCGAAAGTCCAGTTTCTTCATCTACTGTAAACAAACATTCGATAGGGCCGTGTACAAGAGTATCATCAGCAAGCAACGCCAATTCGGTGGCCACACCAATACCGTTGTCCGCACCCAGCGTGGTACCTTTGGCTTTCATCCACTCTCCATCAATTTCTATCTCAATGGGGTCGGTCAGGAAGTTGTGCTCCACATCGTTGTTTTTCTCGCACACCATATCAATATGCGATTGCAATACCACAGTTTTTAAATTCTCTTTGCCGGGAGTAGCTGGCTTTTTTATCAACACATTGCCTGCTTCGTCAATTTTTGTCTCTAAATTGTGCTTTGCGCCAAACTCTTTAAGGTAAGCTATTATTTGTTCTTCTTTCTTCGAGGGACGAGGCACTTGGCATATTTCAGCGAAATATTTGAATACACCAGCAGGTTTAAGCTCTTGTTCTTTCATGGCTTTTGTTTTAAATTATCAATTACTGTTAAATAGTCTTGATTAACCGAAATGCTACTGTTAAATTAAATCACATTATCTATTTGAATCTTTTTTTTTACCTCAAAAAAGTATCATAGTTAATTCAAAAGTCTATCTTTGCATCACAAAATTACATAGAAATGCTTTATACACTACTGTTTACTTTGTTAATAGTTGCTATTTGCTTGCTATTATTGGGGATGAAAATCTTCTTCACCAAAGGCGGGAAGTTTCCCAACGGACACGTAAGCGGTAATAAAGCCCTGAGAGACCGTGGAATTGGCTGTGCTCAATCTCAAGACAGACAAGCCCAACACAAACGTAAGTTCTCTATCGAAGCGATGGAGAAAACCTTAAACGATAATATGAATTATTAATTAAAAACTATATTCTTATCAAATTATGAAGAGATTTACTTACCTCATCAATGGTTTTGCAGCTCTTGCATTTATTATCTTATTTTCGCAATGTGCAGGAAATGCCGACACAAAAACTACTGTAAGCTCAGGCGATGCCTCTACTGCTGTATCGGGCGACTTGAAATTGGCTTATGTTGATGTAGACACACTCCTTACTAAATACAATTTTTGCATAGACCTAAACGAGGCTATGATGAAGAAAGAGGAGAACATCCGCTTGACTTTGAACCAAAAGGCTACAACTTTGGAGAAAGACCAAAAAGAGTTTCAGAAAAAATACGAAAACAATGCTTTTATATCTCCCGAGAGAGCGCAACAAGAATACAACCGCTTGATGAAAGCACAACAAGATTTGCAAGAGTTGAGCAACAAATTGAGCAATGAATTGGCTACCGAAACAGCTCAAAACAACCTTCAACTACGCGACTCTATCAACAACTTTATCCAAGCTTACAACAAGGTGCAAGGTTACAATATGATTTTCAGCAATACAGGTTTCGACAACTTGCTTTATGCCGACCAATCGATGAACATCACCAATGAAATTGTAGAAGGTTTGAATGCAAGATATAATTCTGCTTCTAAAAAGAAATAATCGAATATCGGTTTTATTATAGAAAATCCCCTCCACTCACTTTGGTAGACAAAGTAGGTGGAGGGGATTTTTATTTGTTTATACCTGATTTAGTTCCAACGCCTTGAAACTTTTGTTTCTCCCTCTTGAAACAAAAGTTCCGCCTTGTTGAAACGAAAGTTTCAACCCTGTGAAAAAAATGAAACTAATGGGACGCAGACAATGTTTCTAAAGAATTGAAACTTCAGGGTATAGATGCTGGAACAAAGAGGTTGGTTCTATTTTTCTTTTGCTTTCTCCTCTTCTTGTGGAATGCGAAAAGCTGTGTATAATTCGAGTACGGCCGCTATGGTGAGACAAGCTATCCACTCGTTGCTATGCGTAAAAAACATAAATGCGCCTGTCAGTACCAAAGCTATTGCGCCAAATATTTGTTGCACACGTAGTCTCTTCAATATCTTGCTTTGTGCTTGTAGAGGAGTATTTATTTGAGCCAATGCAACAAAGCCTGCTCCGATGGTATAAATGTAGGGTGCATACTCTTTCCACGGAGTGATAAAAAGCACTGCGCCTACCAACGCCATAAGCGCGCCTACCGAAAACAACGCTGATATAAATGGTTTCATAACTTAATCTTCAAATACGTAAATGTCTTCATTCGACTTTTTCATTAGATATTTCTCGCGGGCAATTTGCTCTATGGCTTCGGGATTTGTGTTCAGCTCATTGAGTTTGCGGGTGCTCTCATCATATTCAGCCTGGTATTTTTTGATTTCGTTTTTCAATTGTCCTATCTCTTTCGAATAGCGAATGCGTCGTAAGGCACTGTTCTCGTCTACAAAAACAATGATGAATACAAAAACAGCCAAAACGATAATACATTTGTATCGTCCCAAAAAACTCAAGAAAGCTTGCAATCCACTCATACTCGTTGTTATATCTTTCTAATTTTGCAAAGATAGGTTTTCTTCGTTAAAAACTTGTTGAGTTGGTTCTAAAAACTTGTTTATGGCTCGTTTATACTAATCCTTTTTTGTGTACATTTGCACAAAGTCAAAAAAATAAATCATAGAGACAACACCACAGTATGGAGAATTATATTGTATCTGCTCGAAAATATCGCCCGTCCACTTTTCAGTCGGTGGTGGGGCAACAAGCCTTGACTACAACGCTGAAAAACGCCATTGCTATTCAGAAATTGGCTCACGCATATTTGTTTTGTGGTCCGCGTGGAGTGGGAAAAACCACCTGTGCACGTATCTTTGCGAAAACAATCAACTGCCTTTCGCCTACTGCCGAAGGCGAGGCTTGCAATGCTTGCGAGTCTTGCGTTGCGTTCAACGAACAACGTTCATATAACATTCACGAGCTGGATGCTGCCTCCAACAACTCGGTAGATGACATCAGGCAACTGGTAGATCAAGTGCGCATACCCCCTCAATTGGGCAAGTACAAGGTGTATATCATCGACGAGGTTCATATGTTGTCGCAAAGTGCCTTTAATGCTTTCTTGAAAACTCTTGAAGAGCCACCTCATCACGCTATATTTATTCTTGCCACTACCGAAAAGCATAAGATTCTTCCCACCATCTTGTCACGTTGTCAGATATACGATTTCAATCGGATAAGCGTGGACGATACAGTCAATCATCTGAGTTATGTGGCTGCTACCGAAGGCGTGCAAGCCGAGCCCGAAGCTCTCAATGTGATAGCTCTGAAAGCTGATGGAGGGATGCGCGATGCTTTGTCTATTTTCGATCAGGTGGTGAGTTTCACGGCTGGCAACATCACTTATCAAAGTGTAATAGACAACCTCAATGTGCTCGATTATGAATATTATTTCCGCTTGACCGATTGCTTGCTCACCAATAAAGTGAGTGAGTCTTTGTTGCTTTTCGATGAGGTGTTGAGCAAAGGGTTTGATGGTAGCCATTTTGTAACAGGGCTTTCGTCTCACTTTCGCGACTTGTTGGTGAGTAAAGACCCCTCTACTTTGGTGTTGCTTCAGGTAGGCGCAGCTATTCGCGAACGTTATCAGGCGCAAGCGCAAAAATGCCCGTTACCTTTCCTTTATCAAGCCATCAAGCTTTGCAATGATTGTGATATGAATTATCGTGCCAGCAAAAACAAGCGTTTGTTGGTGGAGCTGACCTTGATTCAGGTGGCTCAAATCACAGCCGAAGGTGACGATGTGAGTGGTGGGCGTAGCCCTAAGAAGATATTAAAACCCGTATTCAATCAGGCTGCGAATGCTCAGCAATCGCAATCTGGTGCTCAAGCTGTTGCGCAAACTCAGGCGGCAACAGCAGCTCCTGCTTCTGCTCCTTCATCCATTGTTTCGGATGCCCCTTCAACTTACAATACATCGCCTGCTGCAACGTCGGCGGCTCCTTCTGCGGCACAGAGTCCTCAGCCCGAAATCAAAGGCCAAGTGCTCAATCGCTCTACAATGAGGGTTTCTATAAAGAATCCTGTAAAGAAGGATAATGGCTCTGCAACAGTTCATAGCAATCAAGCGTCATCAGTGTCGCCAGTGGCTGCTGCTGTACAAGAAGATTTTATATTCAATGAAAAAGATTTGAATTATTATTGGCAAGCTTATGCAGCACAATTGCCCAAAGAGCAGGTGGCTTTGGCCAAGCGTATGCAACTGATACGTCCTGTGTTGTTGTCGGATGGAGTGACTTTTGAAATTGTGGTGGAAAATGAAATGGTGGGTAAAGATTTTACTGTGCTCATCACCGAGTTGCAAAACTATATGCGCACCTCTTTGCAAAACAGCAAGGTCAGAATGACGATTCGCATTAGTGAAGCCGCTGAGAACAATCGCCCCATTAGTCGTGTAGAGAAGTTTCAGCAGATGGTGACTAAGAACAATGCTTTGATGCAGCTTAAAGAGACATTTGGATTGGAATTATATTGAGCGATATTGTAGGAATCTAATATAAAATGGAATAGCCTCTATTTGCAAAAGTAAATAGAGGCTATTCCATTTTGTTACATCCTATGCCGATGCGTTGGGAGTAAAAATCTAATTTCTTTGTTCGGGCATAATAATCCACAATATAATGTATATAATCACTCCAGAAAAAATAGTGAAGATAGTGGCAAGTGAATAGATGATTCTGACCATTGATACATCCCAACCAAAATAGTTGGCGATACCAGCGCAAACACCTGCAATCATTTTATTCGATGACGAACGAGTTAGCTTTTTACTTTCCATAGAACAATCGGATTTTGATTAATGAATAAAAATATAAGTAAATGTCGTATTATTAAAAAATCCTGTAAGTTTTAAAACTTACAGGATTCATTATTTGAATGAAGGGTGGCTTATGGGGTTCGAACCCACGACCTTCGGAACCACAATCCGACGCTCTAACCAGCTGAGCTAAAGCCACCGTGTTTGCGTTATTTCTCAAACGCGGTGCAAAGATAGAGGTTATCTTTAATTCTGCAAACAAAACGAAGCTTTTTTTAGTGAAAAAAATACTCTTCTATTCCAATATTATGTTCCTCAAAAAGTTTTCTTGCATCTTTTGTAAAGATACTCAGTTTGTTACGTGATGTTTCGGTCAGCGAGTCGGTGGGGTGGTTTGCAGGATATAGTACGTAGTTTTGTTTGCCCGATATGGCAGGCCTGTCAGTCCACACCAAGCTATAACCGCAATCTGCTACTCGTGTCACGCTGTCTTTTTCTAAAGTCATTTTAAAGAAGATTCCCCCATCTGTTCCTCTTTTCGACATATTGGATATTAAATTGCCCATAGAGTATACTACAATGTGTTTGCTATCTGCTATGCTATCGGTGCGCACTTCCATAGGTTGCACCACGTGTGGATGCGCACCGATGATGTGTGTCACTCCTTTCGTAAGCAGCCAATCGGCCAGTTCGCGTTGTTGCTTTGAGGGTAGTGACACATACTCTTCTCCCCAGTGCATACAAGCGATGATAACGTCGGGCAGTAGTGTCAAGGTTTGATTAATATCTTGTTCCATCACAGCTTTTTCAATGTAGTTTACTACATTGGGCGAAACAGCCTTAATGCCATTGGTGCCATACGTGTAGTTGAGCAATGCTATGCGAAACCCATTTTTTTCAATCAGATAGGGATATTTTTGTTGACGCACATCGGGGTTGGCGTATGCGCCAAGATACCCAATAGCGGCTGAGTCCATCAGCAAGATGGTGCGCTCTAAACCAGACTTTCCACGGTCTAAACAATGGTTGTTGGCAAAGGTCAATACATCAAATCCAGCTTCTTTGATAGCTTGCAGATACTCATCGGGGGCACTAAAGGCGGGATAGCCTGCGTATGGTTTGCCGCCAAGTGTCACTTCCAAATTGCCAATCGCTACATCGGCTGCGCTGATTTCTTTTCTTACGTGCTCAAAGCAATTGGTGTAGTTGTATCCAGTAGAGGTGCGTGCAGCGTCTATTTGTGCCTGATGCTGCATCAAGTCGCCTGCAAAGAGCAACGTGATAGTCTGCTTTTGCACGATGGAGTCTGTACGAATGGTATCTGATGGTATTTGTGCATTGCTGTTGTTGCAAGCAAATAGAGGTAGTATGGCAAGTAGTCGTAAAAGTGTTTTCATAGAATATGTAGTAGAGAGGATACTAAAAACACGATCTGTACGAATGGCATTTTATAAGGATGTCAAGAAACGTACAGACCGTGTTCGATTATAATAATGTTTTATTGATAAATGGCCTTCTTGCCAGCCAATAATGTGTTTTTCATCAACGACACGATTGTCATTGGGCCTACTCCTCCAGGCACAGGTGTGATATATGCGCATTTAGGAGCTACTTCATCAAATTTTACATCACCAGTCAGTTTGAATCCCGATTTCTTAGAAGCATCGGCCACGCGAGTAGTACCTACATCAATCACGGTAGCACCCTCTTTCACCATATCTGCCGTTACAAAATTGGGTTGTCCCAATGCGGCGATGATAATATCAGCCTCTTGGCACTCTTTCACCAAGTCGCGCGAGCGGCTGTGGCACACAGTCACCGTGGCATCGCCGGGATATGCCTTTTGCATCATCAGGGCCGCCATTGGTTTGCCCACGATGTTGCTTCTGCCCAGCACCACGCATTTCTTGCCCGATGTTTCGATGTTGTAACGTTTCAATAGTTCGAGTATACCGTTGGGAGTGGCCGACACGTAGCAAGGTAAGCCGATAGACATACGCCCCACATTGATAGGGTGAAAACCATCCACGTCTTTTCGATAATCAATCGTTTCTATCACTTTTTGTTCTGAGATGTGCTTGGGCAAGGGTAGCTGAACGATAAAGCCATCTACGTCGGCATTTTCGTTTAGTTCTCTCACTTTAGCCAATAGCTCTTCTTCGGTCACGTCATCTTCGTAGCGAATCAATGAAGATTTGAAACCACACGCTTCGCACGCTTTTACTTTGGCTGCCACGTATGTTTCGCTACCACCATCGTGGCCTACCAAAATAGCGGCTAAGTGTGGACGTTTTTCACCTGCGGCTACCATATCAGCCACTTCTGCTGCAATTTCTTGCTTTACTTGCTCCGAAATAGCTTTTCCGTCAATCAGATTCATATTTATTCTTTGAGTTTTTATAAAGTACTGAACAAAAGTAGAATAAAATGCCGAACTCTACAAATGGTAAGGGATTATTGGTTGTAAAAAAGCATTTCTGTTTTGAGGTTACTTTTCGTTTGTACGAATAAAACCCCTATATTTACGCATCTTTTTATTGAGTTCGGGTTTTGCAGAAAACGGATGCCGATAATTGGAAAATCACAACAAAATAGTGCAGCCGCTTAACTTCATTTTATAGGTATGCCTACTCAGGTTGCTGGCAAGGCCTCTTCAGGTTGCTGGCAAGGCTTTGCTACTGCGCTGGCAAGGCCTACTCAGTGCGTGGGCATAAACACGGTTTGGCGGTGAAGCTTATGTGTTGGTAATGAGTGTATTGCAAAGTGGGCTTTTTGATAGGCTCAACTTCTGCTTTTTAATAAATAAATTGAACTTGATAAACTTGAATTGCTATCTTTTTCTTTCGATAAATAGACTATTTATGAAACGTATTTCTCTATATCTGGCCTGTTGCTTGGTGTTTTTGGTAGTTGGCTGCAAAAAAGACGAAAGCTTCGTCTACAACGAGGCGTTGCTTATTGGCACGTGGAAAGCGGTGGAATGCAATGGTGCTCCAGTTGAGGCCGAAGCGGTGAATGCTTATATCTTTGGTGCCGATGGAAGAGCGGTGTATGGACGATGGAAAAACACAAGCAGCGAAAGGGCTGAGTGGGTTGAAAATACGTTCAACTACAAATGCAAAGAAAAACAGGTGGTGCTTGCCAACTCCAATACTCGGTTTGTGCTGGAGGTGACGCAGCTCACTGAAACAAGTTTGCAATGTAAGATGGTGGTTTACATAAGCCACACCGACGAGAGTGGGGGAGATTACTCCTCTTATATATATAAGCGTACGTTGGAGGAGGATTTGCCTTGAACCGCAAAAACAACCGCATAGAACACACGAGCAGCTACACTCAAGGCGAGATAGCTGCTCGTTTTTTTAGATACCTACACACCCTTTTGCTTTTCGTAACCAATTTGTAACCATATCGTAAATCAATCGTATGACTTATGTATTACGTGCGTAATTCGTTTGCCTCACCTTTGCAGTGATTTAAGAAACGAACGAAATACAATGACTACAAAATTGATTAAGATTACAAACTTCGATTTAGGAAAAAAACTTTTCCTCCTTCTTCTTTTTATTTTGTCGGCTATGGCAGTGATGGCAGGCACTCTTTCGGGCACTATTCTCGATAAGCAGACAGGTGAACCTATGACGGGTGCTACTGTGCAGATAATGGGCACAACGATGGGAAGTGTTGCCGACTTGGATGGAAATTACATCATCAACAACATTCAGCCCGGAACTTATACCATTGAGGTGAAATATGTGGGCTACAAAGACATTCAGCAAAATGAAGTAAGAATAGGCAATCAGCCAGTAGTACTCAACTTCGAGCTTGAGAGCGATGCACAAGCATTGGGCGAAGTGGCGGTTGTGGCACGTATGAAACGAAACACCGATGTGTCGATGATGACCGCACAGCGTCATAGCTTGTTGGTGCAGAGTGGCGTATCGGCACAGCAGATTAGCAAAACACAAGACCGAGATGCTTCGGAAGTCATTAAGCGTGTGCCGGGTGTTTCCATTATCGACGAGAAATTTGTGATGGTGCGCGGATTGTCGCAGCGATACAACAATGTGTGGATAAACGGTGGTGCTGTGCCCAGTTCGGAAGCTGATGCACGTGCTTTCTCATTCGATATAGTGCCCAGCTCGCAACTCGATAATATGGTGATTGTGAAAAGTCCTGCTCCCGAATATCCTGCCGACTTTACGGGTGGGTTCATATTGCTTAATACCAAAGAGATGCCTTCAGAAAACTCATTCTTGGTGTCGGTGGGAACAAGCATAAACGATCGAACTCATTTTCAGAACTTCCTTTCGAACGCTGGTGGTGGAACCGACTTCTTGGGTTTTGATAATGGTATGCGTATGCCTACCGCAGGAATGAAAGGAGATATGAACACCTTTGCAGGAAACAGCAGTCGAATAGATTTGATGAACAACGGGCTCAACAACAATTGGCTGGTGAAAAGCAGTAAGCCCGCTGCCGACCTACGTTTCAATATGGCCTATGCACATCGCTGGGAGTTCGAGAGCGGAAGGGAGTTTGGAGTGCTTGCATCTGCCAATTATAGCAACACGTTCAAGCGATATACCGATATGGAAAACTCGTTGTTTGGCTCGTACGACACCACCAACAATCACTCGGTGTATTTGCGCAAAAGCACCGACAACCAATACAATCACGACGTGCGCTTTGGAGCGATGGTCAATCTGACTTTTCAGCCCAAGAATCGCAATCAAAGTTATGAGTTCAAGAATATTTTCAATCAAATAGGAAAAAATCGCTATACCGAGCGTCACGGATTTGATGCGCAAAGCAATGATGAACGTAGTATGGAGTATTACTACTCCAGCCGTAGCACCTACAACGGACAATTCACAGGAAAATATACCCTGAAAGATGGAAAATTGGATTGGAGCACAAGTTACTCTTATGCCAATCGTCATTTGCCCGATCGTCGTCGCATATTGCTCAACGACTCCGAAACAGCAGGTGTGATAGCGTTGGCCACAGGAAACGATATTACCCGTGAGTTTACTCGATTGGAAGAGCACATCGGCTCGGTGAACGTGAACTACTTGCAAAACTTCCAGTTTGGTAGCTTTGCTCCCGAACTTCGCGCTGGTGCTTATGCCGAATATCGCACCCGTACCTACGATACACGCCAGTTTTGCTACGCTTGGGGCAATGATATGCCACAAGGTTTCAAGCAGTTCGACATAACCACCCAGCTGCTTCAAGAAGAAAATTACGGTGTGGAAAAATTGTTTCTTTACGAGCAGGTGCGCAAGACCAACGATTACAAAGGAAACAATTGGATAGGGTCTGCTTATCTTGCTGCCAATCTGCCCATCACGCAGCATTTCAATATTTATGCAGGGCTTCGCTACGAATACTCTAATATGGAGCTGATTCGCAACACACGCAATCACGAAGAGAGTCCCAGCAGCATGTTCTATAAATACAACGACATATTTCCATCTGCCAATGCTCTGTATCGCCTCACTGACAATCAGCAACTTCGCCTTTCGTATGGCAAGTCGGTCAATCGTCCAGAGTTTCGTGAAGTTTCCACATCGGTCTACTACGATTTCGATTTGGCTGCCAATGTGGAAGGAAATCCATCGTTGAAACCATCTTATATACACAACCTTGATTTGCGCTACGAGTGGTATCCATCCAGCGGAGAGTCGTTCTCGGTAGCTCTTTTTTACAAACGCTTCGATTCGCCTATTGAGTGGACTTACACCGTAAATGGCGGCACCGACCTGACTTACTCAAACAAAAATGCAAAAGCGGCAAACAACTTCGGTATTGAAATAGACTTCCGCAAGAACCTCGATTTTATAGGCTTGCGCAACTTCAGCTGGTCGTTCAATGGAGCTTTTATCAAAAGTAAGGTGCTTTTTGATAAAGGTAGCAAAGAAGAAGACCGTGCAATGCAAGGACAGTCACCTTATCTTATTAACACAGGGATTTTCTACAACCAGCCCAAGTGGGACTTGAATGTAGCGGTGCTTTACAATCGGATTGGCAAACGAATTATTGGCGTGGGACGCACGGTAGGAGCAAGCGGCGAGCAGACTACCAAAATACCAAATTCGTATGAGATGCCGCGCGATGCCATCGATTTGTCTGTTAGCAAAAAGTTTGGCTCACTCGAAATCAAAGCCAGCGTGCGCGACTTGCTTGCTCAGCGAGTAAACTTCAAACAGTTTGGCTCTACCATTAATGCAGGCGAGAAAGTAGAATACGAAGAGATAACTCGAAGCTACAAACCTGGTAGAAATTACCAAGTATCACTGTCGTACACATTTTAATCATATAAAACAGTAGAATTTAGACAAAAAACTTATTGGAGGTAGATGTGAAAATCACTCCATCCTTAAAATGAAAATAAAAATGAAACAAATGAAAATGAAAGTAATGAAATGGAGCAGCTTGTTTATTATGGCTGTAACAATGTCGGGTATGTTGGTTGGTTGCAACGACGACGACTCGAAGGTGGTGATTGAACAAGGTACTGACCCTACTGTAACTCGCCCTACCGATGCAGGTGAATATTCGGGGCTTGCTACAAGCGACGGCATTCTTTTCAACAATGGCACCGAAATAGGTAACGGCGATCAAGAGTTCTGTTTCACAGGCAAGCAAACCATCAAAAAAGGCACTTATTTGCTGAAGGGGTGGGTATATGTTCGTCCGGGTGCAGAGCTGACTATCGAAGCTGGTACCATCATCAAAGGAGATAAAACAACAATGGCAGCTTTGATAGTAGAGCCAGGTGCTAAGATTTATGCCGAAGGCACTGCGTCGGCCCCTATTGTAATGACCTCTAATCAACCAGTAGGCAGCCGTCGCCCCGGCGACTGGGGTGGACTGATTGTTTGTGGTAACGGAACAAACAACAATGCCAACGGACAGCAAATTGAAGGTGGACCTAAAACCAAACACGGTGGCAATGTGAAAGACGACAACTCGGGTGTGCTTAAATACATTCGTGTAGAGTTTGCAGGTTTCCCATTTCAAAAAGATAAGGAAATTAACGGCATTACATTCGGTTCGGTAGGTAGCGGAACAACAGCCGAATATTTGATGGTATCTTACTGCAACGACGACTCTTTTGAGTGGTTTGGTGGCTCGGTAAACTGCAAGTATTTGGTAGCATACAACGGTTGGGATGATGAATTTGATACCGACAATGGCTACGATGGACACGTGCAATATTGTCTTTCTATTCGCGATCCACGCATTGCCGACACCTCACAGTCAAATGGTTTCGAGTCGGATAATAACTCAGACGGTAGCACCATCGAACCTTACACTTCGGCTATCTTCAGCAACGTTACATTCATTGGCCCAATGACACAAAAGAATTTGGATGCAGGTTTCGAGAATACAACCGACTACATTACTGCGGGCAATATGAAACCCGAAAATGAAGCAGCTCTTGGCAAGTTTCAAGCCGCTATGCACATCCGTCGTAGCAGCCGTTTAAATTGCTATAACTCGGTAGCTCTTGGTTATCCTATCGGTTTGATTATTGATGGCGAAAAGGGTAATTGCCGCGAATGGGCCACCAACGGTAATATTAAACTTCAGAATGTGTACTTTGCAGGAATGGGTGTGACTGGTACTGATTTCAATAAAAAGTACGAAGACGAATTGGGTACTTGGAGTTTGGTTGATGGTAAAAAAACAATCACCTACGATGCAACACAAGAGTCGTTCTCCACGTCATTCCTCAGAACTCAAAGCGGTTGCCGTTTCGAGTTGACTGAAGCCGATTTGAACCTGACAGATCCTAAAAACATCGGACAAGCATATTGCCCCGCAGCAGGAAGCCCTCTGCTAAATGCAGCTAACTTTGATGGACTGAACAGCTCATACATCAATAAAAACGCAAATTACATTGGTGCTTTCAATGGAACATCAGACAATTGGCTGGAAGGATGGACAAACTTTGACCCTCAAAATACAGTTTATTAATTTAGAGTAAAGCTCTACACACTTTTACACAATTAAATGTGAGGTTATCCATTTGGGGTAACCTCATTCTTTTTATTACTTATAAAATGTCACATCGTGAACTATTCATATTTTGCAGATTGGATGTTAACAACCAGTTTGCAAAATATGAATGGTTATGAAACAGACTATTTACAGTTGTGAATTGAGTATTGCGTCGTTGTTGTAACAAACAGTCCCTCTTGGTGTAACATTGTAGGCTCAACCGATTCAAATAGATGCTATGTTGTTAACATATTGAGCCGTTTTCATTGCGACAGAATGATTAATTTTGTAATGAGAAAAACTGTTTCCTAATAAGTAGAAATACCTATAAAATCTAATTAATAATGAAAAACCGAATGAAATGGGTGGTTTTGTTTGCGGCTTCCACAACTGCTGCTGCTTCGCTTCAAGCGCAATTAAAAACCAATATGGGAGTGCAATACTTGCTTAGTCAATCGAAAGATGTAAGTCAAGAGTTTCTTGATTTTGGTAATACTTATTTTTTTGCCGATAGCTTGGTGGCGTTAGATAATGCTACGGGACAAGGTGTGGTAAAATGGAAACGGCATCAGTTGATGCCACGTCAGGCATTCAATGCAAATACCTTCTTACATCAACCGTTGCAGAATCTCGATTTTCCCGATACGGCCTACGACAATGACCCAGAACTATCCTTTAGTGTAGAACCTGTCAACGAACGAACACTTCGTATTCGTATGCTTACCACCCCCGTAACTCCGCCAGCCGAGGAGTCGTTGATGCTGGTAGGTGTGCCCACCGATGGACGTGACCAATGGACGGTGACCCGAAATGCAAAAGGCACTACCTACACATCTAATTATGGTAGTCTCACCATTGACAATTATCCGTGGCGGTTGGTGTTGAAAGACAAGGATGGGAAAGTGTTAACCCAAACTCGCTGCTGGAGTGACAATGACTCTACACAAATCAAAGTACCTCCCTTTAGCTTTATGAAAAGAGGATCGGACAATACACGTAGCTTGAATCCAGTGTTTAGTATGTCGCCTGGTGAAAAGATATATGGCTGTGGGGAGTCGCCTACTGCGCTCAACAAAGCAGGACAGAAGGTGAATCTTTTTGTGACCGACCCACAAGGGCCTGAGTGCCCCGATATGTATAAGCCCATTCCTTTCTTTTTGAGCTCGCGTGGCTATGGAATGTTTATGCACACCTCTGCACCCGTTACTTGCGATTTTGGTGCATCTTATATCGGTGCCAACAAACTGTTTATGGCCGACGAAGCATTGGATTTGTTCGTTTTCTTAGGCGACCCTAAAGATGTGCTGGGCGAATATACAGCATTGGTTGGCCGACCCGATATGCCTCCATTGTGGTCGTTTGGCACTTGGATGAGCCGCATCACTTATTTCAGTGAAGAAGAGGGGCGAGATGTAGCAAAAAAACTACGCGACAATAAAATTCCGAGTGATGTGATTCATTTTGATACAGGTTGGTTTGGCACAGATTGGCAATGCGATTATGCCTTTGCTGCCGATCGTTTTGACAATCCTCAAAAAATGCTCGATGATTTGAAGGCAGCAGGGTTTCGCACCTGTTTGTGGCAGTTGCCTTATTTCACTCCAAAGAACAAGTTTTTCCCTGAGCTGGTCGAAAAAGGACTTTATGTGCGCAATGGCAAAGGGCAGTTGCCCTACGAAGATGTGGTGCTCGATTTTACCAATCCCGAAGCAGTGGCTTGGTATCAAGAGAAATTGGGCAATCTGATAGCAATGGGAGTAGGTGCTATTAAAGTGGATTTTGGCGAAGGAGCACCTCTCGAAGGCATTTATGCCAATGGACGGTCGGGGCTGTATGAACACAATCTTTATCCACTCCGCTACAACAAAACGGTGGCCGATGTTACCAAAAACATTCACGACGAAAACATTATTTGGGCACGCTCTGCGTGGGCGGGTTCGCAACGCTATCCATTGCATTGGGGTGGCGATGCTGCTACCACCAACACAGGAATGCAAGGCACTATCCGCAGTGGTCTATCACTTGGTTTGTCGGGTTTCTGCTTTTGGAGCAACGACATAGGCGGTTTTGTCACTCAAACACCCGATGCGCTCTATCGACGTTGGTTGCCTTTTGGTTTCTTGGTGTCGCATAGCAGAGTACACGGAGCACCTCCTACCGAACCGTGGCATTATGGCAAAGACTTCACCAACTATTTTCGCAAGTGCGCAGCTTTAAAATATCAACTGATGCCTTACGTCTATGCTCAAGCAAAACAGTGTACCGAACAAGGGCTACCAATGATGCGTGCTCTTTTGCTCGAATACCCCGATGATGCTGGAGCTTGGTTGGTAGAAGATGAGTATTTGTTTGGTGACAATTTGCTGGTAGCGCCGATGCTCGAAGATGGAAGTAGTCGGGATGTATATCTACCAGGAAATGAAAAATGGATTGACTATCAAACTGGTAAAATATATTCTCCTGGATGGAATCACATAGCCTGTGGAGAGCTTCCTATTGTGTTGATGGTGAAAGATGGGTCGGCTATTCCTCACGTGCCATTGGCTCAATGCACCGATGAGATAGATTGGGGCAAGGTGAGCTGGACGAAATATTTAGCAGATAAAAAACAAGCAGAAGGTTTGTTGTGTCTGCCTTCGGAGGGTGTGTTGCAAACAGTGACAATGAAATAGTTTTTTTTGATTAGATTTGAGTGCTTTCGATAAATTCTGTTGTGGAATATTTTTCTGCAACAGAATTTTTTTGTTTCTTTATGTTGGATGTTTTTTAGTCAATCTCTTTGTGTTATAAAAAGACGCTGAATGTAAAACCTTAAAACAATACAGGGTATGAAAAAAAAGATTCAACAACTCATCAAGCTGATGTGGATACTATGGATGGTGGCTGCCTCAGCATTTGTCTATTCACAAAACGACCCCGATTTATCGCTTGTAGTATCGGGTAAGGTGAAAGATAAAAATGCCGTAGAGAAGCTTCGCAAACAATCGGCACACTAAGTCGCAAATAAATTGCTTCAACGCATAGGATGAGGAGGGGGTATCCCTCCTCGTTTCACTACGAATTGCTCGATGCTGCATTGCCATTGTTGGCAGCCGCTTGCGTAGTCACCTGATTTTGGAAATAATTGGTGATGTAAACCGTGAGAATCGGAAACATACTCATTCCCATAACCGCCAAGATAACCGCCAAGATCCTACCGCTCAGCGTCACGGGTTCTATGGCACAACCTACTGTCGTCACGTCCATACAAGCCCACCACGCTGCATCTTCAAAGTTTCTTAGCGAGGGGTTCACTCCCTTTTCTATCGAATAGAACACCAAACTACCAAAATAGGCCATAGCCACCAGCATAATCAAATAAGTAATCATCATATTGGTGACTTTGCTTTTTGTAAACCAATTTATCATAATAACAAGCCCGTAGCCACCTCGAATAAACACAATGGCGCGCAGCAACACACTTTGTATTGGAGTGACCGATATATCGAACCAACTGACGATGTTGTAATAGGGAATTGAAACCAGTAGCAACACAAAATAACTGAAAAAATATTTCCATTTGTTGGGAGCTAAATAAAACAGATAGCAATAATCTATCAGCAATATGATGCAAATGGCCAATTGGATGTTTAGATAAGTTTGATGCGGAATAGCCGAAGGGCCTTTCAATATTTCGATAGACAGTAGCACAAGAATAAAGATACTACTAAACATCGTGATAATATTCAGAATCTTGGCTATCAATGAAAGGGCTGGAGTGGGCTTACTTAATTTTGAAGTTGACATAACACATTGCTTTATTAAATTATACTTGTTCATCAAAGGTGAGCTAATGACCATTTTTAGCCTCTCTTCGATGAAGTTATTTCTCATTTCGATTATTAACTGCAAAAGTGTAAAATAACTGAGAAATAACAAATAAAAAGTTAAAACAATATGCTCTGTTTATGTACATCTTCTTTTTGGGGAAGTGTGTTATGGGTAAAAATGACAAACTATCCTATGGATGTAGACTTATCAAAATAATAGCGTGTTATTGATTTGGGTTTTATTAAATCTGTTTTCACTAACAGACACGATGACTTCTTTTTGTAGATATAACCGCCTCTTTTGATAGGTGTATATACTTGGTTTAGTGGGTCGCTATACCTACCGACCTGGCAAGGCCTATCTACCGACCTGGGAAGGCCTTGCCAGCAAACAGAATATGCATAGTTTATGATATAAGGTGTTATGCTTTGATAATTAATGCTTTACAAATAGAGTGCGGTTCTTTTTACAATTAAGCATTGAAAACAAACAATAGAACTGACGAAGAGAAGTTTTTTAATGTAGTGAAACTCTTTTTTAACTAAAAAATGATGAAGTATAAACATTTATCTGTTTCTTTGTTATTACAAGACTGTGTGTAAACTAAATTGAGACCTTATGAAGATAAAACAGATTGCTATTCTCACTTTAATAATGATGTGCCTTATGAATACGATAAAAGCGCAAACCTATGACAAACTGTGGAAAGAGGTGGAGCAAGCCCAAAAGAAAAGCTTGCCTCAAACGGTGACGAAGCTAACAGACCAAATCTACGAAAAAGCAGCAGCCGATAAAGATATGGGACAAATGCTGAAAGCCTATGTCACACGAATGAGATACCAAGACCGTTTGACTCCTGATAGCTTTTATGTAAATTTGAAACAATTGCAACAATGGGAAATGGCCGTAGAAAATCCCGTAGACAAAGCGGTGGTTAGCTCGCTTGTTATGAGTGTGTATGCCGACTATGCCAGCAACAATTTTTGGCAGTTGAACCAGCGACGCGATATTGTAGACGAGGCGGCGGCAGATGATATTCGTCTTTGGACACCCAATCAGTTTGTAGAAGTGGTGTTGAAGTATGCGCTTCTATCACTTCAACCCCAAGTAGAGCTAAGTAAGGTTTCTTCTCGTCACTTTACTCCATTTGTTATAATGGGCGAATCGAGTGGTTATTATCATCACAGTATGTATCAGCTTCTTGGTAGCCGTGCGGTGAGTGCTCTTGATGAAATGCGATCGCTAAAAAAAGGCTTGGAGCTCACTGCTACAATCGATTCTATCTATCGGCAGATGATTGATGCTTGCGATACCAAAGAGCTGGAAGATGGCCGTGTGCTTACTTCGCTCGATTATTTGCAGTGGAAAAATAACAATAATAAAATAAGGCCTATTGTAGCCAAAACCACATCCATCTTGCCACAAACCGAATATTTAGCAGGATTGGACTCGCTGCTGAGGCTATATCCACACCGCTTGGTGTGTGCCGAGGTCTATCGAGCCAAAGCGCAATATGCTTTGCGAAATGAACAGCCAGCCATTGCCTTGCAGCTTTGCGACGAAGGGCTTTTGAAATATCCAAACTACAAACGTATTAATGAATTGCGCAACTTGCGTGAAACGATTTTACGTCCGGTGCTCAATACGGAGGTAGAGAATGTGGCTTATCCCAATGCCGAAGTGAAAATAACAGTGAACTATAAAAATATCAATGGTTTCACGGTGAAATTCTTGCAAAAAAAGAAAGTGATTTCTACTCAGCAAGTGATGTTGAATCCTACACTCGATTATCGGATGAGTGACACGACTGTTTACGTCAAAGCTCCAGCACTGGGTAGCTATCGGTGCGAAATAGTGCCCAATGGTGAGTCTAAAAAGATGGATGCGTACGACAGTCAAATAAATGTGACTTGTCTGAAGCTACTCTCAATAGCTTTGCCCGATAATAAATATCAGGTAGTGGTGCTCGATGCAATGAGCGGACAGCCTATTGACAATGCAACTGTAAAGCTACTAAACGATAATGAAAAGGTGATAGACACCTACACCACAGATAAAGATGGAATGGTGAAATTGGTAGGCAATGGTAAGTATCAAAATATTGTGGCAAGCAAAGGTGAAGATACAGCTATGCCCGAACAGCGTTTTTACAAGGGGGGGTATTTCTATTCGAGTGCGAGCAATGCTACCGAGAAAGTGCAATTGATAACCGACAGAACACTTTACCGTCCGGGACAAACGATTTATGTGAAGGGGATTGCTTACAGTCAGCAAGGTGACACGGCTTCGGTCATTGTCAATCGGCCCTATACATTGATATTGCGCGATGCCAATCGTCAGGAGATAGCTAAACGCGAGCTTACAACCAATGATTTTGGCTCGTTTACCACACAGCTTGTTTTGCCTGCTGCCTGCCTCAATGGTAGGTTTACCCTTTCTACCGATCGCGGTTCTACCTCTGTTCAGGTAGAAGATTACAAGTTGCCTACGTTCGAAATTACATTCGATAACCCCGATGTGTCATACACTTTGGGCGATACGGTTGCACTGCAAGGTGTAGCGAAATCGCTCAATGGGGTGGCGTTGCAAGAAGTTCCAGTGTCATACAGCGTATATCGTTTGGCACGTCGCTGGTGGTTTGAAGCGATGGAAAGTGGTGACTTGGTGACCACAGGAGAGGTGAATCTCAACGAAGAGGGAGGTTTTACCATCGATGTGCCACTTGTTGCTCCTGCCAATATAGCTCTTGGTTATTATACTTATAAGGTAGAAGCTTCGGCTACATCACTTTCGGGCGAGACACAATCGGCAAACTTTACCATCAATGTAGGCACACGCTCTATGATGCTCAATGCCGAAGTTCCTGAAATGCTCTGCAAACAAAAGATGCCCGAATTGACTATCAAAGCGTCCAATTTGGATGCACAGCCTCTTGATGTGAAGGGAGG
Source organism: uncultured Bacteroides sp. (assembly GCA_947074275.1). Classification (GTDB taxonomy): domain Bacteria; phylum Bacteroidota; class Bacteroidia; order Bacteroidales; family Bacteroidaceae; genus Bacteroides. Next base: position 35,137 of record CAMTPA010000012.1, read on the forward strand.
TTACAAGCTTTACTCTCTGCCCGAAGGAGTGACTGCCGCACAAGCAAAAACAAATGCTCCTATTCTGAGTAACGGGTTTGAAGCCAACCAACCTTGTGCGATAACCGATTGGAGTTCATTACCCTCCGGGCGATACTTGGTGGTATATGCAGCAAACGACAATCAGGGTAGGGAAGTATGCGGTGAAAATGAATTTATTCTTTTCAGCTTGACCGATAGCCAACCACCTGTGCCAACTGCCGAATGGTATTATGCACTCAACACCGAATTTGATGCTGCATCTCCTGCCACATTCTATTATGGCACATCCAAGCAAGACGCTTTTGTAATGATGAAAGCCTTTAGTGGTAGAAAACTGGTAGAAGATAAAATATTGCACTTGTCCGACTCCATAGAACGTTTTGAAATTCCATATAAGGAAGAGTATGGCGATGGAATGACACTGTTGTTCTGTTTCGTAAAAGACAACACGGTGTATCAGCGCAGTGTGAGTTTAAAAAAGAAAACAACCGATAAGAACTTATCGATGAAGTGGGATGTATTTCGTGACAAACTTCGTCCGGGCGAAAAAGAGGAGTGGAAACTCACAATAAAGACACCACAAGACAATGCAGCCAATGCTGAGATGTTGGCTTTGATGTATGACACAGCGTTAGATCAGCTCTATCCCAATGAACAAACACTTCGCTTGTTTTATGGCCGGGCACTGCCTCGAGTGTTTTGGACTTCTGCTTCTGTTAATAGCAATTACTTTCGGTATGCTTCACCGCTGAAGAGTTGGAAAGTGCCTGCTATGTCTTTCGATAGCTTTACCTCATATAGCTTTTTCAGTGATAGCGGCCTGCTGAATGAAGTTGTAATCGCTTATGGGGTTTCTCCAAAAAACAGAAGGCGAGGAGATATATTGGTACGAGCAGCTTCGGCAATGACCAACGATGCTATGATGATGGAATATGCTACGGCAGAAATAACAATGGATGATTCATCAATAGAATCAAAGAATGAGTCGTTGCCCGAAGCAACCTCAGATTTGCGTATCAACTTCAGTGAGACGGCATTTTTCTATCCGCAGCTTCGCACCAATGAACAAGGCGATGTCTCGTTCTCGTTTACAATGCCCGAAAATCTGACACGTTGGAGCTTCCGTGGTTTCTCGCATACTCAAGGAATGCTGACTGGCAATATGCAAGCATCTGCCATTACCAGCAAAGAATTTATGCTGATGCCCAATATGCCACGGTTTGTACGTGTGGGCGACGAAGTGACCATTGCCGCCACCATCACCAATCTGACAGAACAAGCTGTGTCGGGTGTAGCTACGATGACTTTGTTTGACCCACTCACCGACAAGGTGATAAGCTCGCAAAAAACGAACTTTGCAGTAGATGCCGGTAAAATAACCTCGGTAAGTTTAGGCTTTGCTGTGTCTGATAAATATGAAATGTTGGGATGCAGAATGGTAGCCAATGGTGATACCTTTAGCGATGGCGAACAACGAGTGATTCCCGTACTTTCTAATAAGATTCATTTGACCGAAACGGTGGCGATGCCCATACGTGGAAAAGAGAGCCGCACCTTCTCGTTGGAAAAACTCTTCAATCAGCATAGTTCTACTGCCACCAATCGTTCGCTCACGGTAGAGTTCACGGGCAATCCTGTTTGGTATGCAGTGCAAGCGTTGCCGTCGGTGGCACTGCCCGAAAACAGCAGTGCCATTTCGTGGGCTGCAGCTTTTTATGCCAATTCGCTTGCATCGTGGATTATGGAACAGCAACCACGCATAAAAACGATGTTTGAAGCGTGGAAAGCAAACGGAGGTACGAAAGATGCACTGCTTAGCAACCTGCAAAAAAATCAGGAGCTGAAAAATATATTGCTTTCAGAGTCACCTTGGGTGCTCGATGCTAAGAGTGAGCAAGAACAAAAAGAACGAATAGCGACCTTGTTTGATGTGAACAACGTGGCGATCAACAACATCTCGGCATTGAATAGATTGAAAGAACTGCAACTGAACGATGGCTCTTGGGCTTGGTACAAAGGTATGTCGGGAAGTTTGTACATCACCCAGTTTGTGACCGAACTGAACGCACGCTTGATGCAGCTTACGGGTAAGCCTCTTACTGCTAATGCCCAGCAAATGCAAAAATCGGCAATGAGCTATTTGCACGAAAAGGTGTTGGAAAACTATCGAATAATGACTGCTTCGGAAAGAAAAGAGTGGGCTATGTCGAGCACTATATTGAAATACCTCTACATTGTGGCGATGAGCAATGATGAAGTGCCAGCATCGAATACCACCGCTTATCAATATTATATATCTAAGTTGGGTGGATTGTTGCAAGGAGGCTCTATGGCAAGCAAGGCACAAGCAGCGATTGTGCTCAGTAAAGCTGGTCGCAATGCTGAAGCAATGGAATTTATCGCCTCTTTGAAAGAGCATTTGTCCACAACCGATGAAATGGGGATGTTTTTTGCTTTCGACGAAAGTCCTTACAATTGGGGCGGTTTGCAAATACCAGCTCACGTGTTGGTGATGGAGGCATTCAAAACCGTAGCTACCGATGATGCGGTGGTAGAAGAGATGAAGATTTGGTTGCTGAAGCAAAAACAAACACAAACTTGGGATTCGCCCATTGCAAGCGTTGATGCTATTTATGCACTATTGATGGGAGGAGCAAATATGCTCGACAATCAGGGAGATGTACGTATTCAAGTGGGCAACCAAGTGATTCGGACTGCTGGGGCGAACGCTACCGCAGGATTGGGCTATGTGAAGGATACCTATACCAACACGCAAGTGGTAGATGCTAAAAATGCTACGGTAACTAAGCGTGATGAGGGTATAGCTTGGGGGGCAATCTATGCGCAATATCAAGAGGAGGTGAGCAAGGTTCATCAACAAGGCGGTGAAATGAATGTGGACAAGAAGCTATACGTAGAGCGCATTGTAGACAACGTGAAGCAAATGGTACCCGTCACAGCCAGCACTCAACTACTTGTGGGCGATGTGGTAGTAAGCCGCTTGGCGATAACACTGGATAGAGCGATGGACTTTGTGCAACTGAAAGATCAGCGTGCGGCTTGTTTTGAGCCAATGGCAAGCATCTCTGGCTATCGCTGGAACAATGGATTCGGTTATTACGTGGACATAAAAGATGCTTCTACCTCTTTCTTTTTCGATGGCTTGGGCAAAGGTGTGTATGTGCTCGAATATAGTTATCGAGTAAGTCGTGGCGGAACTTATCAATCGGGTATAGCAACTATTCAGAGTGCTTATGCACCCGAATACGCCTCACACTCATCGTCAATGAAGATTGTGGCTAAAGAGTAGTTAAATAACATTGCTCTGTAAGAACAAAAGCGGGATGAATGTCGGTAGTTTATTTGCCACATTCACCCCGCTTTTATTTGCTTTTCAACTAATGAATAGTTGATGTGCAGATTGTTTACAGTTGACTTGTAAACTGTAAACAGTTGGGAAGTTACTTGTTCATAGTTTGTTTTTTATCAATTTCGTCTTTGCTCAAATCTCCATCGTCGTGATTTATTCCAACCATTTCAGTTCTATTATTCGGGCAAAACCGCTACATTTGTGCTTTCATATTTTAAGAAACAGCAATGAAACGTATTTTAGCTACTATATTTTCTCTTTTTGCAATCACGTTCCTTCTAATGGCTCAGCCTCGTTTGTCGTCCAATAAAAACACATTCAACTTTGGGCAGATAGAGTGGAAGCAGCCAGTGACAGCCGAATACATTATAACCAATACTGGCAATCAACCGCTTGTGATAAGTAACATTACTACATCGTGCGCTTGTACTGATGCCGAATGGACAAAAACACCCATAGCTCCCGATGGGAAAGGAGTGGTACGTGTCACTTTTGACGCAAAAGCATTGGGACGTTTTGAGCGTTCGGTAGGTATATACAGCAACTCCGAACCTCATTTGGTTTATTTGACCTTGGAGGGTGAAGTGGTACAAAAGATAACCGATTTTACAAGAACGCATCCTTATGAGATAGGCAATTTGCGAACAGATATTACCGAATTTGATTTTCCTGATGTGCATCGCGGAGACAAACCTACCATTACCTTCAGTGTAGTCAATCAATCCGATCGTCCCTACGAGCCTATACTGATGCACCTTCCTCGCTACCTGACAATGGAGAAAACCCCCAATGTGCTCCAAAAAGGTGAAAAAGGAGTCGTGAAGTTGACCTTGGATACCAACGAATTACTCGATTTAGGTTTGACTCAAGCTTCGGTTTATCTGTCACGCTTCATCGGTGATAAGGTGGGCGAAGAGAACGAAATACCAATGTCTGTGGTGCTGTTGCCCGACTTGAATCATTTAAGTGAAATAGATTTGGTCAATGCGCCAGCTATACACGTGTCGGAAACGGACATTGATTTTGGTGATAGGTTGGCAAAAAAGAATAAAGTGTCGCAAGATGTCGTAATCACCAACACTGGAACAACACCGTTGGAGATTCGTAAACTGCAAGTATTCAACACCGCATTGAATGTGAGGTTGAAACAATCTGTGATAAACCCGGGCGCAAGTGCCAAACTGCGTGTGACAATACATAAAAACAATCCAGGGCAAAAGAAAAAACAGATGCGGATCTTGATGATAACCAATGATCCCAATCAGCCTAAAGTGGTGATAAATGTGAAACGATAATTAATACAATAAATACTGCTGTGATGGAACATCCCGAAAATAACGAAGCATACAAAGGGTTGACTGTAAACGCAGGCATCGAACAACCCTCGTCTGTAAATCCTTACTTTAAACGTAAAACTCGCAAACGACAGCTCACCGTGCAAGAGTTTGTGGATGGAATTACAAAAGGCGACGTGACAATTCTTAGTCAGGCAGTCACCTTGGTAGAAAGTGTAAAACCCGAACATCAGGTGATAGCACAAGAGGTGATTGAGAAATGTCTTCCTTATTCAGGAAACTCCATTCGTGTGGGAATTAGTGGTGTGCCTGGTGCTGGCAAAAGTACTTCGATTGATGTTTTTGGGCTTCACGTGCTCGAACGTAGTGCAGGCAAATTAGCAGTGTTGGCAATCGACCCAAGTAGCGAACGAAGCAAAGGCAGTATTTTGGGTGATAAAACCCGTATGGAGCAACTTTCTGTTCACGCAGATTCCTTTATACGCCCCAGCCCATCGGCAGGTTCACTTGGTGGTGTGGCGCGCAAAACACGCGAAACAATTATTTTGTGCGAAGCGGCTGGTTTCAATAAAATATTTGTAGAAACGGTAGGAGTAGGACAAAGTGAGACGGCTGTACACTCAATGGTCGATTTCTTTTTGTTGATTCAATTGGCAGGTACGGGTGATGAACTGCAGGGCATCAAACGTGGTATAATGGAGATGGCGGATGGCATCGTGATAAACAAAGCTGATGGCAACAACATTGATAAAGCCAACTTGGCAGCTACTCAGTTTCGCAACGCATTGCATCTTTTCCCAGCTCCCGAATCGGGATGGATCCCTAAAGTTCTCACTTACTCAGGCTTCTACAACAAAGGAGTAAAAGAGATTTGGGATATGGTTTATGAATACATCGACTTCGTGAAAGCCAACGGCTATTTTGAGTACCGACGCAATGAGCAAAGCAAATATTGGATGTACGAAAGTATCAATGAAAAACTTCGTGATAGTTTCTATCAAAATCCGTTGATTGAGTCGATGCTTGCTCATCAAGAACAGCAAGTGTTACAAGGCAACCTGACTTCTTTTGTAGCTGCCAAAAATCTGCTGGATACCTATTTTGGTGAATTGAGAAAATAAAGTGAATATTAGGTTAAGAGGTCTGTTGTTGATTTATTTTTTCAACAACATATCCGCTCTTGATTTACTGTGGGTAACGATATATACACCTGCAAAAATTAACCCAATAGCTATGCCTTTTTGCCAGTCGAACATACCTACCCCCATTGCCATTGCAGTGAAAGTGGCGATGATGGGTTGTGTGTAGTTGTACATACTCACCACCGTAGGTCTCAATGCGCTTTGCGCTTTTATCAATAATATATAAGATAAAAAAGTGCCACCCAAAATGATAAATAACACTTGCATAATGGCAGATGTTGGGATTGTGCTCCATTCTATTAAACCAATCTCCTTGTAAGAAAATGGAAGATATACAAGAGTTCCAGTCAAGAATATCCACTTATTAATAGTGACAGCCGAATATTGTTGAGAAAGACTTTTGAACACAGTCAGATAAATAGCGAAACTTAATTGAGCACCCAAGCAAAGTAAGTCCCCAATCATATTTCCGCTTCCAAATCCTCCTGAATGACTACCAAGTATTAATACAGATGCACCAGCAGCTCCTAATAAAATGCCCAACACTTTTTTACTTGTGATAGGTTCTTTCAGCCAAAATGCGGCGATAATCATTGTGAAAATAGGAGGTGTGGTGGTAACGATTGAGGCATTGATAGGAGAGGTGAGTGATAACCCAGTTATAAATAATCCTTGATTGAATATTAGCGCAAAAAAGGAAGCAATAAAAATGCGAAGCATATCTTTTGGAGCCACTTTTTCTTTTTTGCAAAACAAAGAAAGAGTCCAAAAAGCAACACAGGCTCCCACTACACGAAAAGTGATGAGTGAAAGAGAGTCAAAAAACAACAGAGCAGATTTCCCTATTGGAGACATTAACCCCCACATCACATTTGCAAAAAAGGCATAGAGATGCCCAGGTATATTTTTGTCACTCATTTTTTTACCTCGTATTAGCTAAAACCGCTGCAAAGATAATTAATTTATTATTTGAAATGTCTATATTTGCGTCTATCTCAATTAAGGTATATTATGGAAAAGCAAGCAGATTATATTCGACGTATCGAAATAGAGAACCTTTGGGGACGCTATAATATTGCGTGGGATTTACGTCCCGATGTGAACATTCTTTCAGGAATCAATGGGGTTGGGAAGACTACTATTTTAAACCGCTCGGTTGGTTATTTGGAGGATTTGGCTTTTTCGAGTGGTGAAATAAAAAATGGTGTGCGCGATGGTGTGCGTCTTTTTTTTGATAATCCAGAAGCTACTTATATACCCTACGACGTGATTCGTAGTTACGATCGCCCTTTGGTGATGGGTGATTTTACGGCACAGATGGCGGATAAGAATGTGAAATCGGAACTTGATTGGCAACTCTACCTACTACAAAGACGTTATCTCGATTATCAAGTTAATGTAGGCAATCGGATGATTGAATTGCTTGCCAGCGATGATGAGGCTGCTCGGAGCAGGGCTTCTTACTTGTCGAAATCGAAACGCTTGTTTCAAGATTTAATTGATGAACTTTTTAGTTGTACTCGCAAGCGGATTGACCGGAAGCGAAACGATATTGCTTTTTATCAGGACAACGAGCTGTTGTTCCCTTATAAACTTTCATCGGGTGAGAAACAAATGCTTGTAATTCTTCTCACTGCTTTGGTGCAAGATAATGCTCACTGCGTCCTTTTTATGGACGAACCCGAAGCTTCGTTGCATATAGAATGGCAGCAAAAGCTGATAGGTATGGTTCGTCAACTCAATCCCAATGCTCAGATTATTCTTACCACTCATTCACCAGCAGTGATTATGGAAGGATGGCTCGATGCTGTTACCGAGGTCAGTGACATTGCTACTCCTATTGCCAACCATATTGTCGACTCTTTTCGTTAATCTTGTTAGTATATGCCTTCATCATTACGCAATAATCTTACTTCCTCTTATCTTACTGCTGCGCAGAAACTCTATCCGCAGCGTGAGCGTCGTCGGATTATAGCTTATGTGGAGAGTTATGATGATGTGGCATTTTGGCGTTCTCTTCTCGAAGAGTTTGAAGACGATAAACGCTACTTTCAAGTAATGCTTCCTTCGGCCACTTCATTGTCTAAAGGAAAGAAAACGGTACTGATGAATACATTAAACACTGACCAATTAGGTAAAAGTCTTATAGCCTGTGTGGACAGCGATTATGATTTTCTTTTGCAAGGGGCGACCTCTACCTCTCGTAAAATAAACCGAAACAAATTTATATTCCAAACATATACGTATGCTATCGAAAATCATCAGTGTTTTGCCGAGAGCTTGCATCAAGTGTGTGTGCAAGCCACGCTCAACGACCGAATAATGATTGATTTTAAAGCATTTATGGAAGAGCTTTCTGAAATCATTTATCCTCTGTTTCTTTGGAATGTTTGGTTTTACAGACAGCACGATACCAATACTTTTCCGATGAATGCTTTCAATGCTTGTACACGATTGCGCAACGTCAACCTGCATCATCCCGAACGTAGTTTGGAGGGAGTAGAGAAAGAGGTACATAATAAACTTCGTGAATTGGAGAGACATTTTCCCACTCATATTGAAGATGTGAAAAACTTGAGCACAGAACTTGAGAAATTAGGTCTTATTCCGGTCACTACTTACCTTTACATTCAAGGACATCACTTGATGGATAATATTGTAATGAAATTATTGACCCCTGTTTGCACCGTGTTGCGACGAGAACGTGAAGAAGAGATTAAAACACTTGCAGGGCACGAAGAACAATATCGCAATGAACTGACCAGTTACCAAAACAGCTTGTTGAGTGTAGAGGTAGCTCTACGTAAAAACAATGCATTCCGCTCTTTGTATCTCAACCGATGGCTACGTGCCGATATTCAAGCGTTTGTTGACACTAGCGAACAAACGATAAACGAACCACTTAATTTATTGAAATGATGAGAGAGCTTGCTAACAAAATAGACACACTCCTTATGTCGTGGGGGGTAAATTCCAAGGTTGCTTCTCAGTCGGTAGACGTTGTTTTGCTGATACTGGTTTTATTGGTGGTGCTGATTGCCGACCTTTTTTGTCGGTATGTCATAGTGAATACCATTACAAAACTGGTGAAAAAAACACGAGCTACGTGGGATGACATCCTGTTTGATAGAAAAGTGCTCAACTACCTAAGCCATATTGTCGCACCTATTCTTCTTTTTGTGCTACTACCCCTTGCTATTCCCGATGAGAAAGTTCTCGATTTTCTTCGTCGACTGTGTGTGATTTATATTATTGCTGTAGTTTTGCGGTTTAGCACGGCTTTTCTTGCTGCCATATATTACCTTTATAGTACGCGCGAGCAAACGCGAAATAAACCATTGAAAGGATTGCTTCAAACGGCACAAGTTATATTATTCTTTATTGGAGGCATCTTTATCATAAGCATCATTCTCGATAAGTCGCCAATGGCTTTGCTTACGGGATTGGGTGCATCGGCCGCTATTTTAATGTTGGTTTTCAAAGACAGCATTATGGGATTTGTATCGGGCATACAGCTCACAGCAAACAATATGCTACGTGTGGGCGACTGGATTGCTATGCCCAAATATGGAGCGGATGGAACGGTAATTGAAGTGACACTCAACACCGTGAAAGTGCGCAATTGGGATAACACCATCACCACTATTCCACCTTATGCTTTGGTAAGCGATTCGTTTCAAAACTGGCGAGGTATGGAGGAGTCGGGTGGTAGGCGTATCAAAAGATCTATCAATATTGATATGAACAGTGTAAAGTTTTGTACTCCAGATATGCTCGATAAGTATAGACAAATAGATTTGCTGAAAGAATATATTTCTGAAACGGAAAACAAGATAAAGGCATACAACGAAGAACACGGCGTGAACGATGCGATAAAGGTAAACGGTCATCGTCAAACCAATATTGGTGTGTTTCGGGCTTATCTTAATAATTACCTGAAAAGTCTTCCTACTATCAATCAGCGTATGACTTGTATGGTTCGTCAACTTCAACCTACCGAAACAGGCATACCGATGGAACTTTATTTCTTTTCGGCAATCAAAGAGTGGATTCCTTACGAAGGTGTGCAAGCTGATGTTTTCGATCACGTGCTTGCCATTATTCCCGAATTTGACTTACGTGTATTCCAAAACCCATCGGGCGATGATTTGAGAAGCCTCCATCATTAAAAGAACAATACTACTTATATATTTCAAACTATGAGCACCACCCCACAAAATCCCATTATTCGCGAAATAACTCCTTTGTCCGACAAAGACTGCTTTTACATAGCCGAACGACACAAAACCGAATTTACCTATCCAATGCACAATCACGCCGAGTTTGAACTCAACTTTTGTGAAAATGCTGCTGGTGTGCGGCGGATTGTTGGTGATTCATCCGAAGTGATTGGCGATTATGATTTGGTGCTAATTACAGGAAAAGATTTGGAGCACGTGTGGGAGCAACACGAATGCCAGTCGAAAAGTATTCGTGAGGTAACAATTCAATTCTCATCCGACCTTTTCTTTAAGAGTTTCATTAATAAGAATCAGTTCAATTCCATTCGTCAAATGCTTGATAGAGCACAAAAAGGATTGTGTTTTCCGATGTCTACCATTATGAAAGTATATCCCCTTCTCGATTCACTTGTTTCCGAAGAACAAGGTTTTTATGCCGTAATCAAGTTTATGACGATGCTTTACGAACTATCATTGGTGGGTGAGGATGCTCGCACGCTTTCGAGTTCATCTTTTGCCAAAATAGGCATCCACTCCGATAGTAGGCGGGTACTTAAAGTGCAAGAATACATCAATCAGCATTATCAAGAAGAGATCCGTTTGAATCAGCTTGCCGATATGGTAGGGATGACCTCTGTCTCATTCAGTCGTTTTTTTAAACTCCGCACAGGTAAGAATCTTTCAGATTACATCATTGATATTCGTTTGGGATTTGCTTCTCGAATGCTTGTCGACTCCACAATGTCGATAGCCGAAATTTGCTATGAATGTGGGTTTAATAATCTTTCCAATTTCAATCGGATATTTAAGAAAAAAAAGGAGTGTTCGCCTAAAGAATTTCGTGAAAACTATCGGAAAAATAAGAAGTTGATATAAAGCGATTTATCTTATTGTGAGAATTGGTTTGCTAAATATACATATCTGTCGTGGTGGATATGTATATTCAGCTTGATAGAATAGATATGTACATTTAGCAAACTGAATATAGTAGGTTAATATTTAAACAAAGAGTATTCTTGTAGCTACTTTTTGAAAAAAGGTGTAGGTTAGGCTATGTTTATTTACAAATATCCTCTATTGCCTTCAATTCTTCTTTGGTAAATCGGATGTTTTGTAATGCTTTCAGATTGTCGGCCATTTGTGTCGTCGAGCTTGCACCTATAATTACCGAGGTCACCATTTCATCTTTCAGCAACCATGCCAGTGCCATTTCAGCCAATGTTTGTTTTCTCTGCTGGGCTATTTTGTTTAGTTCCGACACCCTGTATAAAACTTCATTGGTGAGTTGCTCTTTTTTTAGGAAACCACCACGTGCAATACGCGAATTTTCGGGGATACCTTGTAAGTAGCGATTGGTCAGAAGTCCTTGTGCCAACGGAGAGAACGCAATGAAGCCAGCTTTGTTATCGTAGGATTGTTGTAAAGTGCCTTCAGTTTCGGGCTGACGGTGAAACAAATTGTACTTTCCTTGATAAAGCAAGCAAGGCACATTGTGTTGTGACAGATAAGAATAAGCAAACTGAGCAGCTTCTTTGGGATATTTAGAAATTCCGATGTAAAGTGCCTTGCCTCCTTTCACTATATCTACCAATGCTTGCAAAGTCTCTTCGATAGGTGTTTCGGGATCGTAACGGTGTGAATAGAAAATATCTACATACTCCAAATTCATTCGTCGTAGGCTTTGGTCGAGACTTGCTATCAAGTGTTTGCGTGAGTTCCAGCTGCCATAAGGGCCTTGCCACATATCGTGTCCGGCTTTGGTAGAGATGAAAAGTTCGTCGCGATAGGGGGCAAATGACTTTTTCATAATAGTACCAAAAGTCTCTTCGGCCGACCCATACGAAGGCCCATAGTTGTTGGCCAGGTCGAAGTGAGTGATACCATTGTCGAATGCGTAGTGTGCCATTTGTATGCAATTAGCTAACGTGTCTACATCGCCAAAGTTGTGCCACAATCCCAGTGATACTTCGGGTAATAAAATACCACTTTTTCCACAACGACGATATTTCATCGTACCGTCATATCTGTTTTCATTGGCGAAGAATCGTGTATTCATCATAAGGTTGAAGTTATTAAATGTTTTTAGAATGTGCCAATATAGTTATAATTGTATATATAAAGAATAAATAGTATTATGAAATGATAAAATAATATTGTAATATTAAAGGTTGATGGCTTATTTTTGTAATGTTAAACAAACTCTAAGAACTATGTCGAAACATACAACACTTGTCTTTATGGTGCTTGCATTGTTATGTGCTTGCCAGTCTAAACACACTGCTTCGGTGGAAAACCCTTTTGTACGTGTAGAGAACGGAAAACTAATGAAAGGTGACACTCCTTATTATTATGTAGGAACTAATTTTTGGTATGGCGCTATCTTGGGTTCCGAAGGAGAAGGTGGCGACCGCAAACGCTTGGCGGAAGAACTCGATTTTATGAAAAGCATCGGTATCGACAACTTACGTGTTTTAGTAGGTTCGGATGGTAGTCGTGGAATCACTGCTAAGGTAGAGCCTACTTTGCAAACTGCACCCGGTGTGTACAATGACACAATATTGGCAGGACTCGATTATTTGCTTATGGAAATGGGCAAACGAGATATGAAAGCGGTTCTTTACTTGAATAACTCTTGGGAGTGGAGTGGAGGATATGGTCAGTATTTAGAGTGGGCGGGCTATGGCAAAGCGGTAGTGCCTGCGGTAGACGGATGGCCAGCCTATATGGATTACGTGAAGCAATTTGTTCAATCGGATAGTGCGAAGGCTCTGTTTGCCAATTATGTAGATGATATGGTGACACGAACCAATAGGTATACGGATATAAAATACACGGATGATCCCACGATTATGTCGTGGCAGATTGGCAATGAGCCTCGCGCTTTTTCGGATGATAATAAAGAGGCTTTTGCTCAATGGATGGCAAGTGTGGCTGCACAACTTAAGTCGCTCGACGCAAATCACTTGGTTTCTACGGGTAGCGAAGGAAAGCACGGTTGCGAACAAGATATTGTGTTGTTTGAAACCATACACGGAGACCCTAATATCGATTATATGAACATTCACATTTGGCCGTACAACTGGAGCTGGGCCGATAAGGATAGCTTGCAGCAACATCTACCACGTGCCAAGCAAAACACCATTGATTATATGAACGAACATCTGGCTATTGCTAAGAAATATGGCAAACCTGTAGTACTTGAAGAATTTGGCTTTCCACGTGATGGATTCAAATTTGGCAAAACAGACCCAACCAGCAGTCGCGACGAATATTACACTTTTGTGTTTGAGCAAATAGCCAACCCTGATATGCAGGATGGTTTGCTTGCAGGTTGCAACTTCTGGGCTTGGGGGGGATTTGCCGAACCGTCGACCGAACACATCTATTGGATGAAAGGCGACGAATACACGGGCGACCCTGCACAAGAAGAGCAAGGACTCAACTCGGTGTTCGCTTCCGATACTACAATTCCTATTATCAAAGCTGCTAATCAGCGATTGGGAAATATTAAATAGCATTTTTTCTCTCTCTTTGCAATATATAATTGTTTTTGTGGACTTTAGGAGTGTAGTGATGCACTCCTAAAGCGCATATATTTATATCTATTGCATATTAATCGAAATCGTAAATCTTATACATAAAAAAAATAATATGAAAAACTGGTTATTAAGTGCTTGTTTATTAAGTGGCTCTATTGGTTTGTTTGCTCAGAATGATAAAACAGATTTGAGCCTAACGTACCGCATTGATCCTGTAAACGATTGGATGTCTTATGCGCCATCATCGCCCGAGGTGCAGATTGTAGCTATAAATAAAGGTGATGCGGCGGTTTCATCAATCGTAAAATTAGAGGTGACGACCGATCAACGTGCTCCTTTGAGTGCGTTCTCTCAATCAGTCTCTTTGCAAAAAGGGGATTCTGCTGTGTTGAATTTCGATTTTACGGTTCCTGCTCCGGGGTTCTACCGCTGCATTGTTTCAGAAAATAACACAGTGGTGAAACGTTTCAATATAGGTTACGAACCCGAAAGCATTGTTTCTTTGTCGGACGCACAGCCCGATTTGAAAGAGTTTTGGGACAATGCCAAAGCCGAATTGGCTCAAGTAGCTCCCGAATATCAGCTGACTCAAATTACTGATGATGAAAACAAAAATCGTAAACTCTACTTGGTTAAGATGAAATCTTTGGGTGGAGAAGAAATATCGGGCTACTATTCAGTGCCAGTGAAGAAAGGAAAATATCCAGCAATAATCTCTTATATGGGGTATGGCTCTAAACCGTGGATACCAGGTGGAACTCCAGGTTACGTAGAGTTTGTTCTTTCTACGCGTGGACAAGGTTTGCAAGAACCTACCAATACCTACGGCGATTGGATCACCTATAATTTAGATGCAAAAGACAACTATTATTATAAAGGTGCATTTATGGATTTGGTGCGTGCAGTCGACTTTGTAGCATCGCGTCCTGAAGTGAATACTGAATGTATATTTGCTGAAGGTGGAAGTCAAGGAGGAGCTTTCTCGCTTGCAGCAGCTGCTTTGGATGATCGTTTTTGTGCCATTGGCCCTACAATACCTTTTTTGTCTGATTATCCCGACTACTTTAAAATAGTGCATTGGCCAGCAGAACCAATACTAAAACGACAACAAGAATTAAGATCGGAAGAGCACACGTCTGAACTCCAGTCACGAGATTCCATC
>CAMTPA010000013.1 GCA_947074275.1 uncultured Bacteroides sp.
ACCGTGATCTACACTAATCTTAACACTCTTTCCCTACACGGCGCTCTTCCGATCTAATTTGAAGAGGTAGATCCCAATCGCTGGGCAAAGAATATGCTGTGCCCTAAATGCAAAGAAGAGCGTACGGACTTAAATTACTGGTATAGTGGCAATGTCACCTATCAAGGCACTTGCGAAAGATGCGGTTGGTATGATGGAGGAAAATGGAGAGAACACTTAAACAAAGCTCTGACACAATAAGATCATCACAACATCTCATCAATCTCTTTTTTTTAATACTTTTGCGCCATGCCAACAGGACATCGTTGGACAAAAACTATCAGATAAGCGCAATGGAAGAATCATATTACTCAATAGTTGAAGTGGCAGAACACCTCAACCTATCTCAAAAAACAGTTCGCCGACACATCGCATCGGGCGAACTGCACTCCACCAAAATTGGCAATGTTTACAGAATACCCAAAGAGGCTTTGGAACGTTTTATCAACAAAGAAGAGCCTCGAAAAGAAGACGTTATTGAGTACAATCTATTTGGGGAAGCAATTCGTAAGACTGAGGCAAAACGTAGTAAAACATCTGCCGGCGACAAGGTAAACTGGATTTCAGTGAAAGATATGTGGGAGAAACCCTCACATACCGATTTGACTTTCGTTGATTTATTTTGCGGAGCAGGAGGCTTGAGCAAAGGATTGGAAATGGCGGGATTCGAGGGAGTATGCGGCTTAGACTGGTTTAAAGAAGCAGGAATGACCTATCGAAGAAACTTCCATCATAAGCACGTGGAGGGCGACATAAAGCAAGAGGATGTGAAGAAATTATTTTATGACACGGTAAAAGCCGAACTAAATGGACGCGAGCTAACCGTAGTGGCAGGCGGTTTTCCATGCCAAGGCTTTAGTATGGCAGGAAACCGAATTGTGGACGACCCACGAAACTCACTCTACAAAGAGATGCTCGACATTGTGACCACCCTACAACCAATGTATGTGGTGTGCGAAAATGTGGTGGGGCTTCGCAATATGCTGCACGGCGGAGTAGAACGAAAGATTATAGAAGACTTTGAGGAGGCAGGCTACAAGATGAATGTGACCACGCTAAGAGCTGCCAATTATCACGTGCCACAAAAGCGTGACAGGGTTATATTTATCGGCAACCGAATTGATGCTATGAATTATCACCCCGAACCCATCTTAGCTCCCGCCGATTATAAAACCACCGCCTTTGCTATTGCCGATTTGATGAATCACCCCGAAGACAAAGCATTCAACCACGTGCCCACCAAGCACAAACCCGAAATGGAAGCACGCTTGCTTGCCGTCCCCGAAGGAAAGAGCCTATACAAAGGCTATTCGGACGCTTGGAAAAAATGTCCGTGGAACGAAGCCTCGTGTACCATAAAAGAGAATCACGGTGGAGTGAACATCCATCCTAAATTGCCACGTGTGCTCACGGCGCGCGAAATGGCACGCATTCAATCATTCCCCGACAGTTTTATTTTTGAAGGACCTAAAAACAAACAGCTTGTACAATTGGGCAATGCCGTACCTCCTTTCTTGGCAAAGGCTATCGGGCTGGCTATACGCAAATCATTGAACAAATAAGAGTTTTTACTCCTCTATACTTATGCCGTTTGCAACATATAGTAAGCATCCGAGAACGATATAAGAATAATATCCTCTGCCATAATTTTAGACTTATGACAGAGGATATTATTCTTTAGGCCTTTAGTCGTTATCGTATATCATCTCCTTTGCATCATTACCTAACACACATTCTTAAAAAGCCTACTCACTTCATATTAACTCTCAACTGTTAGAATGGAGTAAAACTAAATGAGAAATACAGATATGCAGTGTGTATTTTTGTACCTATTAGCGAACGATCGGACATATAGAGACAGTTTGAGTACAACGTATTGGGAACAACGGTGTGCTGCATCCCATTTATATCTTTCCAATAATATCTCGATCCATCTTTATACACTAAGATTCCAGAAGTCCTAAGCGTTGATGCTGCACTGTTATAGGAAGCTTGCAAATAAGTGCTTGGATTGAGCTCTACACGAACATTGGAGCAGCTGAATAGCTTGTTCCCCACATAATCTCCACCACCTTCGATGTATTCCCCGTAAACCGTTTCTTTGTTGCCTATGTATTCTGTGCCATCTTGCATTATAGCGTGAGAAGTGACAGTTACAATAATTGGGGATGAATTGCTGTGAGTCTGTATAGTTTCGATGTACATTCCATCCGAATCGACATTATTGAAACTCCATGTAGCTCCTCCTATTCTAAAGCCAGCTTTTTTAATATTCTGATATCCTCTAACTTGAATTTGCACATTATAGGTCATTCTATAATTATATTTTGTACCGCCGTGAATAAATCCTGTTGAGGAATATTGCACGGATTGCACAGTCGGTTTCAGAAGTTCAACAGGAATAACAGCTGGTTCTTTTGCTGTTGTAAACGATTTCACCTCAGAATAAGCATAACCCTTACTGTTTAAAGCATAAGCTGCATAACAATAAATCCTACTTCCTTCTAAATCTTCAACTACTTTATTAAAAAAGCCAAGACCACTTCCGCAATTATACTTTGTTCCTTTATTAATATCAAGCTCCGAAAACAACACCTTTGATACAATGAAGCCTCTTTCGATAACATCAGAACCACCTAAGTTAATTACAACTGCACTTAACTCTACAGATGAATTAGTAACATTGGAATGTTCTACATAATCGACCGTAGGTATTGTTGTGGCTTTTGTTGTGTTAAAAGTGCTCACATCTGTATATGAAACACCTTTTGCATTTTGAGCGTAAGCTACATAATAATAAGTCGTATTCTCTTCAAGCTCTTCAATTTGCTTAACAAATTCACCTGTACCCGTTCCACAATCATAATCCACATCCCAATCGGAGTCAGCGTTGCTTTTAGGAGTTTTAGAGATTTTAAAGCCACGAGCTGTTACATCCAAACCACCATCATTCAATATTGAAACAAACAACTCGGCTGATGAATCTGTAATATTACGAACATCAGGTTTTGATAGTTCGGGAACAACAACCTCTTTCGATGTTTTGAATGAACATACATCTGAATAAGTAGTACCTACTTGGTTGCTGACATAAGCTACATAGAAGTATTGTGTATCCGGGGCCATATCATCGATTGTTTGACTAAATTCCGTTGAATCGGTCGCACAACTATAATCAGTGCCCCATTCGGAGTCAGGATTAGCTGTTGTAGTTTTAGAGATTCTAAAACCACAAGCAGTTACATCCGAACCACCGTTATTCAATATCGAAGCAAACAATTCTGCTGATGATTCACTGATGTTTCGCACATTAGGCTCTGATAGTTCGGGAGCAACAATTTCTTTCAGTGTTTCGCTTGACAATACCGCTGAATAGACAACACCTGCTTGATTGCTGGCATAAGCCACATAAAAGTATTGTGTACTTGGGGTTAAATCAGTTATTGTTTTACTAAACTGCCCTACACCATCATCGCAACTATAATTGATTCCCCAAGTATGGTCGGGGTTAGAAATCGCGGTTTTCGAAATGAGAAAACCGCGACTAATTACAGAAGATTCACCGTCATAAGAGACGTTTGCACTCAATTTGATTGAATTGAAAGTTACCTCAGATACAACCAAGCCAGAAAGTTTTGGTTTGTAAACAACCTTTTCAGAAGGATTCTCAACAGTAGATGTTTTTTCACAAGAGACCAAAAGCAGTCCAATAATACAAAGAAATAATCCCAGATTCTTTTTCATAATGATTCATCGTTTTTTTCAATACTTATATTTTAATCACAAATACAATTACTAAAGAGCCAATACACCATATTGATCTTCAGTAATTTAACATCATATAACAGAGAGCGTTAAATCAGCACATATATACAAGCAAATTTAAAAAAAATACCATTTAGCCAAAATAAAAAAGAGAGATTTAACTTAAACTCCGCAAGTTCAGCTTGTAAGTTTTGCTGATGTAGTCTAATTATTCGTTTTTATACTTATGTCGTTTGCCAAGTATATACATTCAATGCGATAACTGTTCATATTTGAATTGCTAAATATACATATCCAATAACCCAAATATGAACAGTTATAAAACGGGGTAAAAAATAGCTTTATTGAAGGGGTATCAAAAAAGAAAAATCACCCAAGAGATAATTGTTGCAAAAGACATTCTACCGAACGGTCTATTTGCGAACGGTCTTCCAACTCTTCGGCACCAAACACGTGTTTGGCTTGTGTATAGAAAGGGCGACGACTTGCGAGTGCTTGCACTATGAACTCCATCAGCTCATCATCGGTTTTATTTTGCAAGATAGGGCGTTGTTGCTTTGCCACTTTCAGTCGCTTGAACAGTGCTTCGGGACGTACATCAAGAAACACCGTTTCGCCTTGGCGGTTCATAAAATCCATATTGTCGAAAAAGCAGGGCGCACCTCCACCCGTCGAAATTATTGCATCCTCAAACTCTGCCACCTCGTGCAGCATTGCACGCTCCAACTCACGAAATCCAGTTTCGCCACGTTCCTTAAACAGTTCGCTTACCGTCTTGTGGTAGCGTTCTTCGATATACCAGTCCAAATCGACAAAAGAGAGATTGAGTTTTCGAGCAAGTGCCTTACCGAGGGTGGTTTTTCCTGCACCCATATATCCTGTGAGAAATATTCGTATCATAGTAGCGATGATTTGATGCGTGGCAAAGATAAGCAATTGTGTGGGTTGCAGCAGAAAAAATGGGAATTATATCGTAACTTTGCCCATCATTAAACCAATGTAGAGCGATTAAGATATGGCGAAAGAAAAGTATTATGTAGTGTGGGAAGGGGTGACACCTGGCATTTACAGCACGTGGACTGACTGCCAACTGCAAACCAAAGGATACGAGGGAGCGAAATACAAATCGTTTACTACCCGACAGGAAGCTGAACGCGCCTTTGCCAGTTCGCCCTATGCCTATATTGGCAAAAATGCACCCAAAGCGAAAGTACCCAACAACGGGGTGCTGCCTCCGCAAGTGATAGAAAACAGCTTGGCCGTAGATGCAGCTTGCAGCGGCAACCCCGGTGCGATGGAGTACAGAGGAGTATATGTGGGAAACGGACAACAAATGTTTCACTTCGGCCCTACTTTGGGGACCAACAACATAGGCGAGTTTCTGGCTTTGGTACACGGGTTGGCATACCTCAAACAGCAAGGTTATGATATGCCCATATACAGCGACAGTAAAATTGCGATGAAGTGGGTGAAAGACAAACAATGCAAAACCAAACTGGAACGTACCGCAAAAACGGAAGAGCTTTTTAGCGTAATAGCTCGTGCCGAGAAATGGTTGCGTGAGAACCGCTACTCCACCACTATCCTAAAATGGGAAACAAAAGAGTGGGGTGAGATTCCTGCTGACTTTGGACGCAAATAGGCGACTGACGTTCGGTTGTGCTTGATAAGCATCAGTTTATTCGGCGTGTTTTCCAAACTTTTTGAGCAAGAATGACGGATTGACACGCAGATAAATCCCAATGGTGAAGTTAGTAGAACTATTTCCTTTTTCTCTTCTTCCATCGGCATATCTTAAATGCCCAGGCATAGAGTGATAGACTTCCAATTTAGCTCCAAGCCCGTAGTGTTTGGCAAAGGTGCGATAATATTCGGCCGTAAGCGAAAGGGTTTGTGATTTGTCGAACGTCAACTCATCATCGGTCATAGACACTGCACCAAAATAAGGGCTACCAAAGAGTGAAATAAAATCCTTGCAAACAAAATAGCCTGCATTTATCAAGAAATCCTCTCGTAGCTCTACCGTAGAGCGAACATATCCCCCAAATCCCTTATTAAAAGGCCATAAATCGCCCGATTGCTGATAATATCCCAGCGCATCGGCTTCGAAATGAATGGCTTTAAGCCACTTGCGATTGAAAGTACGTGTAGTGCCAATCCCTATTGCACCATTGATTAGTGTAGACACAGGGCGGTCGTTATCTACCAAGTCTTCCCCACCACGATGTTGCCCCACCACTTGAACAGGCAGGTAGAAATGCCATTTACTGGTAGGAGCGTTCAATAAAGTTTTCGTAGTTAGCCCCAGCGTAAAAGCCTCCTGATGAGTGTCTTTGGCAAAGATGAAGCTTTCCCAATTGAGCCACAAATCCAAATGAAACCGAGAACGGTCGTATAGAATCTGCACACCAGCTTCTGGGTCGGCCGTAAGATTCAATTCGGCATTGTAAAGCGGATCAATCAGTGCGTGATTTTGTCCACCGTAGATATTGCCAAGCACTATGTTGAAATCGCCAAGCTCTACTTGCGCTCTGACAAAAGGCACTATGTGAGCACCTTTTTGATATTGTGAGCCTTTCCAAAGCACTATATCATTGTAAGCGTAGTTGGGATATTTGTAAGCTCCTCGGTAGATGATGGCGTGCCCTCCTACCTCCAGTTTTAGATTGGACAAGGGATTGTATACCAACTTGGGTTGCAACCAAAGCCCTGGCAATGAATAACCTTTCAGAAACTTGCCATCAAACTCGTTGTTCTTAAAAAAGAGCGTCGCATCAAGCTCAATGGCGAGGTCACCCTTCTTTTTGGGGTCAATGTGATAATCGTTCAGCAACACTTGGTCGGTCATCTGCGCATATAGCGCAGTGGTAGCCATCAGAAACATCAGGCAAAACAGCCCTCGAACGAACATCTTTTTATTTGCTTTCATAGCATTCGGGTAGGTTTAGGTTGGGAGGTTATAAAGATTGCATATCGTTCAGACGCTTGTAGTAGCCATTCAGCTCCAGCAGTTCATCGTGCTTTCCTCGCTCCACAATTTCCCCTTCGTAGAGCACACAAATCTCATCGGCGTTTTTGATGGTAGACAAGCGGTGAGCTATGGCAATGGTGGTACGTGTCTTCATCAGTCGTTCTAAAGCCTCTTGCACCAATCTTTCCGATTCGGTGTCGAGTGCAGATGTAGCTTCATCGAGAATCAAGATAGGCGGATTCTTCAGTATGGCACGAGCTATGCTGATACGCTGACGTTGCCCTCCCGACAGTTTGCCTCCTCTATCGCCAATGTTGGTATTGTATCCTTCGGGTTTCTCCATAATGAAATCGTGCGCATTGGCAATCTTTGCAGCCTCTATCACTTGTTCCATTGTGGCATCCTCTACTCCAAAAGCGATGTTATTGAAAAAGGTGTCATTAAACAAAATGGCCTCTTGATTTACATTGCCTATAAGTGTGCGCAAATCATTGATACGCACATCTTTTATGTTTACACCATCAATACATATTTCACCCTCTTGCACATCGTGATAGCGTGGAAGCAAATCGACCAAAGTAGATTTGCCCGAACCCGACTGGCCTACCAATGCAATGGTTTTGCCTTTGGCCACTTTCAGGTTGATGTGTTTCAGCACTTCGCGCTTGCCATCGTAGTTGAAACTAATATTCTTGAAATCAATCTCCTTGTTTAAGCCGGCCAATCCTTTGGGGTGTTCCACTTCGGTAATGGTATTCTCGGCTTTCAATATTTTGTCTATTCGCTCCATCGAAGCAAGCCCTTTGGGAATAGCATATCCTGCTTTCGAGAAATCTTTCAATGGGTTGATAACACTATATAAAATCACCATATAGAATATAAAGGTAGGTGCGTCGATGGTGGCATTGTTGCCCAAGATGAGCGAACCACCAAACCACAACACAATAACAATGAGAAGCGTGCCCAAGAACTCACTCATCGGGTGTGCCAATGCCTGACGGGTAGCTACTCGGTTGGAAGCATCGCGAAGCTCATTGCTGCACGTTGCAAAGCGGTCCACCATACGTTTCTCGGCAGTAAATGCTTTGATAACTCGCAATCCGCCCAAAGTTTCTTCGAGCTGTGACATTGTGTCGCTCCATTTGGCTTGTGCTTCGTGCGATTGTCGTTTCAGCTTTTTGCCTACCACACCCATTAACCACCCCATACCGGGCAGCACCAAAATGGTGAAAAGTGTGAGTTGCCAGCTGGTGATAATGAGCGTACCAAAATAAAACATTATCAGGATGGGATTCTTTATCAGCATATCGAGCGAACTGGTCACTGAGTTTTCCACTTCGTTCACATCGCCACTCATACGAGCGATAATATCTCCTTTTCGTTCTTCAGAAAAGAAGCCCAAAGGCAGTGCAAGCACTTTGGAATACACCATAATGCGAATATCGCGCACTACTCCCGTGCGAAGCGGAATCATAATAGCGGAAGAACCAAAGTAACAAGAAGTTTTTAGCAATGTCATCACCGCAAGAAAAAGCCCCAAGAAAAGAAGCGTGAGCGACGCACCGTAAGTACGAATCAGTTCCGACACATAAAAGTAGAAGTTATTCACCGCCGTCTCCTTCAGTCCTGCACCAGCGTCCCACGGCATAAACTCGTACAGTGTGTTGTCCATCTCGAACAATATTTGAAGAATTGGAATCAGAAGAGTGAAAGAGAAGATGTTGAATACGGCAGATAGGATGTTGAGCACAACTGCACCTGCTACGTATTTCTTGTATGGCGACAGGAATCGTCGCATTAGTTGCAGAAATTCTTTCATTATAATAGTTTGCGATATAAATGTAAACGTTTCAGGGTGACAAAGATATACGAAATAAATCGAAATGTCAGTATAGGAATATGGAAATCAGCAAACTGTTAACACAAAGAACACTGTTGATTCTTGTTTATCAATGAAGCTTTGAGATGTTAAACACCCTATCGAATGAATAAATAAAAAGAGAACGAAATCTTTTTATTGCGAGTTGCGGATATAGGTCATACACCCTGTTTGGTAGTTTTACATTTTGCTTTGATGCTTTGTATAAACGCTTGACGACTCGCCCCATCACAACACTACGTTGATATGACGATAGGCTGAGCAGACTTGACACATAGTCGATAACAGCGTAACCTTCTAAAAAATAAAGTCCCTCCTTTTCTGCTGCTGGCGACACCTTGTTGGAGTGTTGACGAAAAAAGTTAAGCTTTTCATTGATTCGTATCACATCTCCTTGTCGAGCTATTTCAACCCAGAAAAGCCAATCGCCGCAGTATTTAAAATCGACGTATTTGCTACTTGCTGCAAAAAAACACTCTTTTTTGAAAACAACCATACTGGCGTTGTATATACCGTTTTTCCAGAGCATTTGTTTTTGCAAAAAATCGCCACTTGCAAAAGTTGAAAAAAGAGGGGTATTATTCGAGTATTTGTCCCAATCTAAATCTATCGAACATCCATCTTCATCAACCATCTCCGACCCAGTAAAAGCAATCACCGAGTTTGGTCTATTTTCCAGCAGTGAAACAGTGCGAAGCAAAAAATTCACATCAGCAAAATCGTCACTCTCGGCAATCCATATATACTTACCTGCTGATAATTGCAGCCCTTTTCGCCACTGCTTAAATGTTGACCCACTATTTTGCTCATTAAGTACGATGTGCGATACAAAGGGATTGTCTCGATAGCTTTCTAATATTTCACGACTATTGTCAGGCGAACAATCGTCGAGCAGTATTAATTCAAAATTGGTGAAACTTTGATTTAATACGCTATCAATTCTTTTCTTTAAATATAATTGATGATTGTAATTGGGAATGATAACAGAAACAAGGGGCGCAATCATTGCAGATACTTATTTATACCATTCTCACATTGTGTCAAACGGTTGGCCTTCACTTTGTTCAAAGCATCTATATGGAAATGTTCGCTTTCTCTGCACGATTCACGATGCCACAAATGATATACGATACCACCCATTTTCAATGCTTTCTTTTTGACACCCAAAAAGTGAAGCCTATAAGCCATTTCGCTATCCTCGTGTCCCCATTGTTTTAGGTCTTCGTTATATCCATTGACCGAAACTATATCGCTGCGCCAAAATGCCAAGTTACACCCACGCATATGGCCTATATCTTTAGCATAACGCTCTGCAAGATAGTTTCGTAGCATTTTTGAACGGACACCATTTAAAACAAAAGCGGGTTTGTATTCGAGTATGTTTATTTTTAAGCTAATGTCGGTAAGCAAACGATTGGTCACCAATGGGCCTATCTTTGTTCTGCTACCGCAAATGAAATATCCTTTTTGACTTATTTTTATATGGTCTTCAACAAAGTGGCGTTCCATAATCACATCGCCGTCAATTTGAATAATGTAATCACCGGTAGATTGAGCAATTGCTTTGTTGCGAATAGCACTAAGTCTAAATCCGTCATCCTCTTGCCAAACGTGAATAATAGGGACTGTTATCACTTCTCTAAAGCTATCAATAAGTTCACGAGTGTCTTCGGTAGAACCATCATCAGCAACAACAATCTCATCGGGCATCACAGTCTGCTGTGAAGCACTCAGCAAGCATAAACGAAGGGCATCTTTCCAATTGTAGGTAGAGATTAGCAAAGTAACTTTCTTTTTATCCATAGTTTATTGCATATAGGATTACAGAAACAGCTTTCATTTTCTCAGGAAAATAAAGATTGCTTCTTTTTTCTTTGTATAAAATAAGTCTAATTCGTCTTCTAATTCATAGACATTCTTGTCTATAAGTTTTGCAAAACTAATAATAAAAAGCTGATTAATTAATCAACAAGTTCATTTCTTTGTATATTTGTAAAATCTATTTATATAAAAAAACATTTCAGATGGAAATTTCTATAATTATTAACACGTACAATGCTTCAAAGCATCTGCGAGAAGTAGTTAAATCAGCACAGGGTTTTAACGAAACAATCATCTGTGACATGGAAAGCACGGACGACACCGTAGCGATTGCCAAAGAGTTGGGATGCAAAGTTGTCATATTCCCCAAGAACAATTGCACCATTGTTGAACCAGCTCGGAATTTCGCCATATCACAAGCAAAAGGGCCTTGGGTGTTGGTTGTAGATGCCGACGAAATTATACCTCCCCAATTAAAAGAGTATTTATATCAAAGAATCAAGCAGCCCAATTGCCCATCAGGGCTTTATATCCCACGAAAAAACTACTTTATGGGTACCTTTATGAGGTGTTTCTACCCCGATCATCTGCTTCGCTTTTTCAAGAAAGAGGGAACCGTGTGGCCACCTATCATACATTCAATACCCCTTGTGCAAGGAGATATTGAACGAATCCCAGCTAAACGCGAGGAGCTGGCATTGATACACCTTGCAGATGATTCTGTAACCGAAATTATACGTAAGTTTAATGACTATACCGACAATGAGATAGAAAGAAAGAAGCATAAAAATTATGGAGTTGCAGCTTTGTTTCACCGTCCATTTGTTCGTTTTTTCAAAGCCTACATAATAAAGGGAGGAATCAAAGATGGAAAAGAAGGCTTTATTCGTGCAATGCTCGATGGTTATTATCAATTTCTAATGGTGTCTAAAATCATAGAGCAGCGCAAGAAAGACAATAAGAAAAAGCAACTGCAATAACAATGTAGCGATTTATCATACCCTTTCCTTTTAAAACATATGCCGCAAGTGACCCACTTATTTTGCTTATCGATTTATACACTTTAATAAGCCGCTTGTTTGTGTGATGCTGACGCAGCAAGTGACACCTAACTGTATAAATATAGCAACAAAATGATTTTCTGAGATTGATTCCTAACAAAGCTTACCTATGATTGAGAAAAATATTCTAATTGCGATCCCCCACTTGCCATATCCTATTGATAGTGGTGGAGCACAATCTTAGTTTATGAAGGGGTTGCCCTGAAGCGTCGTTTTATCCACCATTATCATCCATATTAATTTTTTCAAATAAATGAAGACCCATCAAGTAAAAATTATCACTCCCATACACAAATCCAAACTATCGGTGATGGAGAAGAGCGCACTCTTAAACAATATGAGTACACTGTCTGGCTATCCGCACATTCTATTAAAGCCTATCGGCCTTGACATTACAGATATTATTAGTGAGCTTCCCCCACACGAAGTTGTAGAGGTGAGTGATGAATGGATAGGAAAGAAAAACGGAATAGCTGGCTACAACAAGATGATGTTGTCGAAAGAGTTCTACCAGTTGTTCGATGACTCTGAATACATTTTAATATGCCACCTCGATGCTTGGATATTTCGCGATGAACTTAGTGCGTGGTGCAGCAAAGGCTACGACTGCATCGCCCCTACTTGGATTCGACGCAAAGTGTACGATTTGCCACTTCTAAGCACCTATTTTTCCTTGAAAAAACTACTGACTAAAAAAGATGGTAAAATCATAAAAGAAGATATATATAACAAAGTGGGTAACGGGGGGTTATCGCTGCGAAAGGTAGATAGTTTTATAAACGGCTGTCAACAGTATAAAAACACTATCGAGCGGTTCATACAAAAACGTCATCATCTGTCGAATGAAGATGTGTTTTGGGCAATCGTACCTACTTCTTTTTCTTATCCCACACTCGACGAAGCACTTGCCTTTGGATTTGACACCAACCCCAGCTATTGTTTAAAGCAAACAAATGGGGCACTACCATTTGGGTGCCATAGCTGGAACAAACCTCGCTATTATAAATTCTGGAAACAGTATATCAAAACACATGTAGACTAAACACCCATAAATAAGTCTTCAAAATAGCGAAAGCTACTCAGCGTGAGCGGCGCATCTTTGTCTTCTAAATGATACAAAGGCACGTGGCGATAGAATGAAGCAACCAACGAAAAAGTGCTTTTTGCACCAATGATGTAGTCGCACTGCGACAGCAGGTAAAGGTCTTCAATCTCGCTGCCTCTGAACAGATGTATATGAGGTGTGCCCAATGCAGTGCGGTACTTCTCCACATCGAGTGCCTTGTCGTTGGTGCAGATAAATACGGATACTTGCTTGTCGTGAAACTGACCCATAAACTCACGGATGTTGCGGATGTAAACGTCATCATCGAAGAAGTATTTACCACCCAAAAAGCGTGCATAGTCTCCTCGGCGGATGTGTACAGCCAAGCGTATGTCCGATTGCTCGCAAGAGGCAAGGTATTTGTCGACTGGAAGTTTGTATTTGGACAGAATGGCAAATTGCTCTCTTATCTCATCTTCGTATTTGAAAAATAGTTCGGGGTGGCGAAAGCCCCAACCGCTGATGCCTATCAGCTTGTCTTTTTTGAGGGCTTCAACATCTTGTGGTGTCACCTCGTGAGCATATTCCAACCACAAATGCTTTATGGCGTGCGTGTTGATGAGCGATTTCGCAAAAAGGTATGAACCCCAGTTGTGATCGCTTCGCTTACACAGTTCAAAATACTGGTATTTGTAAGAGAAACGCATCGAGATTACTTTTTTCCCGTTTTCGCGTCCCCAAGCATAAATGTGCGCATATTGCAATATATTATTACACATCTGCCCGTATCCTTTAACAAAAATCATTCCATTCGTTTTTTAGTAGTTCAAAAACAACAAACTGCCACAACACACTCATTATCAATGCACAACAGATGTGACAGCCGACAACCTCAAACAGCAGTGCAAATATAGTGAAATATCATTATAACGCTACTCCATCGTCATCCGATCGCCATTCATTCGCTCCATATATTGCTGAACAATCGCTTTCAGCTCCAGTTCCATTTTTTGTTGCTCATCTACTTTGCCTAATAGATTTTCTTTGAGCAGCTTGTCGGTTTTGAAGGCATAGATAGCAATCGTTTTTTCACCATCAAATTGCAACATATAGTCGCCCTTGAAATATTGATAGACACCGTTGTTGTGATTCACAGCAAAATGTTTTTCATCGGGTGTGTTTAGCAAATCGTTCCCAAAGGCCACGTAGGGCATATCATAGCCCAAATAGCCCAACACGGTAGGCATTATATCGGCTTGCTGCGCTATGGTTTCTCGCCTACCCTGCAAATCGCCATCGGGGGTATAAAAAATAATGGGCACAGCATATCTACCTGCATCGGTCATATATTCAGGATAGTGCGACTGGTTGGTGTGATCGGCCGTGAGCACAAAGAGTGTGTTGTCAAACCACGGTTGGCGAGAAGCATTGTCGAAGAAACGCCTAAGAGCATTGTCGGAATAGAGCACGCACTTATGAATTTCGAGCGGCCCTTCGGGAAATACACCGTTGTAGCGTTCGGGTATTTTATACGGATGATGCGAAGATGCAGTGAATATGCCTACCGAGAATGGTTGGGGAAATGTGCCTATTTTGTCGGCAAAATATTGCATAAACTCCTCGTCCCATATAGCCCAATTGCCATCGAAATCGGCATCGTTGTTGTAGTCTTCTCTGCCGAAATATTCGGGATAGCCCACCGCACGGGCATAGGCCTGAAAGCCCATTGAGCCATTACGCGCGCCGTGAAAGAAAGCGGTGTAATACCCCTTCTTCTTCAATTCGCCACCAATGCCCGACAACTTGTTTAAGGAGGCAGGGGTCAAGAAAAACGGCTCAACAAATCGTGGGATGCTCGATAGTACAGAGGGTAGCCCATCAATGCTTTGTTGTCCATTGGCAAAAGTATGTTCAAAAGTCAAACTATGGTTTATCAACGAATCTAAGAATGGGGTGTATCCTTGGTATGTTCCGTCTTCCAAATCTTTGTTGAGCGAACCGAAATACTCTTTGCCAAAACTCTCTAAAACAAGCACTACCACATTTTTATCTCGAAAGGGCACACTGTCGTTGGGGTAATGAACGGGAGTAAACACAGCCTCCATTTCGGCTACGCCGCTAAAATAATTGGGCACCACAAAGGGTTTCTTGCCAAACGTGCGATAGATGGAAAATGGCGTATTGAGCACAATAGCCGTTTCGGCGGGACGATTTACGTATTGATTGGCGTTGCTGATGGTAATGGGTCGCACATCGCGCCCTATTCCTCCTCGCATACCAAAAATGGTGAGCGGTGTGCAGATGAGTAAAGCGAGTGTATAGATGATATAATATGCCGCCAATTGTCCGTGAGGCTGCACTTTAGGAGTTCGATATAGCTTGAACAACCCATAGGCCAGCAAAGCAGCTATCAGCACCAAATACCAGTGTTTTATCATTTCAATGCCAAAGATGCCTATCAAGTTGTCTTCATTGGCAAACTGCCCAAACACGGAGGCAGTAGTGCGCCGACCCGAATATTGAAAATAGACGGTATCTATCAAGTTCATACAAATGATAATCATATTGGAAACCACAAAAAGCCATTTCAGTACTCGTTGGTAGGCTGGGTTTTCTTTTAGATGGAAAGGGAAAAGCATCAACACCATATAGAGTATGTTGGTGTAGAAAATGGCAGATGTATCGAAGAGAAGCCCTCCTTTAAACATCTCCACGAAGTGAGCGAAAGTTAAATCGGGGTAATAGGAGTAATTGACCCACAAAAAAAGAATGCGGCAAAATGAGAAGCAAACAAAAACCATTAGCAGATTGAAAATCATCGCTAATGGCCCCATTAATATTGTCTTAAAACGACTGTGATTCATATTTTAATACTATTGTCATTACTATTTAATATAGATGACAAAAGTAAGAATAAAACCACGATTACAATATGCTTACTACCAAATCTTTGACTTTTTATCAAAGATTTGAGAGGTGTCACAATCTGCTAAGTCGCTTTGCTTGCTCTTCTTTTGTAAACAGCTTGTCGTATTGCTCGCGCGTGCGTTTCCAGCGATTGTGCGACCAAAGCCAATATTGCGGTTTGTCTATGATGCTCTTCTCCAGCATCCTGAAATATTGTTCGGTAATGGAGAATTGCGGACACTCTTTTATCTGATTGGTGACAGGCACAAACCTACACACATAGTAGCCACGTTTGGGTCGAGTGATGTCTAAATAGTAGACTGCTGCGTCAATGACTCTCGATATGCGTTCTGCACCAGTAAACACAGGAGTGTCGTGATGTAGAAAATCAGTCCAATAATGCACATTATCATACCCCGGCACTTGGTCTGATATATAGCCTATCACACTGCACCTACCTTGACGTTTGGCTCCCACAATGGCACGAAAAGAGTCATCCATCGAAATTGACTTAGAACCAAAACGATCGCGCATGCGCAAGAACAGTTTATCTGATATGGGATTCTCGAGGGGATGATAGATTTGTCCAAGCAGATCATTTGTACCTTTCAAATGAAGCGGAATGGTGCTAATCCACTCCCAGTTGCAATAATGTCCCAAGTAAAGAGATGCCGATTGACCTTTTTCTAATCCTTTGTTTATCAAATCAACATCTTCAAACTTCATACGTCGGCGTATCTCATTCTCGCTTATCGAGAAGAACTTTATTGTTTCGGCTATGTAGTCGCAAAAAAAGGAGTAAAAATCCTTCTCTATCTTGATAATCTCGGTAGGACTCTTTCCGGGAAAAGAGTCGGTAAGATTCTTGCGAACCACGCGTCTGCGATAACGAATGAGATAATACAACAGATAGTAGGTTGCATCCGAGAAGAAGTAATGGATGCGCAGCGGCAGTAGAGACACCACATACCAAAGACTAAAAAACAAATAATACAAAATGGTATTCAAAACATCTTTCATCACTCTATTCACCAATTAAAATCTGTTCTATTTTATCTATAATCAGTTTGGGGGCAATGTTGGTCATACAAGCATAATCTGTGCGCCAACAAGGCTTTTGTCCATACACCGAGCAGGGGCGGCAAGGCATATTGAGCTGCACCGCATTTTCGGGAGACTGCCCCCACCCCATAAAACCCGCATAGGGGTGTGTGGCTCCCCACACCGACACCACAGGGGTATTTACCAAAGAGGCTAAGTGCATATTGGCCGAATCCATTGACAGCATCACATCCAAATGGCTCATCAGGTTTAGCTCCATATCCAGATACAGTTTCCCTGCCATCGAGATGACAGTTGGGTATTTATCTACCCACGATTGAAACACGGCTTTTTCTTTTAGCCCGCCACCAAACAGAAAGACACGTGTGTTGGGTCGATTTGCGAAATGAGCCACTACTTGTTCCTGTTGTTCCAAAGGGTATATTTTGCCTTGATGCTTGGCAAAAGGTGCGATGCCTATCCATTTTTCTCCGCCCTGTTTCGCATTCACAATGTCTTGTAGCTTAGAGAAGTCTCCTCGCTCGTTGCCATAGATTGATTCAAAATCGATGGTGACGGGGATGTTCAGTTTTCTCAGCACATCGGCATAACGTTCAAAGGATGTTTTCAAAGGCTTGAGCACTTTGTTCTTGGGCTGTGTCAACCGCTTTTTCTCTTTTCGTTCTTTGTCGATATGCGCCATTGGAATGCCATTGAGCCAAAACCGAAAGCGAAGATATTTGGTGCGAAGCACATCGTGCAAGTCGGCAACACAGTCGAACTGCATTGCTTTCAATTCTACATAGAGCGACTTCAATCCGGGAAGCCCTTTGTAGACATTTATAAAATCGACACCCACAAACGACACATTGCTGGGAAGGTTGGCAAACAAATACTCAAACCCAGAGCGGCTCAGCATCGTGAACTGATGCTGAGGATATTGCACTGCAAGCGAATGGACTACGGGCACTACCATAGCTACATCGCCCAATGCTGATAGACGAATAAGTAGGATACGTGCCATTTATTTTTTTGCGTACAACACGGGGTTGAGTGCAGGGTCGTTGTACATCTTCATCTGTTTGTACACTTTCATATACTTTTTGCCCGCTTCGATGTCTTGCAGCAATTGGTCGATAGCCGACGACAAGTCTTCACGCTGTTCGAGCAACACGGCCAATTTCTTTTCGCATTGTGCGTGATGTTCGGGAGTGGTGTCGGTGCGTTCCACCTCTTTTTGCATATGATATATTTTCAATGCAAGAATAGATAGGCGGTCGATAGCCCAAGCAGGGCTTTCGGTATTGATTACCGCATCTTCGGCAGGAGTAACATCTTTGTATTTATCCAAGAAATAGCTATCTATCAACTCTACCAAATCGGTGCGATCTTGATTGGAGCTATCAATGCGACGCTTCAATGCCAATGCCTCAACGGGGTCGATATTGGGGTCGCGGATGATGTCTTCAAAGTGCCACTGCACGGCATCAATCCAGTTTTTCAGATACAGATAATATTCGATGGTTTTAAGCTCGTAGGGATTGTTCATTGCAGCGTCTACGCTGTCTGTGATGTGGTAATCATTGGTAGATTTCCAAAAAATATCGTTACTAAAATTACTGAATGTCATAATTAGAAGGCATTAATAAATATACAATAAGGCAAAACTATATAATATTTTGCACACGGGCAACCGTTTGTATCTTTTTTGTGATACCTTTGTTTAAATCAATTAAAAGGGACAACCACGATGAAAATAATAGTAGACAATAAAATACCTTATATACGTGAGGCTCTTCAAAACATCACGCACGAAGTGATTTATGTGGCAGGCAAAGATTTCACCCCTGAGCTTGTGAAAGATGCCGATGCACTCATCATCCGCACACGCACCTTTTGCGACCGCTCGCTACTCGAAGGCAGTAAGGTGAAGTTTATCGCTACCGCCACCATCGGATTCGACCACATCGACACTTCTTATTGCAAAGAGGCAGGCATCGTGTGGACCAATGCGCCGGGGTGCAACGCAGCATCGGTGGCACAATACATTGAGTCGGTTCTGCTTTTGCTCAAGCTCAAACAAGGCAAAAAGCTTGAGGAGATGACCATCGGCGTGGTGGGTGTGGGCAATGTGGGCAGCAAGGTGGTGGCTGTGGCACAAAGCTATGGGATGCGTGTGTTGCAATGCGACCCTCCGCGACAAGATAACGAGCAAAGCGACAAATTTTGTTCGCTAAAAACCATCGCCCAAGAGTGTGACCTCATTACGTTTCACACACCACTCAACAAGGCAGGTATATACAAAACGTTCCATTTGGCGGACAGTGATTTTTTCACATCGCTTGCACGAAAACCCTACATCATCAACACCTCGCGCGGCGAGGTGATAGACACACAAGCTATCTACTATGCCCTCAATCAAGGCACTATTGCGCAAGCCATTCTCGATGTGTGGGAGTACGAACCTGATATAGACCTGTCACTGTTGGACAAAGTAATGATTGGGACACCTCACATAGCGGGCTACTCGGCCGATGGCAAAGCCAACGCCACTCGTATGTCGCTCGATGCGCTGTGCCTGTTTTTTTGTATAGAGGCGCACTACAATGTTTCTCCTCCCCCACCCCCGTTTCCTGTGGTAGAAGCCTCATCGACAGACGAAGCCTTGCTCAACATTTACGACCCACGCACCGACAGCAGCAATCTCAAATCGAACCCCACTCAGTTTGAGGAACTTCGTGGAAACTACCCGTTGCGCAGAGAGAAAGGTGCTTATACGATTATTGTGGAATAACCCACACCATCAAGCAAGCCACAACCATTCTTTTTCTCATCCCCTTGAGAACTTTTTCTCACCACGATGAGAAAAAATTCTCAAGGGGGAGAGAATTTCTTTTCTCGGGGATGAGAAAAAAACAAAGCTTCGCCAAAACCACAGACAAAAAAAGAGGTTGCGTCTTATCGCAAGACGCAACCTCAACCTAACCTCTTTTAAAAAATTAATCTAAGTAAACGTATCAAATTTTATTATTTGCTTTTCTTTCCCCAATAGGTTTTTGAACCCTGATAACCAGCAAAAACAAGGGTGTGTGTGCGTGGCGTACGCTCCCAGTCTACTTCGCGCTGCAAACACAGTTCGATGCCATTGATGGTAAGTGTCTGGTTGCTCTTGTTGTAAGTCCACGTAGAGCCTTTCCAAATACCTGCTGTCACCTGATTGTTGCTACCCAAGGTAAGCGTGGCAGCTTGTTTTTGTTGTCCATACTGATAAGAAAGGTCGATACACTCCCAGTTTCCTATCAGTTCGCTTTCGCTAATTTCGATAGCAGGAACAGCTCCATAACGTTGGGGCATCACCACAGGCCACCCATCCGAAGTCCAACGGATAGAGCGAATGTGTCCCATCATCACCGCATTGCTGGCATTGATGCCTGAGATATTTTCGGGCAAACGTCCTTGTGAAGCGTAATACCAGTTGCCTGCACCATCGTCGAACACCGCACAATGCGAAATTCCTACCCAACCGTGTCCTTCGGAAAATTTGTATGGGTGAGTCACCACGGGATACATCTCTCCACCACTTGCAGTGAGGTCTCTACCATCAATCCCGTAGTAAGGCCCATCGATGTTTTTAGAACGACACACACGGGTGTTGTAGGGCACTCCCAAAGCGTCGTAGGCCATAAATAGGTAGTAGTAATCGGTATCGGGGTTGTAGATAATTTCGGGACCTTCCGAACCTTGCCAACGGCTTGCCAAACTACGGCTTACAAGCAGTTTACCATAAGGTGCAATCTCTTCGAGCGTTCCCCAAGGTTTTGTCAACTCTTGTATCGGTTTGCCCGTAGAGGGGTTGATTTGCAAGCCCACAATTCCGCTATGCCACGAACCGTAGATGAGCCAATGTTCGCCAGCAGGAGTAGCGATGTAGGTAGGGTCGATGGCATTCCATTTGAAGTAGGCTGTTTCCCAACCACTATTCGCCCAATTTGTACCTTTGTCCGATGACGAGCACACCACGAATCCTTTATCTTCCCATTGATTGGAAGCGGGGTCGGTGGTTTCGGCAAGTCCTATAAAAGCACGTTCGCCCCACGTATTGTTGCCATCAATGTTATTGTCTATCACAATTGAATAGTACATACGATAGAGTTGGTCGTTGATTTTGCGAATAACGGGTGCCCAGTAGCCATAGTTGGGGCTATCGATGCGAGCCAAACCACATTCGGCACGATACTCGTTGAGCATCTCTTTCACCCACGCAGGCGTAGTAGTCATTGTTGCACCCATATACTCCCAGTTCACCAAGTCGCGCGAACGGCGCATATGAAAGCTACCGTGCCCGGCGTGTGCATTGCCATACGAGGCATCTGTCTGACACATATAGAAATATCCGTCTGCTGCAAGCATCACCGTAGGGTCGTGTACGTTGGCTAAGTTCCACTGTCCTCTTTGCGACCAAGCTGCAATCGAAGTGTAATCGTCACTGTAAGTAGGAGGAGCATAGTTGTTCAGCTCGTCCATATTTGTTTTTTCGCCCGTAGTGAATGAAGTTTCGGGCGAATAGATTGTGTTACCATCATTTAGCATCACATAAGCGCGCGAATAATAGGTAGTATTTTCTGTAAGCCCACTCACAAACACCGTCATGCTCACTCCTGCGGAGTTGTACTCGGCCAGCGTGCTGTAAATGGTGGGCGATGTGGTGGTGGCATAGCAAAAACCCTTCTTAATGATGGAAGAGGTGCTGCCGCTGATGGTTGCCGAAAGGGAAACCGACTCAAAAGTAATGTTTGATACTACGGGTTGTGTCACTGCAATATCAGTTGTCTCGGGTGTGGTTGGCGTTTCGGGTTTGTCGTCGCTACAAGCCACACCAAGCAAGAGTGTGCTTATGCAAAGAAATAGCCAATTCAATTTTTTCATTAGTTATTATAATTAGAGTGTTATAGTCTATCTGCTACCTATTTTGAAAGTGTCATTCAGAGTGTGTGGGGATGGGTTGAGAAACAACAATCTCCACTTCACAACCAAAAGACTGAGATAGGGTTTCAGTTTTCGTAATTATGAAATGGAGATTGTTCTATTTTATTGCTCAATACATTGAAAATATATCTTACTTTAACAAGTTTACTCCTCGGTAGCACCTGTATCAGCCGACGAATCGTCTTCGGATGCAGAAAGCTCCCAACCCGGGTTTTGTTTCAAGTTTGGCGCACGCTTCACCTCATCGTCGGGCAATGGGAAGAAGTAATTCTTCGGTGCATTGAAAGCACGTGTTTGGTGCATCTGAGCGGGATCGTAGCTATAAGAAGGATTGTCAGCATTGGTCACCGTCACACCATACAGATTGTAATACTGTTGGTATAGTGGCAAGCTTTTTTCGCTGGTTTGTGTGCGGCCTTCAAACAACATCCATCTGCGTTCGTCAAAGAAACGTTGGTCTTCAAAACAAAGTTCAATACGACGTTCGTTGCGGATACGTTCACGCAACTCTTCTTTGCTCATACCGCTATATGCAGGCATACCTACTCTACCACGAAGTTCGTTGATGTATTGGTAAGCTTGCGCAGGTCCTTCAGCTTCATTTACCGCCTCAGCAGCGTTGAGCAATACCTCGCCAAAACGGAAGATAGGCCAAGCGTGAGTAGGGCGTGTAGGGTTCTTGTAAGAGATATTGTTCAAGAACTTCTTTGTGTAATATCCAGTCAGCGTACCACCGTGAAGTTCTTGATAGTCTTTACCATCGGGATAAGACACATCTACCAGACGTTCTTCTTCTTGGTCTCTATCACCCCATAGAGCACCGTGGTGCAAGATGGTTTGAGACAAACGTGGGTCGCGGTTTTCGTAAGGTCTTTGAGGGTTGTAGCTCGGATCTTTATCAATTGGCAAACCATTGATTGTTTCGTAGCAATCTACCAAGTTTTGTGTTGGATTCACACGGCCAGTCGAGTTGACAGTACCACTAAATCCGCAAGGAGCAAGAAACAAATCGATATCCCAAGTAATCCAAGTAGAGCGTGAAAGAATAAACTCATCGTTGTAAACGGGGTTGGTTACAAAGCATTCGTAATAGTCGTTTTGTGTGTTGCCAGTGCTATACAAACGATATGGATTTGACTGACGGTTGTTTACCGCAATAAAATCTTTGGCCGCTTGTGCAGCTTCTTGCCAATACTGAGCGTTTCCGCTTGGATTGTGAAGCTTAGACGCACGATAAAGCAAAGCTTTTGCCTTCAAAGCATAGGCAGCAGCACCGTTCACACGTCCCCAGTTTTCTGTTTCGTTACTATATCTGAAAGGCAAAACAGCTTTCGCCTCATCACATTGGTCGGCAATCCACTTCAAAGCATCGGCAGCTTTGGTGCGTTCCATATTCATTGCGCCTGTATTGCTCAAATCGAATACAATAGGAGTTCCATTTTCATCTTCTCCAATAATAGGAGCATCACCAAACCAACTCACCACATCGAAATGGAAAATAGCTCTTAGCAATTTAGCTTCTGCCATATTGCGATCGTATAAACGGTTGTCATCGCCCTCTTTTTCGGCGTTACCAACCACGTTGGGACGAGCGTTTTTCATAAACTGATTGGCTTTACGAATACCAACCATATTGTTCGACCAGAAGCCCAACAAGGGGTGGTTAACCGCAGAATAACTGTCGGTTAACACTCCGTGATAGTAATGCACACTCCAAAAAGAGATGGCATTGTCGGTCATACAGTCGCGTGAAGCTCCAAGAAACTGTCCATTGGTATATCCACTAAATCCATCGGGAAGATTGGTGTAGATATTTGCCAAGAAACCACGCGTATTGTCTTTGTTGTTGAACACCTGTTCTTCAGACATAGACATATCATACTCTTTGTCTAAGAAATCGCTACAAGCTGTGTTTGCGAAAACCAGCATAGCAGATGCTATATAAGTTATAATCTTTTTCATATATCAAAATCTATTATTTTAGAAACCTACATTCACACCAAACGAGAATGATCTTGTTTTAGGATACCACCAGCAGTAACTCATTGGTTTTTCGGGGTCTACATCCTTAGGCAGGCTGCTCCAGTTGCACAAGTTGTAACCACTGAAGTAGAAACGAAGCTGTGTCATATGAGCCTTAGAAATGATATGTTTGGGTAGTGAATAACCAACCTCTACGTTGCGCAAAGAAAGGAAGTTACCATTTCTCACCCAAATGTCATTGTGGTATGTGCCCGAACCACGATCGCTATCAATAGCGTTGAAACTACCATAAACAGGACGTGGATAAGTAGCGTTGATGTTTCTTTCGTCCGTAGGGTCGTCGTTGTAATAACCCCAAGCTTTTGTCACTTCGTGTGTACCCATATTGCTCCATCCCGAGAAACTCATAGCAGGAGACAAGAATACCGAACGGTTCAAGTAGGCAGTGAATACAGCACGTGCATCAATCCCTTTCCACTCGATACCAATATTGATAGATGGCACCAATTCAGGAATCATTGTATAGCCCGAAGGAGTCATATCGTTTGAGTCGATAATACGGTCGCCATTCAAGTCTTTAAATACCGCAGTACCCAATGCTTGATTACCATTAGAAGCCGAGTTGTATGGATACTTCTCAGGGTTGTCGATAGCATCTTGATGACTGGTTGCAATTTTACTTGGATCGCTTGCCCAACCATCAAATTTATAGATATTCCATCCACCTACGCCGTAAGTGCTTGTGAAAGGCATTTCATATAGTTCCGCAACCGATGTATAATCGAAGATTCTATTGCCTGTTTTAGCTTGCCAAGGCACATTGGGAGTAAGCTCATCCATCTCTGTAATCTTGTTTTTATTCCAAGTCACCATTGCTTCGATAGAGTATTTGAAATCGCCAATGTTGTTGCGATGACCCAACGTCAACTCAAGACCTTTTGTTTCGGCCTTACCATAAGAGTCTTGTGGAGCCAATACACCCAAGATAGTAGGAACAGTAGAACGAGTTACAAGGATATTTGAACGCCACTCTTTGAACATATCCAAAGAACCGTATAGTTTGTTATTGAAGAAGTCGAAATCAACTCCAATATTCAACATATCCGAGATTTCCCATTTGTTGTTTGGATTGCCCGCTTTGCTTTCGTACACACCCCCAATTACCGATTGTGATGTACCAAACGCATAGCCTCCACCCGTAGCATACGTGCCTTGATATGGATAGCGACCCGCACCCGTGATGGCCTGTCCAGCACGACCATAAGAAGCGCGCACTTTCAACAAGTTGATATTCGGGTTTTTCAACCACGACTCTTCAGAAGCAACCCAAGCAGCCGAACCACCAGGGAATGTACCAAAACGTTCGCCAGCCATAAAGTTGTCCGAACCCATACGAGACACATTACCCGAAACTACATAACGGTTGGCATACGAGTAGGTTGCTTGTGCATTGTATGACAAATAGCGATTGGAAGACTCTGCACCGTGAACTACATTTTGATAAGTACGGATAAATGCACGCGCGCTTACCAAGTGTTTGCCAAAAGCTTGATTATAGCTCAAACCGGCATTAAAGTTAATGTTGTAGTAATACTCACGTGGAGTAGATGTGGGGTTGGACAAAGCCGAGTAAGTAGAAAAACGAGTGTACTCATAATCCGACACATCGGTCACATTTCTGTTGGTATAGTTGTAGTTGAAAGAGTTCACATTGTTGCTTTGTTGAGACATAAATGTTTCGTAGGCATCAAAACTGATTGTACCATCTACTTTCAAACCAGGAACCAAGCTACCCAAATCACCAGTCAAACGAACTGTACTGTATAAGTTACGACGACGGTTGTTGTTGATACCCGAAGAGGCCAACAAACGACCCGCATTTGAAGCTGTACTTGAAGCGTAGATTTCACCATTTGGACAGTAAACAGGTTCCATTGGGTTGGCTTCTACCGCACCAAAAGTCACAATATCAAATACACCAGTCAAAGGCTGAGCGATGTTGTCGATACGACCACCCAAGTCCAACGATACATTCAAGAACTTAGTTACATCAATATCAATATTTGAACGCAAGTTGTAGCGATTCAACGTGTGTTGTGTGCTAAAACCAGAGTTGTATTCAGTCCACTTGCTATTCCACATACCATCTTGACGAAGATATGAGAATGAAACGAAATAGCGAGCACGATTGTTACCACCACTCAAAGTCAAGTTGGTTTTATACATCGGAGCCTTGTCGCGATAAAGTTCTTCATACCAATTGGTATCGTAGTAACGGTATCTATCCATACCCGAAAGTTGTTCACCATTGCTCACACGACGATACATCTCGATTTCATCGTCAGAATACATCGGATCTTGTCCACTCAAATATCTCACTTGATTACGTGTCAACGCCATATTGTATGAGTTTTGAGTCTCCATCTTTCCAGTCAATGTTTGGAAACCAATCTCTTGCGTAAAGTTGATGTTTGTTTTACCAGCTTGTCCACGTTTTGTTGTTACGATGATTGCACCATTTGCACCACGCATACCGTAGATAGCACAAGCAGCAGCATCTTTCAAGATAGTGATGCTTTCAATAGGGTAAGCATCCAAGAACGAAAGGTCACGCTCTACATCATCCACAATCACAAGTGGAGTACGCGCATTGGCATTCATCGTACGCAAACCACGAATATACATCGCTGTTTCCGACCATCCCGGTTCACTTGCCCACTCGTAAGTTTGCACACCAGTCACCGTTGAGGTAAAGGCATTTTGCAACACTGTTACGGGGTGTTTTTGAAGTTCCTCACCAGTTACTACCGATGTAGATTCAGTCATTAACTTTTTGGGTTTACGACTAAATGGAACAGGAGCTGTATGCTCATAAATATCGGTATCTGGCTCCATTACAATTTTAAAGCCATCTTCAAAATCGGCAATAGCAGTGCCATTCAGGTATCCAGCAGCAGTGATGCAAAGCTCATCTGCTGGTTTTACATTTTTCAAGTTGAAAAAACCATCTTTATCAGTTAGAGCGATGCGGCTTGCTTCTGCCACATTCACCACAGCACCAGGTATCGGACTACCCTCTGGATCTACAACCTGCCCCCTCAACACTTGTCCTTGTTGTTGTGCCCAAGAGTAGGTGGCCGTCATCAAAATGACTATCAAGAACAGGATTCTTTTCAATCCCGATATTTTATTTATACTATTATTTGTGTACATACATTATTCGATTTAAGATTACCAACCCGGATTATTCTCAATATTCGTTTTCCAAACCTCAGTTTCCGGAATTGGATACAGATACATTTTATCAGTAAAGGTGCGTTGTTGAGCTACCTTACGAGTATACACCGCTCTGCCGTCTTGCAATGTCACATCCATACCGTAGATTGGTCTTGCCAAAGCCTCTACTGCTACATTCCAACGACGAACATCCCATACACGGTGTTCTTCAAAAGCTAACTCTACTGTGCGCTCTTTGCGAATAAAGTTTCTAATTTGCGATTGTGTTTGCAAGTCGGCACGTTCTGTCAGCAAGGCTGTCATACCCACACGGTCGCGAATAGGTTGCAATGTGTTCAACACCACTTCACGGCTTGCACCTGTTTCATTCAATGCCTCAGCATAGTTCAGCATAATCTCGGCATAGCGAATGATGCTCCAGTTGCGATAGCTTGTACCAGTATGCACTGCACTCAAGATTGCTTCTGGAATGTATTTGCGCACATAATAGCCAGTAGGAGTAGCGTTGGCATTGCCCACAGGATTATCTCGTTGGCCAATGATTACATTGATAGCACCATTGCCCCATTCTACACCGTGGTACAATACGCTTGCAGCCAAACGAGGGTCACGGTTTGCGCAAGGGTTGGTATCGTCATATCCACTACCAGCATTGATTGTAGGAGCCGCATTTCCATTGTAAACAGGAGCACCCGTTGCATCGTATTGTGCAAATGGAGCTGTACCATCTGCCATATCATACATATCCACCAAGTTTTGCGATGGACAAAGACCACCATTACCACCTTCACCTACGGGAGTATCATTAAAGATTGCACCCCAACCTACTTTCACGTCGTTGCGGAACATAATCACCTCTTTGTTATTTCCTTCGTAGGAAGTTCTCAAAATTGCATTCGTATAAGCTGTTTTGCCATCCAAATCGGTAAATAGCTCATAGTTGTGACCGTATTTAGTCATAAAGTTATTGGCAGCATCCACGGCATTTTGCCAAGTCACACCCGATTCGTTTCTGAAACGGTCGCTTGCCATATAAAGCGAAATGCGAGAAATCAAAGCACTTGCAGTAGGCTGATTGATACGGCCTGCATTGGATGCGTTGATCGACTCTTCATAATCTATCAAGTCGGGTTCGCACTCATTGAGTTCTGTCAAGATGAAATCTACCACATACTCTTTCAAAGAAGGACGAGTGGTGTAACCTGTTAGCAAGTCACCGTCTGGATCTAAAACCTCTTTCACGATGGGCACAGGGCCGTAGCGTAAAAACAATTCCCAATAGAAATAAGCACGGAAGAAACGAGCTTCGGCTTTGTAATTCATCTTTTCTTTCTCGTATTTTTCTTGTGAATCGTCAATCGACTTTGGCACACCATCTATTCTTTCAAGAAGCATATTGCACTTGCGAATGCCACGATAACGGCTTTCCCAAATCGAAGTCAATTCGGCAGATCCGCTCCACGCATAATAGTTTCCGATATTGAAGCTTGAACGTGTTCCGCCAGTCGAATAGCTTGTCTGTCCCAAATCGGATGCTGTATCAAGCCACGATTGATTGACGCGACCTGCTCCGTGCAATAAGAAGTTGTAGGTATCTGTGTGGAATTGTCTCATAGTAGTCCACTCGCTAAACACCTGTTCTTCGGTCAGCTCATTACTTGGTTGTTTGTCCAAGAAACCGCCAAAAGCATCCTCGCAAGAGGTTAAGGTGGCCATTCCCATCCCCAACACAAAGGCTGTATATAATAATTTCTTTCTCATACTAATTAAAATTTAACATTAACACCAAAGTTAACCGATCTCATAATGGGGTAACGGTTTGATCCATTGCTTTCAGGGTCAACCATACCATCCAAATGATCCCAAGTAATCAGATTGTTAGCGTTTACATAGAAACGGCATTCGCTCATTGCAGCTTTAGAAATCCAACGTTTTGGAAGTGAATATCCCAACTCGATATTCTTCAAGCGAAGGAAAGAACCGTTTTGCAAGAAGAATGAGTTTTGACGTTGGTTGTGGTCGCCGTTTCCTGCATAGTGCAATCGTGGATAGCGAGCCGAAGCTAAGTTTTCAGCTTCGCTCAAAGCTGGATTCCAACGTTTCAAGTGATGTTCTTTCACTTTACCACCATTCACGAAAGCATACATCGCTTCTGCATCGTAATAGCGGCTCACGTTTGTCACACCTTGGAACATCACGCTAAAGCTCCATCCCTTATAGTCGCATCCCAAAGATAGTGCGTAAGTGTTTTCGGGAATATCACTGAAACCGATGAATGTTTCGTCACGGTCGTCGATAAATCCATCACCATTCATATCGCGATACTTCAAGTCGCCCACCTGCACATTTCCGTAAGTAGATGTTGGGAAGTTAGGGTTGGCAATATCCGCAGCTGTCACAAAGCCGTCGCACACCAATCCGAAGTATTGGTTGATAGCTTGTCCCTCACGTTTGCGATAACCAGTTTTTGAACTTGGCTCATCCATATCGATGATTTCATTTTTAGCGTGAGAGAACGTGAATCCTACATTGTAGAAAAAGTCACTTCCAATGTTGTTCATATGGCGAAGCTCGATTTCATAACCTGAGTTTTTGGTTTTACCCAAGTTTCCTGCTGCCATATTTACACCTACCCAGTCGGGGCGGCTTGCATAGGGAGTAAGGATGTTGTTGCGTTTTTCGTAGAAGTAATCTACAACACCACTCAACTTACCATTCCAAAGCGTAAACTCAACACCGGCATTCGATTTGTGAGCACGCTCCCAAGTTACACCGTAGTTGGGATATTGGCTTTCGAAGATACCTGTCTGGCCGTTTGTTCCAAAATAATAGTCGTTATTGATTTGCGACCAAATAGCTTGATACAAGAAACGTTGTTTGACACCATTTACTTGATATACATCATTACCTACTTGTCCGTAAGAAGCACGAATTTTCAAACTGTTCAACCATTCGCTGGTACTCTTCATAAACTCTTCGTTGTTGATTCTCCAACCCAATGAGAAAGAGGGGAAGAAACCGAAACGTTTGCCACGCATAAAGTTTTCAGAACCGTTGTAACCAAAGTTCACCTCACCCAAATAGCGATCGTCGTAGCCATAAGTTGCACGACCCACCAAACCTTGATAAC
The DNA here is from genome assembly GCA_947074275.1 of uncultured Bacteroides sp. Taxonomy (GTDB): domain Bacteria; phylum Bacteroidota; class Bacteroidia; order Bacteroidales; family Bacteroidaceae; genus Bacteroides. The sequence continues at coordinate 29,866 of CAMTPA010000013.1, forward strand.
GTTCTGCCAAGTTCGATTTATAACGGAAATCGTTTTGATTGTAAAGCACCATTGCCGAAACATCGTTCTTGCCAAATGTGCGCGACCAATTTACTTGAGCCTCCATATAAAGCTTATAGGTGGTTGCACTAAAATCACCTCCATTGCCAGCATACGACAATTCGGTATCAGAGTTAAATTGATTGTAAGCGTCAATCGAGTTGTAGTTATTGCGATCGTTTAGTTCGTAAGTAGCAAATGTACCTGTGAACTTACGGTTGTAATATGCATCGTAGTCGAAAGAGACCATACCACGTGCTTTCAAGCCGGGAGTCAACCAATCCATCTTATAATCTAACACGAAGTTGGTTTCGTTGATTGTGTTGGTAGCACGATAGAAACCTGCTTTTGCCAAACGACCTACAATGTTGTTTTGATATTGAGAGCTACCACCAAACAACGTTTGTGTTTCATCGCCTTCGCCTACTGTGTAAGCCACGGGAAACAACCATCCCGGTGTATGATTCAATTCGTAGAACACCTCATTATAAACAGAGTTCTCATTTGTATTCGGGCCTTTACGCTCTTCAAAGCGTGTACCAAAGTTTACCGACATAGTTAAATCGGATGTCAATAGGAAGTCAAGATTGGCACGGAATGAGTAACGACGGAAACTTGAGTTCGACTTGTTGCCATATTGGTCCATACTGAAGTTGCGATACAAACCCTGTTGATCGTAGAACTCAGCAGAAGCGAAGTAACGCATACGTTTTGTACCACCTTGAATGTTTACATTGTAGCGTTGCGCTGGAGCCGATTTGCGTAGTACGGTGCCATACCAGTCTACATTTGGATAAAGCAAAGCATCGATACCACTCAACTGACCAGCAGAAGATTTGCGGAACATCTCAAGATCGGCAGCCGAATATTGCGAAGGCAGACCATCGTTTGCCAAAGCCTCTTCGAGCAATGACACCGAGTTGTACGAATCCAAATAAGTATCGGTACGAGTAGGCGACTGAATTTGGAAATTGGCAGTCAAGCTTACTGTTGGTTTTTGCTCGCGACCACGTTTGGTAGTAATCAACATTACACCATTCGCACCACGCACACCATATACAGCCGTAGCCGAAGCATCTTTCAGTGTTGAGATAGACTCAATATCATCTGGAGCAATTTGCGAGAAAGCACGCTCTACACCATCTACCAAGATAAGCGGTTGGTTGTCGCCCGCAAACGAAGCACGACCACGGATGAAGATTTGCATATCGTCCGAACCCGGAGCACCCGATGTTTGTGAAGTAATCACACCGGGAATCTTACCAGCGATGGCTTGCGAGATATTTGCAGCAGGCGATTTAAGAAGCTCCTTAGAAGACACTTGTGAGATAGCACCTACCACACTCTCTTTCTTCTGAGCACCATAACCCACTACTACCACCTCTTCGAGTGTTTCAGAATCTTCGTGCATCAACACGTTGAAAAAGCTTTTTCCACCTACTGTTATGTCTTGTGTTACATAACCCACGTAGCTCACTTGCAGCACGGCGTTATCTCCCGATACTGTCAATGCGAAATTTCCATCAAAGTCTGATACCGTACCGTTGGTAGTACCTTTTTCGAGCACACTTGCACCGATGATTGTTTCGCCCGATGAGTCTTTGACAACACCCGTTACTCTCTTCGATTGTGCCCACATACACTGACAAAGCAGCATAAGTACAAATATCGCAAGCATTCGTGGAGAAAGGTTTCTCCACAATGCTTTTATAGTTATTTGCTTGTATTCCATAGTGTTTTTATATTATTAGATCTTAATTACTGGTTGTTAAGTAAGGGTAGTAAGCCACAGTGCGTACATCGAGGCTCGCCAATTCTACCGTCAAGAACAATCCGATTTCAGGAGTTGAGATTCCTTCGTAATAGAATGTATAGTCGGGAAGTTTAGTGCCATCGGCAGTAGTCACTTTCGCGGTCATATTCAATCTATTACCAGAGCGTGTCAATATCACCTTGCAATGAGCACCTTGCATCTGTTTCACGTAGTTGTCCCAGTCGTATCCACTGCTAATAGCCTCGCCGTTGTAGTTGCCATCTCCCCAGCCCCAAGCATCGGCACGAAGCACGAAATATTCTGCATAGTCGTCTTCGCCAAACATCTTGCCGTTGGTCATCACAAGCAACCAGTTGTTCCAGTTGGCAGTAGCATTTGTATTATTTATAAATGTATATACAAAAGGTGCAGGAGTGTTGCCCGATATAACAGATAGTTCCGAGCGATATGTCCACCAAGGAGCAGTACAATCGGCAGGACCTACCAAGTAAGTTCCAGCATCGTAAGCATCGCCCGAGTAAACGGTTTCTGGATCGATTTTCAGATAAGCACCTTCACAAGTAAGGAATGCGCCAATTGATTCGCCAAGATCACCATCGTAAGTCACCTTATAAGTATATGTTTTTTTATCTTCTGTAGTCACGATAGCAGTCACATTGAGTGTAGAGCCGCTACGTTTAATTGTCAAGTCTACATAAGCACCGTTCATATCCGAGGTGAATGTATCGAAATTGAAGTCGTGTGTCATATTCTCTACCGAGAAACCTGCGTCACCCCAGCCCCAAGCATCCGAACGAAGAACAAAGTGTTCGGCATATCCAGCTTCGCCACGGTCTTTGCCATTGGTCACCACAAGCAACCAGTTGTTCCAGTTGGCGTTTCCATTGGTGTAGTTGTAGAACCCGAAGTGAATGGTTTTATCGCCAGTAGCTGTCACCAAATCCGAGAACGCCGACCACCAAGGAGTAGTACAGTCTTCAGAACCAATAATGATTGAGTTGTCCTCTTCTACCTCGTCTAAACTTGGAAGAGCTGTTTCTTTGTCGGTCACCACATTGCGATATACACGAACATCGTCTACCCACATTTGTTGGGCATCCGATCCTGAACCATAACCTAAGTAAAAGTAAGGAAGTGTAGTGATGTTGTTCACTATCTCGTTAAAGTCGAAAGAGCCATCGGCTGTTTGCTCGTAAGCTTTTTCTCCATCTATATAAATGAAGAAGCCATCGGTTTTCACACTCAATGCTACATAGTGCCATTCGTCGGCAGTCAAAGCATCGGTAGGTTGCGAAGGGTTGTTTACCTCGAAAGATGCGCCAGCACCTTGGTATTTCAACCACGCATTGGGAGTAAAGAAAAGCTTTGTTTGCTCCTCTTCATCCATAAAAGAAAAAATTGTAGCAGAAAGATTGTTTGCAGTAGTCTTTACCCAGAAAGTAACAGATGCGCCTGTTTGAATTTTAACATTGAGCAGAGGGTTTGACACACGCGCAAAGCCGCCATTCAATTGAAGTACATTTCCTTTCTCGCTATCCGAAACGATTTCGGGAATATTACCTTCGCCATAAGCACTCAAGGTAAACTCTTCAGGTGAAAGTTCGTCTTCGAACTTGTACTCCCCTTTCAATTCAAGTCGAGGGTAAATCTGATTGCCGGCAGGTGGATCCATTTGACCCCAATCCTGGCACGACCACATACTAAACGTCAGTAGTGTGACTGTCAATATTGACAACCATTTTGGTGATTTCATAATACAGATTTTTATTTGGTTTTTGTTTTTCTTTGTTGTTATACAACGCTACAAAACTACGTTCTATCGTAAAAACAGAGGTGGATAAATGTATTTTTGATGCGGATAAATGTATTTTTTACACATATTACTTATTGTCTATCATTGGCACAAGCCCTGCAAACGAGGTTTGAGCTTTCATTGCATATAAAATGTGATGAACCCATTATTACTGCACACCGATATTTTAAACTATGCGAATCAATCAAATCAACTGTTAATATCCAGCGATTCAGACATTCATATTTTATCGGATAACTGTGAACAGCTCACAAGCAGTTATTCTGCATCCCATCAGGGGATGCAATCAATGCACAACATCATACGCAAAAAGATTATTTCCGAAAGATAAAAATGAGTGGATTTGTTTTTGTATCAATCATCAAGTGTTCGTGTTTCATTGTCCAGTTTAGTTTTTCGTGTTTTAAAATTCATTTTGTTTCAACTACAGTTTGTGCAAGCTATACCTCGCTTGGTAGATAGGCCTTTCCAGCGTGGTAGATAGGCCTTTCCAGCGCGGTAGGTAGGCCTATCTACCACACCACATTAGTTTATCAAAGAAGAGGGCGTTACTCCAAAGTGTTTCGTAAAGCAGCGAGTAAAGTATTTCGGGTCGTTGAAACCTACCTCGTAGGCTATTTCCGAAATGTTCAAGCTCTTGGTTTTCGCATTTCTTTGAATCAGCTCGTGTGCTATGCTAAGTCGATAGTTTCTCATAAATTGCCCGGCACTTTGCCCCGTCAAGCTTTGCATCTTCTTGTTCAGCAAGCTCTTGCTCACGCCCATTTCTTCGATAAAGTCGGAGACTTCCCAATGAGAGTTCTGAAAATTATCTTTCACAATCTGCATTGCTTTATCGATAAACTTCTTATCACCCGAATCCATCTCGATATTGAGTGCATCTACATCCATACTGATAGAGAACTTCTGCTGCAAGCGTTTCCGGTTATCAATGATGTTTCGGATACGCGTCAACAAAAGGTCTTCGTCGAATGGCTTCATCAAGTACTCGTCTACCCCTTGGCGGAAACCTTCGATGCGCGATTCTTCGGATGTTTTTGCCGTAAGCATCAAAAACGGAATGTGCGACAAAGAGAAGTCGGCTTTCACTCGTTTTGAAAGTTCCATTCCATCCATCACAGGCATCATCAAGTCGCTCACAATGAAATCAATGGGTCGAGTAGTGAGCACACGCATTGCTTCTTCACCCTGCGAAGCCTCCACAACGTCGTAATATTCTTTCAATACCGACTTGATATAGCTACGCATATCTTTGTTATCTTCTACAACGAGCACAGTTGTCATTTTATTGCTCAACTCGGGCTGTTTATCTACATTTCCTCCAGAATCATCGCTCCATTTAGCCTCTTCAATGGGTTGTGAGCTGACAAATTGCAACGGCAGTATAATTCGGAATGAGCAGCCACCCTGTACATTATTCTTCACCTTTATATCGCCGTTGTGCAGCTGAACAATGCGCCGACAAAGATATAAGCCAATCCCAGTGCCACTTTGTCCCGATACAGCCTCTTCTTTGTTGTTGCTCGACTGGTAGAAGCGGTTGAACACCTTGTCCAAATCTTGTTCGGGTATCCCCGTTCCCGTATCTTTGACACACAAAAACAACTGAGGTTTGCCCTGATAATGCACAGTAGAAACGATGATGGAAATGACTCCACCCTTTGGAGTAAACTTCAAAGCATTACCAATCAGGTTGATTACCACCTTTCGGAGAGCATTATCATCGCACATCACCTGAGATTGCGGCAAGCGATAGTGAGTTTGAATATCGATGCCACGTTCTTGAGCATAGGCTTTGAACGGAAGAGTTACTTCATCGAAAAAAGTATTCAAGTTATTGGGTGTGCAAACGATTTCCATCTTGCCCGATTCAACTTTCCTAAAGTCCATCAACTGATTGACAAGCGAAAGCAAGTATTTTGAATTTCGCTCCACGTAGTTCAGCTGCTCTATCACTTGTGGGTTGTAGCTCAACTTCAACGCACGTTCGATAGGGCCGATGATTAGTGTAAGTGGTGTGCGAAACTCGTGAGTGATATTTGTAAAGAACGCCAATTTGTCGATGGTGAGTGCTTGTACCTTTTTCGACATCTTGAGTAGTTGCTCTTTTTGCTTCGTTATTTTTTCGTTCTGCTGTTTTAGCAATTCATTTTGCTGAGACAACTCTTCGGCTTGCACTGTGAGTTGCTTCTTTTGTATTTCGAGTTCTTGTGTGCGCTCCACCACCTTTTGGTTCAAATGCTCTTTTTGCTGCTTCAAAGAGTTGATGCGCCAAGCAAAGGTTTTATAGCCCAATAATAATAGTAGCAACGATACGGATATGATAAACCAGTAAGTTTTATAGAAATAGGGCTTTACCTTTATCGTGAGAGTCTCTGTTTGCTCCACCCAATGCTTTCCATCGGGCGCATAGCAAAGTTCAAAAGTATAAGTGCCAGCCTTCAGGTTGGTAAAAGTCGCATTTCGTCTATTAGCCGGCACTTTTATCCATTCATCATCAAACCCACGCAAACGGTAAGAGTAGTTTGCATAATCGGAGTTCAAATAATCTAAGGCTACAAAATCAAGATTGAGCGATTTATCCCGTTCGTGCATATTGAGCACACCGTCTACGGGATGCACTTCTTCATTGGCTACTTTTATATGTGTAAATGAAATAGGTATCTGCCCTACCTTTTGATGCAAGGTGGCCGACTTGATAACCGAAAGTCCAGCAAGGCTACCCAAATAGACATCTCCATCGCGGCCTTTGTGAATAGCATTCCAATAATACTGATTGCTTATCAAGCCATCTTTGCGGTTGTAGTTGGTAAATAGCTTGTTGTCGGGATAGTAGCACGAAACACCATTGACGGTAGAAATCCAGATACGTCCTTCATTGTCTTCGATTACACCACGCACACAGTTGTCTATCAATCCATCTTCTGTACGCAAAGCGTGAAAAGCGAATTCATTGTCTTCATCTAAAGTCGAATAGTAAACACCGTATCCATTGCTGCCCACCCACATTGTGCCATCTTCGGCTTGAGAAATATAAGTCACACGTTCTTTCAGCTTAGAGTCGGGCTTATCCAACTTGTTGCGCCAAAGTTGATATACCAAGCGAGGCGATTTGAGTGTACGCAAGTCTATTCGGCACAAACCATTGGTAAGCCCCAGCCACAGGTGGTTGTCTTTCGAGATACAAGACCCCACGGTGCCTTCAAGCCCTCCCATCTTCAAATCTTTGAAAGGCTCACTCACCAATCCACTTTTCAAATCGTACACGTAAATATTTATAGCAGTCACAACCCAAATCGCTTGGTTCAATTCATCGTAGCAGATAGCTCCTACAAATCCCCAAGACAAGTCGGGATACTCCTCGGCATAGATGTGATGAAACCGTTTATCGGAAGGGTTTGATTGGTCGACCCAACCAATGCCTCCACCCCACGTCCCCATCCAAAGGCGGTTTTGGTTGTCGGCTGTAAAGCAGCTCACTGAGTTGTGCGACAAAAACGACGGAGCACTTGTGGTGTAATGACTAAAAAAAGAACTATCGGCCGACTTCCGGCTAAGACCTCCCTCTACCGTTCCTACCCAAAGAGTTCCGTTCGCATCTTCGTATATGGCATTGACTGGATTTTCGGAAATGCTCGTTGGGATTACTGGCGAGTGAACATAATTGTCTACAAACAAACTGCGTCTGCTGGCTTTGTTCAAGCCACCTATCTCGGTGCCTATCCACACAATATCTCCATCGGAAAGCATACAGTTGAGAAAGTCGCAATTGAGTGAGTTGACCGTGCGTTGTATGCCACAACTCTGATCGGCATCTTTAATGATTCGCTCAAAAGAGTCGGTAGTAGGATTGTAGATATTCAATCCTTTGAGGGTGGCCACAAGGAGTATATGGTCGTCCGTTTCGGCAAGATAGGTCACAAAGTTCTGAGACAAAGAGGTTTCGTCTGCCGGATTGTGTTGATAGAGCTTTATCGCCTCATCGTTGATATTGTATCTGAACAGCCCCATCGAGGTAGCAATCCACATTTCATTGCTTTTCTGATGAAAATCGCCAATTCTTGTGCCCTGCGGAAACCGCAAAGCAAGCGAGACCAGCACTGGTTCTTGCGCTTTTGCATCATCTATTTTTATGCGAACCACATCGCTGCCACGGTTGAACCAAAGATAATCATCGACCTGACAAATGGCGAATATCTCTCCATCGTCATTCAATGTAGCCACATCGGTGGTTGAAAGCAGATTGCCTGCTGCGTCGAGTTGCACTTTAAAAAGATGATTGCCCGAACAAAACCAAAGATTTCCTTTATTATCGCAAAACACTTGCTGAACAGAACGATTGCATAAAGAGTCGAAAGCATCATCCGAATGATTCAACTCCTCTTTTTGTAGCGTGTAGATGTTGATAACATCCACCCCCAATTCACTCGCTGTCCAAATTCTCCCGAAATGGTCTTCGCAAATGCTACGAACAAAATTGCTACGTAATGGAGCGCAAGGAGTAGCCATATCAAAGGAAACAAAATCGTATCCATCGTAACGAGCAACCCCACTTCCGGGAGTGGCTATCCACAAAAAGCCACGACTATCTTTTATTATATCGTCTACAAAATTATTGGGTAAACCCTCGTCCATCGTTAAGAAAGTGAAGTTGTAACGATCGCACCAAGTGGCTTTTCCTGCGTGAGCCTGCAGAAATGGTGTATATATAATAAGGTGTAATAAAATGAGGAGGATGTGTTTGTACATAGCCTGTTTAAATTTGCTCCACAAAGATAGGCTATATAACTGTTAATGAATATAATTTAAAGATTTATTTCTACAAAACAAAACAATTGTCCACTCCAAAAACACTATTGTCCACCCCACGTTGTCCACTTCAAAGATATTTTTGCAATCGAAATAATAACATCTTATACACCATTTTTATACTATGAGAACTGGTCAAACAAAAAGACACTTCATTTTGAATAGAAGCAATACGTCTCTTTTTATGCTACTTTTATGTGGAACTTTGATAGGCTTTGCATCTTGTCGTTCAACCGAACAATTCGCGCCTCAAGCTTGCGCCAATCCTTGGGCAGACGATTATACTCCTATATCGGGTATGGAACACTACAAATCGTGGGGAACATACAATGTTCACGACCCAGCTTGCAAAAAGATTGGTGACACTTATTATATGTATTCTACCGATGCCATATTTGCCGAGAATCGCGAAGAAGCGAAAGCCAAAAATGTTCCGTTGGGATACATACAGATGCGCAAATCGAAAGACCTCGTGAACTGGGAGTTTATCGGATGGGCATTTGCAGACATACCACAGGAGGCTGTAAACTGGGTACACCAACAAGCCAATGGCGAGGGTGCTACCAACATCTGGGCACCCTATTTGGTTCAACACGAAGATACTTATCGCCTTTACTATTCGGTATCGGCATTCGGACTCAACACATCATACATTGGTATGGCCGAAGCACCATCACCCGAAGGCCCGTGGACACAAAAAGGATGCGTAGTAAAAACAGGTGCAGGAGATGCTATGAACGCTATCGACCCATCTATTGTAGAAGACAAAAAGAATGGCAAACTTTGGATGCACTATGGATCTTACTTCGGTGGTTTGTTTTGTATGGAGCTTGACTCTGCTACGGGGCTTGCCAAAACTGAAGATGACAAAGGGCACCTCATCGCACGCCGTGCCGATTATAAGAAAGACAACCTCGAAGCTCCAGAAATTATGTACAACGAAGAGCTTGATAAATATTACCTGTTTACATCTTACGACCCGTTGATGACTACCTACAACGTGCGTGTGGCTTATGCCGACAAACCCGAAGGGCCTTTCTTCGATTTTCACGGAACGGACATAAAAGACACAACCAACAACGTGCCTGTGGTAACAGCTCCATATAGCTTTAAAAATCATCCCGGATGGGCAGGCCCCGCACACTGTGGCATTATGAACGATGGAGAAGGACGCTACTTTATGGTGCATCAAGGTCGACTTTCGCCCGACAATCACTTGATGAACTTGCATTTGCGCCAAGTATTCTTCACCGAAGACGGCTGGCCCGTGGTTTCTCCACAAAGATACACAGGCACACCAGAGCGCAAATTCAGTAAAAGCGAGTTGGCTGGCGAATGGGAAATTATCCGCATCGTAGAGCCTCCGTTGGTGAGAGACCTTAGTGCCGGACAGATTCTTTGGGGTGAAGGAAGCCTAAAAGAGGGTGAACAAGCACAATCTACCATCATCACTTTCGATGAAAATGGAAAAGCAGGTGAAGCGGATTGGTGCTTCAATCCTCAAAAACAGCTTTTAAGCATCAAATCGCCAGAGGAAGAGATTAGCAATTTAATTATTTTTGCAGGCCACGACTGGGAAAACGAGCAAAGCACCGTGCTTCTGACAGGGTTAGATAACAACGGCTACTCGGTGTGGGGCAAGAAAATCAGATAAACTCAATATTTATTTTATAATATCATGAAATTACACAAAACACTACTGACGGCTGCAGCTATTGCGCTGGGTGCGTCGGCCTATGCACAAACCACGAATGAGCTGGTGGTGCAGACCAACAAGATTGGTGCAGAGATTCAACCTACAATGTACGGCTTGTTTTTTGAAGACATTAATTATGCAGCAGATGGCGGTTTGTATGCCGAGCTGATAAAGAACCGTTCGTTCGATTTTCCACAGAACTATATGGGCTGGAGAATCTTTGGTAACGTGAAATTGATGAACGACGGCCCATTCGACCAAAATCCTCACTACGTGCGTCTTAGCAACGCCGGACACGCCCACAAACATACGGGTGTAGAAAATGAAGGCTTCTTTGGCATTGGTGTGAAAAAAGGCGAAGAATACCGTTTCTCGGTGTGGGCACGTGGCGAAAACCAAAAAATCAGCGTGCAACTTGTGAAGAACAACACAATGGAGGAAGGACAAGCTTTCGTATCGCAAGAGATTACAGTCAACTCGAAAGAGTGGAAGCAATACGAAGTGGTGTTGACCTCGCCAAGAACTGAAGCAAAAGCACACCTCAGAATATTCCTCGAAACTCCCGGAACAGTAGATTTGGAACACATCTCACTTTTCCCTGTCGACACGTGGAAGGGACACAAAAATGGCTTGCGCAAAGACTTAGCACAAGCTCTATACGACACAAAACCGGGTGTATTCCGCTTCCCCGGAGGCTGCATTGTAGAAGGTACCGATTTGGACACTCGCTACGACTGGAAGAAATCGGTAGGCCCAGTAGAAAACCGCCCGTTGAACGAAAACCGCTGGCACTACACTTTCAAACACCGCTTCTTCCCCGACTATTTCCAATCATACGGTTTGGGATTCTACGAATATTTCTTGTTGTCGGAAGAGATGAACGCTGAGCCACTTCCTATCCTTAGCTGCGGTTTGGCTTGCCAATTCCAAAACACCGATCAAGATGCTCACGTAGCTGTGTGCGATTTGGATAGCTACATCCAAGATGCTATCGACTTGATTGAGTTTGCCAATGGCGACATCACAACTACGTGGGGCAAAGTTCGCGCAGAGATGGGACACCCCGAACCATTCAATATGAAGTTTATCGGTATTGGCAACGAACAATGGGGCGAGGAATACCCCGAACGTTTGAAGCCATTTGTTGACGCACTTCGCAAAGCACATCCCGAAATCTTGATTGTGGGTAGCTCTGGTCCCGATTCGGAAGGCGCACAATTCGACTACCTGTGGCCTGAAATGAAGAAGCTGAAAGCCGACTTGGTAGACGAGCACTTCTATCGCCCCGAAAGCTGGTTTTTGAGCCAAGGAAGCCGCTACGACAACTACGACCGCAAAGGCCCTAAGGTATTTGCTGGCGAATATGCTTGCCACGGCGCAGGAAAGAAATACAATCATTACAACGCTGCATTGCTCGAAGCTGCCTTTATGACTGGATTGGAACGCAATGCCGACATCGTGCATATGGCTACTTATGCGCCTCTGTTCGCTCACGTAGAGGGCTGGCAGTGGAGACCCGATATGATTTGGTTTGACAACTTAAATTCGGTGCTGACTTGCAGTTATTATGTGCAACAACTTTACGGGCACAACCGTGGCACAAACGTAGTGCCTTTGACTATGGACAAAAAGGCCGTGAGCGGACAAGAGGGTCAGAACGGGCTATTTGCAAGTGCTGTATGGGATAGCAACGACAACTGCTACATCGTGAAAGTGGTGAACACATCGGCTACCGCCCAACCTGTATCAATCAACTTTGCAGGCTTAAAGAAAAACCAAAAATTGGCAAATGGTGAGTGCATCTTATTGACTTCGGACAATCCAGACCTTGAAAACACCATCGAAAACCCATTTGCTATCACCCCACAAGAGAGCAAAGTAAACATCGAAGGCAATGTGTTGAACGTGGACATCGCTCCAAACACATTCGCTATTTATAAATTCACGAAAGAAAACAGCAAATAAACGATGAACAACTTATTTAAAACCATACTAATGGGATGTGCGGCAATGGCTGCACTCCCTGCTACTGCTCAAAAAGACACTACGTTTGTAGCAACTGGCAATCCCATAGCCACGCACAAGTATTTGGCCGATCCAGCCGCATTGGTTCACGACGGAACACTATACATCTATGCTGGGCACGACGAATGTCCTCCACCCGCTCAACATTACTTAATAAACGAGTGGTGCATCCTATCGACCAAAGATATGGTAAACTTCACAGAGCACGCTTACAAACTGCAAGCCAACAGCTTTGAATGGGCAAAAGGCGAAGCGTGGGCAAGCCAAGTGATTGAGCGCGACGGGAAATTCTACTGGTATGTAACGGTGGAACACAAAACAGTGCCCGGAAAATCGATTGGTGTAGCAGTGGCCGATTCGCCCATAGGACCTTTCAAAGATGCGCGTGGCAGTGCCATTATCACCAATGATATGACTACCGAGCATACTTCCATTTCGTGGGACGATATTGACCCTACGGTATTTATCGACGACGACGGACAGGCATACTTGATGTGGGGAAACACACAGTGCTATTATGCCAAACTGAAAGATAATATGATAGAATTGGATGGCCCAATCATCCCCGTAGACCTACCACGCTTCACCGAAGCACCTTGGCTACACAAACGTGGCGATTGGTATTATCTATCATACGCTTCGGAGTTTCCCGAAAAGATTTGCTATGCAATGAGCAAAAACATCAACGGCCCTTGGGAATACAAAGGCATCTTAAATGAGATTGCTGGAAACTCGAACACAAACCACCAAGCCATTTTAGAATACAACGGACAATGGTATTTCATCTACCACAACGGTGCTATCAATCACGATGGTGGAAGCTATCGCCGCTCGGTTTGCATCGACAAGCTCGAATACAACCCCGACGGCACAATGAAACGCATTGTAATGACTACCGAGGGGGTTCAATAATAGGTTCTCATAGATTGATTAATGTTTGTAATAGGCTGAAAGCTCTTTGTCGCTTTCAGCCTATTTTTATTGTCGCATAGTCCGTTTGCTGGATAGCTATACCTACCGAGGTGGATATAGCTATCCAGCACGGTAGGTATAGCTACTCAGCAAAGCCCCCTCACACACAGAAAAGTTCGGAGTTAAAACTACATATATCAATTATTTATTCTAATTTTGCACTTTCTAAATCAACATAATAAAGAGCAAATGTTATGGAACAGCAACTGACCGTTTACAACACCCTAAATAGAAAAAAAGAGTTGTTCGTGCCGCTGCACGCGCCCAATGTAGGAATGTACGTGTGCGGACCTACCGTATATGGCGACGCGCATTTGGGACACGCCCGACCAGCAATTACCTTCGACGTTCTTTTTCGTTACCTCACTCACATTGGCTACAAGGTGCGCTACGTGCGCAACATCACCGACGTGGGACACTTGGAACACGATGCCGATGAAGGTGAAGACAAAATCGCTAAAAAAGCTCGCTTAGACCAAGTAGAGCCAATGGAAGTGGTGCAGTATTACCTGAACCGCTATCACAAAGCAATGGAGGCACTCAACGTGCTTTCGCCCAGCATAGAACCTCACGCTTCGGGACACATCATTGAGCAAATAGAGCTGGTTCAGAAGATTTTGGACAATGGCTATGCTTACATTAGCGAAGGTTCGGTTTACTTTGATGTGGCCAAATACGACAAAGACCATAATTATGGAAGATTGTCGGGTCGCAACCTGGACGATGTGCTAAATACCACGCGCGAACTGGATGGACAGAGCGAAAAACGCAACCCAGCCGACTTTGCATTGTGGAAAAAAGCACAACCCGAACACATTATGCGCTGGCCTTCGCCTTGGAGCGATGGTTTCCCCGGCTGGCATGCCGAGTGTACCGCAATGGGACGCAAATATTTGGGCGAACATTTCGATATTCACGGAGGAGGAATGGATTTGGTTTTCCCTCATCACGAATGCGAAATTGCACAATCGGTGGCTTCGCAAGGCGATGATATGGTGCAATATTGGATGCACAACAACATGATTACCATCAACGGAACGAAAATGGGCAAGTCGTTGGGCAATTTCATCACTCTCGAAGAGTTCTTCAAAGGTTCGCATCCACTGCTCACACAAGCCTACACTGCGATGACCATTCGTTTCTTTATTCTTCAGGCACACTATCGCAGCACGGTAGACTTTAGCAACGAAGCGTTGCAAGCTGCCGAAAAAGGATTGCTACGCCTCACCGAAGCGATAGATGGATTGGAGAAAATCAAGCCTTCTGCCACATCGGACGTAGAGGTGGCATCGGTGCGCACCAAGTGCTACGAGGCGATGAACGATGATATGAACACTCCAATGGTGATTGCAGCCCTGTTTGAAGGAGCGAAGATGATAAACAACATCATTGCGGGCAACAACACCATATCGGAAGCCGACCTTAAAGAGTTGAAAGAGACTTTCCATCTATTCAGCTACGATGTGTTGGGATTGACAGAAGAAACCGGGTCGTCGGATGGAAGAGAAGCAGCCTACGGCAAAGTGGTAGATATGCTATTGAAACAACGTGTGAAAGCGAAAGCCAACAAAGACTGGGCTACTTCGGATATGATTCGCAATGAACTAACCGCTTTAGGATTTGAGATAAAAGACACCAAAGATGGTTTTGAATGGCGACTGAATAAATAAACAGATCACCCACACGAGATAAAAAGAGAAAGGGTAGACAATCATTTGAAGTTGTCTACCCTTTCTCTTTTATTTTGCTTTCATTGCTTATTCTTTATTGAGCACAAGCATTTCGTCAATATATTCACGTGTGTTGCTCAAACGTGGTATCTTGTGCTGCCCCCCTAATTTCCCTTTGCGTGCCAACCAATCGTGAAACAAACCTTTGCGTGCCACTACAACCTCCAAAGGTTGCAATGCAATGTTTTTCCAGCGTTTTGCTTCGTAATCGGAATTCACCTCTTTCAACGTATCGTCTAATATAGAGGCAAAGTGATCGATGGAATCGGGAGTTTTTGCAAATTCGATAATCCATTGATGACGGCATTTGGCATTCTCGTCCATAAACACAGGCGCAGCCGAATATTCGGTAATCAACGCTCCTGTTGCGGCACAAGCCTTTGCCAGTCCTCTTTCGGCATTATCCACTATCAGTTCTTCGCCAAAGGCATTGATAAAATGTTTGGTGCGTCCTGTTATCACAAACTTATAGGGATACTTGCTGGTAAACTTCACGGTGTCGCCTATCATATATCGCCACAATCCACACGATGTAGAGATAACAATGGCGTAGTTTCTACCCAATTCCACCTCTTCCAAACAATAAGCTTTGGGGTTCTCTTTCTCCACCTCGTCGATGGGAACAAATTCATAGAATACACCATAGTCTATCATCAGCAGCATAGCGGGGTCGAGCAGATCGCTTTGTGTGCCAAAATAGCCTTCGGAAGCATTGTAGGTTTCTAAATAGTGCATTTTAGACGATTGAATCACTTGCTTGTATTGCTCGCGATAGGGAGTAAATGCCACACCTCCGTGGAAGAAAACCTCCAAATTTGGCCACACCTCTTCGAGCGTAGTCTTGCCTGTTTTCTCTAAAACTCGCTTGATAAGAACCAACATCCACGAAGGAACCCCCGAAATGCTGGTGACATTGGTGCGAATGGTGCTGTTGGCTATTGCTTCTATCTTGCTCTCCCACTCGTCCATCAAGGCTATCTGCTTGCTTGGCACACGCACGAAATTGATAAGAGGACTAACGTTTTGAATGAGAATAGCCGACAAATCGCCCACCAAACTATGCTTGAAGTTGTGATTGGGGCGATGACTCCCTCCAAGAATCAAGCCTTTCCCCGAAAACATTTCACTATTGGGATTTTGACGAAAATAGAGTGCTGCCACATCTTTACCACCCATATAATGAGTATCTTGCAGCGATTCACGGCTCACAGGCAGAAACTTACTTTTATCATTGGTAGTGCCCGACGATTTTGCAAACCATTGTATCTCGGAGGGCCAAAGCAGGTTTTGCTCTCCATTGCGCAATCGCTCCACATAGGGTTTCACATCGTCGTAAGTTTGAATAGGGACACGTGATTTGTAATCATCGTAGCTACGCATAGACCCATAGCCGTATTTAACACCCCACTCCGTATTCGCAGCTTTCGCAAGAAGTTTATTCAAAACACATTGTTGTATCTCTCCGGGACAAATCCCATAAAGGTCTATCGCTTTTAGGCGTGAATTGAATAGGGGTTTTATAATCTTGGTTACACTCATCTCTATTTCTTTCGTCAATAGTATTTTAATTATGCAAAAGTAAGTTATTTCTCTTTTTTTTCTATCTTTACAACGGAAATAATCGTTAAAAGTTTACGCATTGAGCAGTAAATGCGACATTTAGAATGAAAAAGATGAGAATAGGTATTTTAACATCGGGTGGCGATTGTCCCGGCATCAATGCTACGATACGTGGTGTGTGCAAAACGGCAATCCATCATTACGGAATGGAAGTGATGGGTATTCACAGCGGATTTCAAGGATTACTGAACAAAGATGTGGAGCTATTTAATGATAAATCATTGTCGGGGCTGCTCAATCTGGGTGGTACAGTATTGGGCACCTCGCGCGAAAAGCCTTTTAAAAAAGGAGGGATGACACCCGACGGCGTGCATAAACCCACTCTCATCAAACAGAATATGGAAGAAATGGGGATGGACTGTTTGGTGTGCATTGGAGGCAATGGCACACAGAAGACAGCCGCCAAGTGTGCCGCCTTCGGCATAAACGTGGTTTCGGTGCCCAAGACAATAGACAACGATATTTGGGGAACTGATATTTCTTTCGGGTTCGACTCTGCCGTGAGCATAGCCACCGATGCGATAGACCGCCTGCACTCTACTGCAAGTTCGCACAAACGGGTGATGGTGATAGAGGTTATGGGGCACAAAGCAGGATGGATAGCTCTCTATTCGGGTATGGCAGGTGGAGGAGACATTATTCTACTACCTGAGATTCCATACAGTTTTGAGAATATATGTGATGCGATACACCATCGTGCCAAGTGTGGCAAGAGTTATTCGATTGTGGTAGTGGCCGAGGGAGTGCAAACCGATGGAGTGAAACGTCCTGCCGAATACATCGCCCAAGAGATAGAGCGAATGACTGGATTTGAAACGCGTGAAACGGTGCTGGGCTATATCCAACGTGGTGGTTCACCCACACCCTACGACCGCAATCTATCCACTCGTATGGGCGGACACGCTACCGAATTAATAGCCAACGGAATGTTTGGACGAATGGTGGCGATGAAAGGAGACGAAATAGAGTCTGTTCCATTAGAAGAGGTAGCAGGACGCTTGAAGTTGGTGACCGAGTCACACGACTTGGTCGTTCAGGGCAGACGTATGGGTATCTGTTTCGGATAATTCAACGACAGCACCATCTGCATCGTTGTTTTCTATGGTCTCGTCGGTGGGTAGGGTCTCTGTTATTGGCTCTTCAATTACTACGAGTAGCTTTTGCGCCTTCGCCTCATTGATAGCCTCGCAGAAGGCTGTATCCTTTATGTTCTTCAATGCCAGTCGAGCAGCGTTTTGTTGCGACTCCTTTTTCGAGTAGCCTGTGCCATTGCCTGCAGCAAGTCCTTCAATGTGTATTTCGGTTTGAAATATCGGATTATTCTCCTTATCATAACTCTGTTCGATAAGCTCAAAAGAGACCTCCATTTTGTTCTTCTGACTCCACTCTATCAGCTTCGATTTGAAGTTCACCTCCTTATAGGCCACTTTCTCAAGATTGATATGAGGAGTTATGATTTTGTTTTCTACGAAATACTTGCAGCAGTCATAGCCTCTGTCGATATAGATAGCACCAATAAATGCTTCAAAGGCATTGCCATACATATAATTGTTGTGCGACAATGAGCGTGGGGCAGACTTCATCAACTTATCCAATCCTATTTCAATCGCAAGCTTGTTGAGTGTTTCGCGTTGCACTATCTTGGAACGTGTGTTGGTGAGAAACCCCTCACGTTTGCCCTCAAATCGTTCAAACAGAATATCGGCCACGATTGCATCGAGTATGGCATCGCCCAAAAACTCAAGTCGTTCGTTGTTGACGATGCGACCTTGCTCAGTGCGTTGAGAAATAGACTTGTGCAAAAGTGCTTGTTCGTACACCTCCACGTGTTTGGGGTAGAAACCCAATATCTTATAAAAACAAAGGTAAGAGTTCCTATTTTTTTTTAATAGGACTCTTACCTTGTCTATTTGGTTGCGTAACACGTTAATTAATCTACGTATTTCTTGAAAATAACACAAGCGTTGTGACCACCAAATCCAAAAGTATTTGATAAGGCAACATTCACTTCACGTTTTTGAGCTTTGTCGAATGTGAAGTTCAGGTTGTAGTCGATGTTTTCATCGTTATCTCCTTCTTCGTGATTGATAGTTGGAGGCACAATGCCATTTTGAATAGCAAGAATACTTGCGATAGACTCAACAGCACCTGCTGCACCCAAAAGGTGGCCAGTCATTGATTTTGTTGAGCTGATGTTAAGCTTATAAGCGTGTTCACCAAACACCTCTTTAATCGCTTTCGTTTCAGAGATGTCACCTACGGGTGTAGATGTTCCGTGTACGTTGATATAGTCTACCTGTTCGGGGGTCATTTCGGCATCTTCCAATGCGTTCAGCATCACAAGCTTAGCTCCCAACCCATCGGGATGAGAAGCGGTGAGATGATGCGCATCACCCGACATTCCTACTCCAGCAACCTCCGCATAAATTTTCGCTCCACGTGCTTTGGCGTGCTCCAATTCTTCGAGCACCAAGCAACCACCGCCTTCACCCATCACGAAACCGTCGCGGCTTGCGCTAAACGGACGAGAAGCCCTTGTGGGGTCATCGTTGCGTGTAGATAGCGCGTGCATCGCGTTGAATCCTCCTACGCCCGGTGCAGCAATCGCAGCTTCCGAACCACCTGTCACTATCGCGTTGCATTTGCCCAAACGAATCAGGTTGAACGCATCGGCAATGGCATTGGTAGAAGTGGCACAAGCAGAGCAAGTGGCATAGTTGGGGCCGTGAAAGCCATACATAATGGAGATTTGACCAGCGGCAATATCCGAAATCATCTTAGGGATAAAGAAAGGATTGAATTTGGGACCTTTGTCTTTGTGGGTATAGTAGTTGCCTACCTCTTCCTCAAACGTGCGAATACCACCGATACCTGCACCAAAGATTACTCCAATTCTGTTCAAATCCTCTTTCTCGACATCCAGACCCGAATCTTCCACAGCTTCTTTAGCTACCGCCACGCCATACTGTGTGTACAAGTCCATCTTTCGAGCCTCTTTGCGGTCGATATATTGGGTTGCATCGAAGCCTTTCACTTCACATGCGAACTGTGTTTTGAATTGTGAAGCGTCGAAATAAGTAATAGGCCCCGCTCCACTAACTCCGTTCACAAGATTGTCCCAAAACTCTGGAACAGTATTGCCAATGGGGGTAATGGCGCCAAGACCCGTTACTACAACTCTTTTTAATTCCATAACTGAATAAGTTCGGGATTATTTACTGTGTTCTTCGATGTATGATACAGCGTCACCTACAGTAGTGATTTTTTCTGCTTGATCGTCTGGAATAGAAATACCAAATTCTTTTTCAAATTCCATAATAAGCTCTACAGTGTCAAGAGAGTCTGCGCCCAAATCATTTGTGAAGCTTGCTTCATTTGTAACTTCTGATTCTTCAA
>CAMTPA010000014.1 GCA_947074275.1 uncultured Bacteroides sp.
GAGATGGAATCTCGTGACTGGAGTTCAGACGTGTGCTCTTCCGATCTGATGTAAGTTTTTGAAAATAAAACTTACATCTCTTCTTTAGTTGCGGAGACCCGACTCGAACGGATGACCTTTGGGTTATGAGCCCAACGAGCTACCAACTGCTCCACTCCGCGATGTTTTACGGTTGCAAAGGTACGGCTTTTTGTATAACCTGCAAGTGTTTTGAAGATTATTTTTTTTGTAAAAAATAGATTCTTTTTTATATGTCTGATTAGTAGGCGTTTAGCTCGCTGTTTTTTTGGGTGTTTTTTGGGGGGATAAGTTAATGGGTGCGAATGTTTAGCTTAAATGGTGTTTGTATTGTTCGCTTTCATTCATTTTCGCATTCTATTTATGGTAGGTGTGTTTATTGGATTTGGTGGGTGTACATATTCGCTGTGCTGGCAAGGCCTACCTACCGTGGTGGCAAGCCCTATCTACCGACCTGGCAAGGCCTTGCCACCAAACGTTTATATATAAGTGTATTGGTGTGTCTGTGGCGCACTATGTAGCGTGTGGTTTGAGGTGTTGGGGGTCAGATGTTAACATTCGTACTCTTTTTTTTTGGAGGGTCGAAAGAAAAGGCTTACTTTTGCTCAGATAATTCATCAATGTGCAATTGTATTCTATGACTGTATCTAAAACAAAAGCTCGATTAGTGGACGTAGCTCGCCAGCTATTTGCCAAAATGGGAGTTGAAAATACGACTATGAACGATATTGCCCTTGCTTCTAAAAAAGGGAGGCGTACGCTTTATACCTATTTTAAAAGTAAGGACGAGATTTACTGGGCGGTTGTGGAGTCGGAGCTGGATATTCTGTGGGAGTTGATGAGGCGTGTTTCGGAAAAAGATATTTCGCCCGATCAGAAGATTGTAGATATGATTTACACTCGCTTGGATGCCGTGAAAGAGGTGGTGTATAGAAATGGTACGCTGCGCGCCAATTTCTTCAGAGATATATGGCGTGTGGAAAAGGTGCGAAAGAAATTTGACGCACGCGAAATTGTTCTTTTCAAAAACGTGCTTCAAGAGGGTGTGAGTAAAGGGGTGTTTCGCATTGACGACATTGATATGACCGCCCATCTCATCCACTATTGTGTAAAGGGTATTGAGGTGCCTTATATAAGAGGTAGGATAGGAGTGGGGTTGGACACGGAAACACGTAAAAAGTATGTTGCCAACATTGTGTTTGGGGCATTGCATAAAACAGATATATAAATTAAATAATAAAAACAGTTTATGGGACTATTAGACGGAAAAACGGCTCTTGTGACTGGTGCTGCACGCGGCATTGGCAAGGCCATCGCTTTGAAATTTGCTTCAGAAGGAGCAAACGTTGCTTTTACCGATTTGGCAATTGACGAAAACGCTCAAAACACAGTGAAAGAAATTGAAGCAATGGGCGTGAAAGCGAAAGGATATGCGTCGAACGCTGCGAACTTTGAAGATACTGCCAAAGTGGTTGGCGAGGTTCACAAGGATTTCGGACGCATTGATATTTTGGTAAACAATGCTGGTATCACACGCGATGGCTTGATGATGCGTATGAGCGAGCAACAATGGGATATGGTGATTAACGTCAACTTGAAATCGGCGTTCAACTTCATCCACGCTTGTACTCCTATTATGATGCGTCAAAAAAGTGGTAGCATCATCAATATGTCTTCGGTGGTAGGCGTACACGGCAATGCCGGACAGGCTAACTACTCGGCTTCTAAGGCTGGTATGATTGGTTTGGCTAAATCTATCGCTCAAGAACTTGGTTCTCGTGGTATCCGTGCCAATGCTATTGCTCCCGGGTTTATCATCACCGAAATGACTGCTGCGCTTTCAGACGAGGTGAAGGCCGACTGGGCGAAGAAAATACCTTTGCGTCGTGGTGGCTCTACCGATGATATTGCAAACGTGGCTACTTTCCTTGCTTCTGATATGTCGTCGTACATCTCAGGTCAGGTGATTCAGGTAGACGGTGGTATGAATATGTAATGAAAACGAATGACTGTCGTTTACGAAGATAATCATATAATTATTGTCAATAAGGCCGCTTCCGAGATTGTTCAGGGCGATAAAACTGGCGATACTCCCCTTTCGGAGACTGTGAAACAGTACCTGAAAGAGAAGTACAACAAGCCGGGCAACGTTTTTGTAGGCGTTGCACATCGCTTAGACCGTCCCGTAAGCGGTCTTGTTCTATTTGCCAAAACCAGCAAAGCGCTGGTTCGGCTCAATGAAATGTTTCGCACGAGTGATGTGCGAAAAACCTATTGGGCGGTGGTGAAAGATGCTCCCAAAGAAACTGAGGGCGAATTGGCGCATTACTTGGTGCGCAACGAAAAACAGAACAAGAGTTACGCCTACGACCGTGAGGTGCCCAACTCTAAAAAAGCGATTTTGAACTACAAACTTATCGGACGTTCGCAAAACTATTATTTGTTGGAGGTCGACTTAAAGACGGGCCGTCATCATCAAATTCGCTGCCAGCTCGCCAAGATGGGATGTCCCATTAAGGGCGATTTGAAATACGGGTCGGCACGTTCCAATCCCGATGGCAGCATTTGCCTGCACGCACGGCGCATCGCTTTTACTCACCCTGTTTCCAAACAGCTGGTCGAGGTAGAAGCTCCCGTCCCCGAAGGCAATCTGTGGAATGGATTTCAATAGCCTCGCCTACATAACTCTTCTTGTTTATAACTTCTATCGAACTTCTCTGTAATTTACTGTTTTGCACTGTGTAGATGTTTGTTTCATAGTGTTTTATACTTGATTCTTGGATTGTTGACAGTTGATGTGATACTTGTTAATAACTATCCCGCAACCTGTTAATAACTCTGTTGATAACTGTAAACAGTCTATTGCAAGGCTTTGTTTAAACATCGTTTTGCAAGCGAAAATCAACTTTACGCTTGTTGCATTCCACTATCTCGTTCTGAAAGTTGTATATTTGCAAACTTAATATAATAAAAACGTGTTATGAAGAAGAGTTTATTTATACTATTAATCGTCTTGACTGGTGGCATAATGATGGGTTGCCAGTCGAGAGCAAAGAATACAAAGAATATGGAAAATCAAAAAGAGACTATGCTTGAGATTAAAACCACGATGGGTGATATTAAAGTGAAGCTTTACGATGAGACGCCCCTTCATAGAGACAACTTCATTAAGCTTGCCAAAGAAGGTACTTACGAAGGCACGCTGTTTCACCGTGTTATCAAAGATTTTATGATTCAAGCTGGCGACCCAGATTCGAAAAATGCCCCCAAAGACAAGCAGTTGGGTTCGGGCGATGTGGGTTACACCATCCCTGCCGAGTTTGTTTATCCTAAATACTTTCACAAGAAAGGTGCTCTGTCGGCTGCTCGTATGGGCGACCAAGTAAATCCAAAGAAAGAATCATCGGGTTGCCAATTCTATATCGTAACAGGAAAGGTGTACAACGATTCTACGCTATTGAGTATGGAAAATCAGAAGAATCAAGGAAAGGTAGAGGCTGTTTTCAACGCTTTGGCTCAAAAACATATGAAAGAGGTGTATAAAATGCGCAAAGAGGGCGACGAAGAGGGGTTGTATAACTTGCAAGAAAAGCTTTTTGCCGAGGCGCAAGAGGAAGCGGCAAAACAACCCGACTTCCAATTTACCCCCGAGCAAGTAGCAGCTTACACCACTGTGGGTGGAACTCCTCACTTGGATGGCGATTATACGGTGTTTGGCGAAGTGGTAGAGGGTATGGATGTGGTAGATAAGATTCAACAAGTAGAAACCAATCGTAGCGATCGTCCCAATGAAGATGTGAAAATCTTGAAGGTTTCTGTTATCGACTAATTTATGCTGAACATAAATAGACACGTGCTGCCCAATGGGTTGCGGATGGTGCATTGGCAAGACGAAAACACCCGTATGGTGGCACTGGACATAGCCTACAATGTAGGCGCAAAAGATGAGCACCCCGATAGAACGGGGTTTGCTCATCTTTTTGAGCATCTGATGTTTGGTGGCTCCATTCACATCCCCGACTACGACGAACCGCTGCAAGAGGCTGGTGGCGAGAACAATGCTTGGACTAACAACGATATAACCAATTATTACCTCACCGTGCCTTCGCAAAACGTGGAGGTGGGTTTTTGGCTCGAATCCGATCGTATGTTGTCTCTTCGTTTCGATGAGCGTAGCCTCGAAGTGCAACGCGACGTAGTGGTGGAAGAATTTAAGCAACGCTGCCTCAATCAGCCCTATGGCGATGTGAGCCACTTGTTGCGTCCGCTTGCCTACAAGCTTCACCCCTATCAGTGGCCTACGATTGGCAAAGAACTTTCGCACATCGAAAATGTCACTATGGAACAAGTGAAATCATTTTTTTACTCTCACTATGCACCAAACAATGCCGTGCTTGCCATTACGGGGAACATTAGTTTTGAAGAAGCCGTTCGTCTCACCGAAAAGTGGTTTGGCCCAATCCCTGCACGCGATGTTCCTGAGCGCAATTACCCGCAAGAACCACCTCAACAAGAAGAACAACGCTTGGAGGTAGAGCGAAACGTTCCGCTCGACTCTCTTTTTATGGCATATCATATGTGCAATCGGTCGCATCCCGACTATTATGCATTCGATATATTGTCGGATATACTGAGTAATGGGGCTTCGAGTCGCTTGAATCAGCGGTTGGTGCGCGAAAGGCAAATATTCTCCTCGATAGATGCCTACATTGCTGGGGCAGTAGATGCTGGCCTATTTCATATTGCTGGAAAGCCAGCGCCAGGTGTTTCGCTGCACCAAGCCGAAATAGCTGTTTGTGAAGAGTTGAACAAGTTACAAACAGAACTGATAGGGAAAGAAGAACTTGAAAAAGTGAAAAATAAGTTTGAGTCAACTCAAATATTTGGCAACATTAGCTACCTGAGTGTGGCCACCAACTTGGCTTGGTTTGAGCTAAACGGCAAAGCAGAAGATATAAACAGTGAAGTAGATAAGTATCGGGCTGTTACGGCAGAACAATTGCAAGCCGTAGCACAAAAAGCTTTCGATAAAAAGAACCGGATTGTGCTGTATTACAAGAAAGCACAATCGTGATGTGATAAAATAAACAACCAACAAAATGCGATTTTTTGATAAGTACAAGCAACACTACAAAGCGTTGTTGTTTCTGGGTGTACCCATTATGGTGGGACAAATAGGTATCATCATCTTAGGATTTGCCGACACCTTTATGATTGGGCGTTATGGCACGAACGAGCTTGGAGCGGCATCATTTGTGAATAGCCTCTTCAGTCTTGCCATTATCTTCAGCACGGGTTTTGCCTATGGGCTGACTCCGATAGTAGGTGGTTACTACGGAAACCGTCAGTTTGCTCTTGCAGGGTCGGCATTGCGATGCAGCCTGCTTGCCAACACGCTGGTGGCTGTGCTACTAACATTGGCAATGACCGTGCTCTATTTCTGCATTCACCTATTGGGGCAGCCTGTCGAGCTTCTTCCACTGATTCGCCCTTACTATCTCACGCTTCTCGCATCGCTTGTGTTTGTTATGCTGTTCAATGCTTTTAAGCAATTCACCGATGGGATAACCGACACCAAAACGGCTATGTGGATTTTGCTTGGTGGCAATTTGCTTAACATAGTGGGCAACTACGCTTTGATATATGGAAAAATGGGACTTCCCGAACTCGGTTTGGTGGGGGCGGGAGTAAGCACCTTGTTTTCGCGCATTGTGATGTCTCTCGTTTTTCTACTGGTCTTTTTGCGTAGTCGTCGCTTCATTCGCTATAAGATAGGCTTTTTTAGATCGGAGTGGTCGCTTCCTTTATTTCGCCGGCTCAACGGTTTGGGTTGGCCCGTTGCTTTTCAAATGGGTATGGAAACCGCTTCTTTTAGTTTGAGTGCTATTATGATAGGATGGCTGGGGACAGTCGCTTTAGCTTCGCATCAGATAATGTGTACATTGTCGCAGCTTACGTTTATGATTTACTACGGTATGGGGGCTGCGGTAGCTGTGCGTGTGAGCAACTTTGAAGGAAAACACGACAAACAAAACGTACGTCGGTCGGCTTATGCAGGTTTTCATCTGCTGATGTTGCTGGTTGTGGTTTTAGGTGGAACGGTGTTTTTATTGCGTCACCACGTGGGCAGTTGGTTCACCACCAATCAGGACGTTTCTTCATTGGTTGCCATTCTAATGATACCAATGTTTATTTATCAATTTGGCGATGCGATGCAAATCAATTTTGCCAATGCACTGCGTGGTATAACCGATGTGAAACCAATGATGGTGATAGCTTTTATAGCCTATTTTGTCATCTCGCTACCTGCTGGCTATCTCTTCGGGTTTGTGTTCGAGTGGGGCACGCTGGGTGTTTGGATGGCCTTTCCTTTCGGGCTTACAGCAGCTGGTGTGATGCTATTCCTTCGTTTTCGATATAAAACAAAATAACTCTTTCGCTCGGTATTATCTTTCTATTTCTCTGTTTTGTAAGCTTCTGATGCTTCGGCTTGAAACCAAAAAAACATTTTTTTTGTTGTTATGCTTTCAGGCTATAACAAAAGAAAATGGAGCAATTTAGAAGATATATTGTCGTATGGATTATTGTGCTTTTTGCTGTGTTTCCCTCTTTAGGACAGAGTTTTGCAGATATGGTAAAAGCAGATACAATTGGGGTGCGCAAGAAAAACCCTTATTTAGCTTTGGGTGAAATACTCACCATCAATATGGGTGTGTGGGCTTTCGACCGTTTTGTTGCACGATCGGACTTCTCGTATATCAGTGGCGAGACCATCAAGCGAAACTTTGAAACAGGTTTCGTGTGGGACAATGATCACATCGGAACTAATTTTATAATGCACCCTTATCACGGTTCACTCTATTTTAACACTGCTCGCTCCAATGGGTTTAACTACTTTGAATCTGTTCCGTTCACGATGATTGGCAGCCTGATGTGGGAATGTTTTTTAGAAATAGAACCACCTTCCATCAACGACCTAATAACTACGACTTTTGTTGGA
The DNA here is from genome assembly GCA_947074275.1 of uncultured Bacteroides sp. Taxonomy (GTDB): domain Bacteria; phylum Bacteroidota; class Bacteroidia; order Bacteroidales; family Bacteroidaceae; genus Bacteroides. The sequence continues at coordinate 7,019 of CAMTPA010000014.1, forward strand.
AGTATGTTTGGTGAGATAACCTACCGACTTTCTAATCGAGTGCTCAATAACTCGGCACGAGGTGCCAATCGCGTGTTTCGTGAAATATTTGCAGGCATTATATCGCCCATACACGAAGTGAACCGGATAATATCGGGCGAAGCTTGGCGGCGAAGCAATACTACAATAAGCAGCCGTGTACCAATCGACTTAAATTTCTCGGCAGGAATTAATTGGCTCAAGCCTCAATTTGGTAAAGGTTATCAGCCTTTTGCCGAAATCTCGGCAAAATTAGATTACAATCCTCAGATGATAGAAATAGAACAACCGTTCGATTGGTTTTCGATAGATATTCGTTTTTGTACAGGACACAAATCTTTCTACGTGAGCAAGATGGGGGTAACAAGTGCGTTATGGAATAAATCCTATTCAAAAAAAAATGGTGACGAATGGGGTGTCGGTGTTTATCAACATTTCAATTACTGGGATTCATCGGTGAGGAAATACCAACAGACACCCTACCGTTTTGCTCAGGTGCTTGCATTGGGGCCAGGTGTTTGTTATAAAAATAAACCTAACAAGAATTTCTCCTTTAAGTGGAGTTGCTATTTGACAGGGATAGGTTTGGGAGGCACACTGTCCGATTATTTCTGGGTAGATAAGCGTGACTACAATTTCGGTAGCGGATTTAGTGGTAAAAGCAATCTCTCTCTTTCCACATTCGACAATCGCCTGCGCTTATCCATTACAGCTGGCAATTACAATCTTTTCACGTGGAAAGGGTATGAACAAGAACGTACCTTATACAATGAGAACTTGAAATCGCTCAATGTACAGGGTGACACGGGCTACACCAATTTTACATCAATTGAAGCGGAATTAGGGTATTGGTCAAAAGCTAATTGGAATATTTGTCTTGTGCCCGAATTTATCAACCGCCATACAAATTATAAATATCGCCCCTCACGCCAGTTTTCAACTTGGAACTTAAGTGTGAAAGCTGGTTATACTTTGTAGCTATCTCTTGTTTAAAAGTGGGATTTCTTCTATTTTTTGCATAAACTTTCTCATCTCTTATGTATTATTAATCAGGTAAAAAGATTATTTTTGCACTCTGATAATTATCTAAACAACTTATGGAACTTGATTTACTTACGGCTATCTCTCCAATAGATGGTCGTTACCGGGGAAAAACAGAATCATTGGCCGCTTATTTTTCGGAATATGCACTGATTAAATATCGTGTACAGGTAGAGATTGAATATTTCATCGCTTTGTGCGAGCTACCTCTTCCACAGTTGGCTGGTGTTGATAAAGAAATATTCGACACGCTACGTGCAATCTATCGCAACTTTTCGGAAGCGGATGCGCAGCGTGTGAAAGATATAGAGAGCGTGACAAACCACGACGTGAAAGCAGTGGAATATTTCATTAAAGAAAAATTTGATGCGCTGGGTGGCTTAGACGCTTACAAAGAGTTTATTCATTTTGGCTTGACTTCGCAAGATATAAACAATACCTCTGTGCCGCTTTCTATCAAAGAGGCTTTGGAGCAGGTTTACTACCCGATGCTTGTAGAGCTAATAGAGCAGCTGAAATCGTATGCAACGGAGTGGGAAACGATTCCGATGCTTGCTAAAACACACGGACAACCAGCTTCACCAACTCGATTGGGTAAAGAAGTGATGGTGTTTGTTTATCGTTTGGAGGCACAATTAAAACAATTGAAAGCGTGTCCTATTACGGCTAAATTCGGTGGAGCTACTGGAAACTACAATGCGCACCACGTGGCCTATCCGCAGTATAATTGGAAAGAATTTGGCAATAACTTTGTTTCAGAAAAACTTGGCTTAGTGCGCGAAGAGTACACAACTCAAATAGCCAACTACGACAATCTTTCTGCCATATTCGATGCGATGAAACGTGTCAATACCATTATTATTGATATGAATCGCGATTTCTGGCAATACATCTCTATGGAGTATTTCAAGCAGAAAATAAAAGCGGGCGAAGTAGGGTCGAGTGCAATGCCACATAAAGTCAACCCAATCGATTTTGAAAATTCAGAAGGAAACTTAGGTATTGCAAATGCTATTCTCGAACACTTGGCAGCAAAATTGCCTATCTCACGTCTGCAGCGCGATTTGACAGACTCTACTGTGTTGCGCAATGTGGGTGTGCCTTTTGGACATATTGTAATCGCTTTGCAAAGTTCGCTGAAAGGACTTCGTAAGTTGCTGATAAACCAACCTGCCATCTATCAAGATCTGGATGATTGTTGGAGCGTGGTTGCTGAAGCTATTCAAACCATTTTGCGTAGAGAAGCTTACCCAAACCCGTATGAGGCTTTGAAAGCATTGACTCGTACGAATGAAGCTATAACAGAGCGGTCAATAAAGAACTTTATTGACGAATTGAATGTTAGTGAAGATATAAAAACAGAATTAAGAGCGATTACGCCTCATACTTATACGGGGCTTTAGAAATCGTTTTTTATAAATATACCGTGATAATAAATCAGGCCGTGAGGCCAAAGTTTAATTTTATTCGAATAAAGTAATGAGCACAGAAAATGAAGAATGGCGCAACAACTCTAATGAAGAGAATGTAGGAGCCGGCCGTGATGGTAACAGATCTTACAATAGGGAAGATGGGTACAATCGTACCTCTTACAACCGTAATAGCGGTGAACGCCCCTATCGTCCAAGATTTAACCCTAACAGTGATGGAGGTGAACGTCGTCCGTATAATAGCGACCGTCCTCAAAGACCTTACAACCGTGAAGGCGGTGATCGCCCTCAACGTTCGTACAATAGTGATCGTCCTCAACGCCCTTCTTACAACCGTGATGGTGCAGACCGCCCTTCTTACAATCGTGAAGGTGGCGATCGTCCTTATCGCCCACGTTTTAATAATGGTGAAGGCGGTGATCGTCCTCAGCGTTCGTATAGTAATGATCGCCCTCAACGTCCTTCTTATAATAGAGATAATAACGGTGGTGATCGCTCTTATCGCCCTTCTTATAATAGAGATAACAATGGTGGTGGTGACCGTCCTTATCGCCCACGTTACAACAATGGTGAAGGTGGTGGAAGCTCTTATGGAAACAGTTATGGAAATAGTTATGGCAACCGTCCACAACGTCCATCGCGTCCCTATGGTAACAGCGGTGGCGGATATAATAGCGGTGGTGGTGGATACAATCGTTATAACAACCGTCCTGTGCGTCGTACAGACGATTACGATCCAAATGCAAAGTATAGCAGAAAGAAACAAATTGAATATAAAGAGCAGTTTGTAGATCCTAATGAACCAATTCGTTTGAACAAGTTTCTTGCAAATGCTGGTATATGCTCTCGCCGTGAAGCTGATGAGTTTATCACAGCAGGTGTTGTGTCGGTAAATGGTGAGGTTGTGACTGAATTGGGAACAAAAATCAAACGTTCGGATGAAGTGAAATTCCACGAACAGCCAGTGAGCGTAGAACGCAAGATTTATGTATTGCTGAATAAACCAAAGAATACTGTTACTACTTCTGACGATCCACAAGAACGTAAAACTGTAATGGATTTAGTGAAAGGTGCTTGTACAGAACGTATCTATCCAGTAGGTCGCTTAGACAGAAATACAACCGGTGTTTTGTTGTTGACAAATGATGGAGATTTGGCTTCTAAGCTAACACACCCTAAATACCTAAAGAAGAAGATTTATCACGTTCATTTGGATAAGAACCTCACTAAAGCTGATATGGATCAGATAGCAGCCGGTATTCAATTGGAAGATGGTGAGATTCAAGCTGATGCGATTAGTTATACCGATGAATTTAAGAAGAACTCAATCGGAATTGAGATTCACTCAGGAAAGAATCGTATCGTACGTCGTATATTCGAGTCTCTGGGTTATAAGGTTATTAAACTCGACCGTGTGTTCTTTGCGGGCTTGACCAAGAAAGGGCTTCGTCGTGGTGATTGGCGTTACTTGACTGAACAGGAAGTGAACTACCTGCGTATGGGGTCATTTGAATAATAAACGATAAGAATGAAACAATAATAGTCAGTAATTGGTATTGAAATGAAGCGTATGCAATCTTTCTGCCAATTGCTGACTATCTTACTTAATATAAATAGTGTTACACGATAAGTTATGGAAAAGATTAGTAGAACAAAAATCGTAGACCTATTGAAGCGCGAAGACTTTGGCGCAATGGTCAATGTGAAAGGATGGGTACGTACCCGCAGAGGAAGCAAACAAGTGAATTTTATCGCATTGAATGATGGTTCTACAATAAATAATGTACAGGTTGTAGTAGACTTAGGCAATTTTGACGAAGAGATGTTGAAGCTTATCACTACTGGAGCTTGCTTGAGCGTGAATGGTGTGATGGTAGAGTCGGTAGGCTCAGGACAAAAAGTAGAGGTTCAGGCACAAGAGATAGAGGTGCTTGGAGCTTGCGATAACACTTACCCGCTACAAAAGAAAGGACACTCATTGGAGTTTCTTCGTGAGATTGCTCATTTACGTCCACGTACCAATACGTTTGGTGCGGTGTTCCGCATTCGTCACCATATGGCAATGGCTATTCACAACTTCTTTCACGAAAGAGGTTTTGTTTACTTCCATACTCCCATTATCACAGGGTCGGATTGCGAAGGTGCGGGTCAAATGTTTCAGGTGACTACAATGAACCTTTATGATTTGAAAAAAGATGAAAATGGTTCTATTGTTTATGATAGCGACTTCTTTGCGAAACAAGCAAGTTTAACAGTGTCGGGACAGCTCGAGGGTGAGTTAGCTGCTACTGCATTAGGTGCTATTTACACCTTTGGACCAACTTTCCGTGCCGAAAACTCGAATACTCCACGTCACTTGGCGGAGTTCTGGATGATTGAACCTGAAGTTGCGTTCAATGATATTGTCGATAATATGGATCTTGCCGAAGACTTTATCAAATACTGTGTGCAGTGGGCTTTGAATCATTGTATGGACGATATTAAGTTCTTGAACGATATGTTCGACAAAGAGCTGATTGAGCGTTTGCAAAGTGTTTTGAAGGAAGACTTTGTTCGTTTGCCTTATACCGATGGTATTAAAATCTTAGAGAAAGCGGTGTTGGATGGTCATCAATTTGAGTTCCCTGTTTATTGGGGAGTAGATTTGGCTTCCGAACACGAACGTTATTTGGTGGAACATCACTTTAAATGTCCTGTTATCTTGACTGACTACCCTAAGGAAATCAAGGCGTTCTATATGAAGCAAAACGAAGATGGAAAAACCGTTCGTGCAATGGATGTTCTCTTCCCAAAGATTGGTGAAATCATTGGTGGGTCGGAGCGTGAAGCTGATTACGATAAGTTAGCTACTCGTATTCAAGAGATGGAGATTCCGATGAAGGATATGTGGTGGTATCTTGATACTCGTCGTTTCGGCACTTGTCCCCATGCTGGTTTTGGTTTAGGTTTCGAGCGTCTATTGTTGTTTGTTACTGGTATGGCAAACATCCGCGATGTGATTCCTTTCCCACGCACGCCACGCAATGCTGAGTTTTAAATAAGAAAGCTGAGAATAATAAATACGCAAAAGGCTATCTCAATTGTTTGGGATAGCCTTTGTTGTATGTGCCTCTATGATGTTGTTTTGTTGCCTATAAAAACAGCGTGGAGTTATTGATGCGTTTTATCACATTCAATAGCTCCGCGCTTTATTTAGCTTATAATAACCGAACAATAGGTTCGGTTATTATAAAGTTGTTTGTTAGTTGAAGATATATCTAACACCTACTTGGAATTTCCAGCATTCGCTGTAATATCGATTGTACGCATAAGTAGTTGTAGGTGCATTGCCTTGCTTATCGCGCCACAATGAGTAAGTCGGGCGATTGTTGGCATCTGTTCCTTCATACTTCAATATACGACCGCCATTTGAGCTTGTGTTAGTTTTAGTAACCCCCCACGCTGAATTGAATAAGTTACCAATGTTCATAAAGTCTAAGCTTACTTGCAATGTATTTACAGTTTTGCCTGTTCTTACAGAGAAGTTTTGAGCGATGCGGAAGTCAAAACGGTGCACCCAAGGAGCGCGACCTGCATTAGCTTCTGCATATTCGCCTTTGTGTCTTTTAAGGTATTTGTCTTGATTTACAAATGCCCAAAAATCGCTTCTGTCTTCTTCTTTTGTGAAGATGATTTCAGAGTCGTTTTTAGGGATATACATCAAGTCGTTTTGGATGCCATCACCATTCATATCATTGCTATAGCAGAATGAAGTACCATAAGGAGAATAACCTGTGTAGAACAAGCTCATTTCTGTGCTAAGGAAGTTACTTCTGTATGGTAGTTTGTAGGCTGCCGAAGCGATGATACGATCGGGTACTACATATTGCGAACGTTGTACTGTTGCAAAGTTTGGACCATCAATAGTGTATAGGCCTTGCCAAGCAGAGGTTGCGTTCGATCCTGGCATACCTGATACTTCTTTCGATTCGGTGTGAGTATATGCCAACATCATTGGCAGATTTTTGATAGGCTCTGCGTTTAAAGTAATGTTAGCTGTCCAGCCATAACCTTCCGATGTGTTTGTAAGCACACAAGCAGTACCCAATTTGCTATAATATTTGTAGTCGCTTGGATAGATTACACGGTTGTCAGGACCAGCAAAGCGTTCCCATTTTTCATCAGATTTAATATTCCAGTTTTCAAGCTTCACAGCATTGACATTTTTGGTGTACATAAATTCACCTGTGATGCTCATAGGGAAGCTAACGGGCAACATATAGTCTACTGCAAGAGATGTTTTCCAAACTTGAGGCATTTTGAAGTCTTTGTCTATTCCTACGAAGCTACTTGGTGCTACACCTTGTTCGGGCGTGATTGTAGTAGGCAAGCCCAACAACTTAATCATATCATCCACGTTGGTGACAAAGTTATTCGTGAATTTTCCAAGTTCGGGTGCGATTGATGTTGCAACTCCATCTTTGTATTTGGTGTTGAACGTAACCGAGTTTTGCACCATACCCGAGTTGGTAGGCATATTGGTAAAGAATACCAATGGAAGGCGACCTGTGAATAAACCAGTGCCACCACGCACTTTCAGTGAATTGTCATTCATTACATCCCAAATGAAACCTACACGAGGTGACACTTGTACTTTGGCACTTGGCCATTTGCCTGTGTCAATATGTTTGCCACCAAAACAATATTCGTAGATAGCGTTGTTGCGAAGCAAGTCGCTTTCGTCAAAAATAAGCTCATCGAAGCGGATACCGTAGCTAAGCTTAAAATTTGGACGAATGTTCCATTCATCTTGAATGTAAAGACCTATTTGGTTGAACTTAACTTCGGCTGTTGGTTTTCTGTTTCCGAAGTAACCGTAAGTCAGTGCAAAAGCTTCGGGTTGTGCACCGTTGATGAAATCGTCTACGCTTCTGTAACGATAGTAACCTGTACCATTACGCATATAAGCGTTGTTGGCAAATTGGTGTTCAAAGCTGATACCTGCAGTCAATTTGTGGTCGCCTACATAGTAGGTGAAGTTGTCTACAATGTTGTATATTTTATTGTTTACAGCGTTGTTGTAAGTAAACAATTCATAACCCAACGACATATAAGGTTCCAATGTTTGTGTGATAGTTCCATCTACATTGGTATATCCAGCCATTATATCAATAAATGGGAAAGGAGAAGAGTCTGTACCGCGCACATCTTGAATGTTGGTGAATGTGAACAATAACTGATTGAACATTTTGTTGCCAAAGCGGCTGTTTAAGTCCGCAGATATCGAGCTAACTTTGTTGTCCATTGAGTAGCAAGCGTTGGCAAATGCCATAGAGTATTGAGAGAAACGATCCATTCCGTTCAAGCGATACCCTGTGTCCGAAGAGTTTCCGTTGGTTTGGTTCCACGCTTGATTTTTAGTATAGTTGTAGCGTACAGCAAGCTTGTGTGCGTCGGTGATGTTCCAGTCAATGCGACCTAAGATTTTCCAGTTGGTTTCGTCGGCTGGGAAGTTGGTATGCGAACCTGTATTGTATCCATATTTATCTTTCACAAAGTTTGATACACGTTGCATATCGGCAGCTGTACACATCGAAATGTAGTCATCTGCATTTGCTGGGTTTTCTGGTGTTGCTGCTCTCCAGTCCACCATTGTGGTAGGCACCAATTGGTATTCTACATTAGCAAAAAAGAACAGTTTATTTTTGATGATAGGGCCACCAAAAGTTGCACCGTAAGTGTGTTTCGCATCCTTGTCGCGACTTCCCAAGCTTTCGCCGTCAATTTTGTTACCACGCATTTTCTCGTTGTACTGATATGTATATGCAGTAGCTTTGAATGTGTTGGTACCCGATTTTGTTACAGCATTGATACCGCCACCGATGAAGTTGGTCTGGCGTACGTCGAATGGAGCGATTACCACTTGAACCTCTTCGATAGCATCCATAGAGATGGGAGTACCACCACCGGGGAGTGCTGATGACAAACCGAAGTTGTTGTTGAAGTTGGCACCGTCGATGGTGAAGTTGGTAGAACGTCCGTCACCACCTGCAAAGCTCATTCCCGAAGCGTAGGGAGAAAGACGAGCAATGTCAGAGATACTGCGGTTGGCAGTAGGAAGCTGGCTGATTTGCGATGAAGAGATGTTGGTAGAAGCCCCCGTCTTTTCAGTCGTGAACTTGGTTTTTGAAGCAGTCACTACCACTTCGCTCAAAGCCTCAGTAGCTTCACCCATTTTCACGTTCAAGTTGTACACCTCACCAAGTTGTAGGTAGATGTCCTTGTAGAGAGTTGTTTGATAGCCCACGTAAGACACTTCGACAGTGTAAGGACCACCCGTACGCATACCTTGTATTGCATAGCGTCCGTCGATGTTGGTGATTGCTCCATAGCGAGTTCCCGATGGCTCGTGAGTAGCTTGGATGGTAGCACCAATAATCGGTTCGTTTTCTGCGTCTGTAACTGCACCGCTCATCGAAGAGGTGGTTACCTGTGCGTTTGTAATCGTTGTAATCATCATTGCGATTACACACAAAAAAAGCTTGATACTTTTTAACATAATAAAATGATTGGTTTTATTTAATTAGTTAATCGGTACAAAGATAATGAATGATTGGCATCTATATATTACAATTGTGTTTCTATTTTCATAAAATTTATAAAAAAACACCCTTTTTGATTTTCGTCAATTGTAGTTTGTGCATTTCTTGTGTGCGATGCCCGTTTTCGACCCTGCTTTGCAGCGAAAGAGGCATAGAAATCTTTCGTTTGGTAGCTCGCTGTATCTACCATCCTGGCAAGGCCTATCTACCATCTTGGCAAGGCCTATCTACCAACCTGGCAAGGCCTATCTGCCAAACAGGGCTTAGAAGACTTCTGTGGGGGCTTGGGCTTGTGATTTACACCATATTATATATAGCACTTCTTGGTGTGTTTTGTTCCGTTTGATAGATATGAATGTTTGAGTTGTGAACTGTTTATAGTTGAGGTGTAGGTTGTTCACAGTTGGTTTGATACTTATGAATAGTTGATTCTCTGACTCGTGAAAACCCGTTTGTGGGTTGTTTGTGGCTTAGATTGTAAAAAGAAATAGCCTTTGTGTTTCAGCACAATAAACCAAAAAAAAAGCGAAAACATTTGTTGTCTCAAAGAAAAGTAGTACTTTTGCAAGCCGATTATTATCTGAATAAGATAAGAGATTAATTCATAGCAAGTTAGTCTTTCTTTGTCCGGGAGAGATTGCTTGTGGTGATTAGAAAATTTAGTAGTAACATTAAAACAAAATTAAGAGTGGATACTTTAAGTTACAAGACCATTTCTGCAAACAAAGCAACTGTAACCAAAGAATGGGTTATCGTTGACGCTACAGACCAAACTTTAGGACGTCTGGGTTCAAAAGTTGCAAAATTGTTGAGAGGAAAGTACAAACCAAACTTTACTCCTCATGTAGATTGCGGTGATAATGTAATCATTATCAATGCCGACAAAGTGAAATTAACAGGCAATAAGTGGAATGACCGCGTATATTTGTCATATACAGGTTACCCAGGCGGTCAGAGAGAAATTACTCCTGCACGTATGATTGCTAAACCTAACGGTGAAGACAAGTTGTTGAGAAAAGTAGTAAAGGGTATGTTGCCTAAAAATAGATTAGGTGCAGTATTGTTGAGCAACCTTTATGTTTATGCTGGAAACGAGCACAAACACGAAGCTCAAAGCCCAAAATCAATTGATATAAACTTACTTAAATAAGATATAATGGAAGTAATTAATGCATTAGGCAGACGTAAACGTGCAGTAGCGCGTATTTTCGTAAGCGAAGGTACAGGAAAGATTACTATTAACAAGAGAGACCTTGCAGAGTACTTTCCATCAACTATTCTTCAGTACGTTGTAAAACAACCATTGAGCAAACTTGATGCTACTGAAAAATATGATATCAAAGTAAATATTTACGGTGGTGGTTTTACAGGACAATCACAAGCAGTTCGCCTTGCTATTGCTCGCGCACTTGTGAAAATCAATCCTGAAGATAAAGCTGCTCTTCGTGCTGAAGGCTTCATGACTCGTGATCCACGTTCTGTTGAGCGTAAGAAACCAGGTCAACCTAAAGCTCGTAGAAGATTCCAGTTCAGCAAACGTTAATGCGCTGCTTAACAGAATCGAATGTTTAGTATCTAAACTACTGGGACTCTCATTGCAGACTACCCGGCGGTTGGTTTAGAAAGAGAAACAAAAAAGAAAGTAAACAATTAAAGAAAAACAAAAATGTCAAGAACTAATTTTGATACATTATTGGAAGCCGGTTGCCACTTCGGACACCTTAAAAGAAAGTGGAACCCCGCTATGGCTCCTTATATTTTCATGGAACGTAATGGTATTCATATCATCGACCTCCACAAAACTGTTGCTAAAATAGACGAAGCTGCAGAAGCTTTGAAGCAAATCGCAAAATCGGGTAAAAAAATCCTTTTTGTTGCTACTAAAAAACAAGCAAAACAAGTTGTAGCTGAAAAAGCTGCATCTGTAAATATGCCTTATGTAATCGAGCGTTGGCCAGGTGGTATGTTGACTAACTTCCCAACTATCCGTAAGGCTGTTAAGAAAATGGCTACTATCGATAAATTAACTAACGATGGTACATATTCAAACCTTTCTAAAAGAGAAGTTCTTCAAATTTCACGTCAACGTGCTAAATTGGACAAAAACTTAGGTTCTATTGCTGACCTAACTCGTTTGCCATCTGCACTTTTTGTAATTGACGTAATGAAAGAGCACATTGCAGTTCGCGAAGCTAACCGTTTGGGTATACCTGTATTTGCTATCGTTGATACAAACTCAGATCCTTCAAACATCGATTTCGTAATCCCTGCAAATGATGATGCTACAAAATCAATCGAAGTAATTCTTGACGCTTGCTGCGGTGCTATCGCTGAAGGTCTTGATGAAAGAAAAGCTGAAAAGATTGATATGGAAGCAGCAGGTGAAGCTTCTGCATCTAAAGGCAAGAAAAAAGCTGTAAAAGCTAGACTCGACAAATCTGACGAAGAAGCAATCAACGCTGCTAAAGCGGCTGCTTTCGTGAAAGAAGACGAAGAGGCTTAATATATTAAGTAGTCAAGTAGTAAAGAGTTGAATAACAGTGGGATTCTGTCCGGCTGTTGATGTAGCCAAATCTGCTTGACTACTTAACTTCTTTATACTTGACTACTTATTTTTTATATATAAACGATTTAAAATAGAAAAATACTATGGCTGTAAGTATGGCTGATATCACCAAGCTTCGCAAAATGACTGGAGCTGGTATGATGGATTGCAAAAACGCATTGAACGATGCGAATGGCGATTTCGATCAAGCGGTAAAAATTATCCGTGAAAAAGGACAAGCTGTTGCTGCAAAACGTTCTGATCGTGACGCATCTGAAGGTTGTGTGCTTGTAAAAGTTGATGGCGGCTTTGGTGCTATCATCGCTTTGAAATGCGAAACCGACTTCGTTGCTAAGAATGAAGATTTCGTGAAATTGACTCAAGATATTTTGGATGCTGCTGTGGCTAACAAGTGCAAGACTGTAGAAGAAGTAAGCGCACTTTCTTTGGGCGATACTACTGTGGCACAAGCTATCGTAGACAGAAGCGGTATCACTGGTGAAAAAATGGAATTGGATGGATACAACACACTCGAAGGTGTTTCTATCGCTTCTTACAATCACCAAAGCAAAAACTTCCTTTGCACAATGGTTGCTTTGAACGAAGTTGTTGACGCTCACGTGGGTCGTGACGTGGCTATGCAAGTAGCTGCAATGAACCCTGTTGCTTTGAACGAAGCAAGCGTTCCTCAAGCTGTTGTAGATCAGGAAATTCAAGTTGCTATCGACAAAACTAAAGTTGAGCAAATCCAAAAAGCTGTTGAAGTAGCATTGAAAAAAGCTGGTTTCAACCTTTATATTGCTGAAAACGAAGAGCATCTTAACGAAGGTATCATGAAAGGTAGCATCACTGAAGCTCAAGCTGAAGAAATTCGTCAGTTGAAAGCGAAAGTTGCTGAAGAAAAAGCTGCCAATATGCCAGAAGCTATGATTGAGAAGATTGCTCAAGGTCGTCTTAACAAGTTCTACAAAGAATCTTGTTTGTTGAATCAAGAATTTATCCAAGACGGTTCTAAATCGGTTGCTGAATACTTGAAAACAATCAATAAAGACTTGACTGTAACTGGTTTCAAACGCTTTACTTTGCGCGCTGAATAATCGTTATTCCACGCCATTGCGATAATATAGAAAGAGGGTATGCTCGGTGTGAGTATACCCTCTTTTTTTACTATATTGGATAATAAAACAGATACTTATTAAAAACGCATTAGTTGTTTTTGTTTTTTTAGTAAAAATATATATTATATTTGTAAATCAACCTATTTGCAATGATGTATGAGAATCCTTCTATTTATTCTCTTTTTAGCTTGTTTGTCTACCAGTTGTTGTTGGAGAAATGATATTGCAACGAAAGAGGCTGAATTAAGTAGATGGATTGAACAAGTGTCACCCTGCTTGAGAGAAGGTGATTTGGTATTTAGAAAAGGCATTGGCATAGCAGGGCAAATAGTGACAATGGCTGGTGGAAGTGACGAGATTTATTCTCACATAGGCATTGTGGTGTGCCCACAAGATTCATCGGGTTGGTTTGTTTGTCACGCTGTGCCAGGCGAACCCGAATATGAAGGAGATATAGACCGTGTGAAATGTGAACCGATAGAGTCGTTTTTCTCTACTCAAAAGTCCTCTCGTGGCAAGGTGGTTCGGGTGTCTTGTGTCGATTCTGTTGCGCACAAAGCCGCAACTGCCACCTTACTTATGTGGAGACAATCTGTGCCATTCGACCACGATTACGACTGGATGGACACCACGGCATTCTACTGTACGCAGTTGGTGGCTTGGGCTTATGCACTTGAAGGGATAGACTTGGTGGAGGATAGGAGTCATCCTGCACGCATCCCCTGTTTCAATGGCGACTACGTCTTTCCGTCGGATATAGAAAAAAGTGACTTGTTGACATATATATCATATTATTAATTAAAAATCTAACAAAGATGAAAAAGGTGATCAAAGGTTTATTTGTGTTGGCCGTAATGGCATTGTTTGCAGCTTGTTCCTCATCAAGCCCTAAAGATGCAATGGAGAAGTATGGAAAGGATCTTTGCAAAGGAAACTACGAGGCTTATGTTGATGGTATCGCATCTAAAAAAGCTCTGTCGGCCGAGGAGAAAGCTCAATTCGTGGCACTTATTAAAGACAAGGCGAGTGCTGAATACGAAAAGAAAGGTGGTCTTAAAGATATAAAGGTTATAAAAGAAGATATAGCAGCTGGCGACACGACTGCTGTTGTTTACTACGAAGTACATTTTGGAGATGGTACAGTAGAAGATGGAGATCAGCCGATGGTTCTTTCTGACGGGAAATGGAAAATGAAGATGGGCAATAAGTAATTGAAATAGATTGCTTAATTATAAAAAACAAGATGTGCCAAAACGTAAGTAGATTCGTTTTGGCACATCTTGTTTTGCGATTATCCCCCTACTGGTTTGGTGCGGGTGTATCCCTCTTTCCTCAGTAGTTCCAACACACGTTGCTTAAAATCGCCTTGCACAATGATTTCGCCATCTTTGGCCGCACCGCCTACACCGCATTTCGTTTTTAGCAATTTGCCCAGCTCTTTCAAATCGTCGTCTGTGCCTACAAAGCCTGTGATAAGTGTCACCACTTTGCCACCACGATTCTTGCGGTCGAGCTGCACGCGTAAGTTTTGTTGGGAGGGAGCAAGCGTTTCGGCAGCATCTTCCTCTTCTTCTTCATATTTAAAATCAGGATTGGTGGAGTACACCACATTCAACCTGTCTTTCCAGTCATTTTTCTTCATTTTGGTGGAAGTTTATTATTTATAGTTCAAAGTTAAAGTTTTCGATAGATATTTGCAATTATTCCGCAAACCTATCGTTTGTAAATCAGTTCAACCTATAAGTTTGATGAGCTATATTGTTATTTATAAGAAAAATTATAATACTCAAATCGGCATTTGTGCTATATTTGCGAATTAGAATTAGCCTTATTTTTATATATTAATCTGTTCAGCACATAATATCGCGTAAATATGGAGCAACCTTCACAACCAAAATATCATCAGAAAGTGCCCGAACCAACACTTCGGAGACTTCCGTGGTATCTATCCAATGTAAAGCTATTGAAGCAGCGTGGCGAACGTTATGTTTCTTCTACTCAAATATCGAAAGAAACCAATATTGACGCTTCGCAGATAGCTAAAGATTTATCGTATGTCAACATATCGGGGCGCACCCGTGTAGGATACGAGGTAGATGCACTTATTGATGTGCTCGAAGGTTTTTTGGGTTTCACCGATATTCATAAGGCATTCCTTTTTGGTGTAGGTAGTTTGGGAGGCGCATTGCTACAAGACTCTGGTTTAACACACTTCGGTTTGGAGATAGTGGCCGCTTTTGATGTAAACCCCGATTTGGTGGGCAAAGAGCTAAACGGTATTCCTATCTATCACTCCGACGATTTTGTGAAGATGATGCAAACCTACGATGTGCAAATCGGCGTGCTCACCGTACCTATCGAAATAGCGCAATCTATCACCGACAAGATGATAGAGGGAGGCATCAAAGCCATTTGGAACTTTACCCCCTTCCGCATTCGTGTGCCCGAATATATTGTGGTGCAAAACACATCGCTTTATGCACATCTTGCCGTGATGTTCAATCGTCTAAACTTTAACGGATATAAATAATGAAGATTATTGCAGTAGGAATGAACTACGACCAACACAATAAAGAGTTAGGTCACACGTTAGTAAATAAAGAGCCAGTTATCTTCTTGAAGCCCGATTCGGCATTGCTGAAAGATGGTAAGCCTTTTTTTATTCCCGATTTCTCGAAACAGGTAGACTACGAAACAGAATTGGTGGTTCGCATCAATCGTTTGGGCAAAAACATTGCGCCACGTTTTGCGCATCGCTATTACGACGCTGTGACAGTAGGCATCGACTTCACTGCACGCGACTTGCAACGTGAATACCGTGAAAAAGGATTGCCTTGGGAACTGTGCAAAGGTTTTGATAATTCTGCTGCTATTGGCGAGTTTATTCCAGTGAGCTGTTTTCACGATATTCAACATTTGAACTTCAGCTTGAGTATTGATGAAAAAGAAGTGCAACGTGGCAACACGACCGATATGCTATTCAAGATTGACGATATAATTGCTTATGTGAGTCAATTTATGACCCTTAAAATCGGCGATTTGCTATTTACGGGAACCCCCGTAGGAGTAGGAACTGTAAGCATTGGACAGCATTTGCAAGGCTATATTGAAGAAGAGAAACTGCTCGATTTTTATATACGATAACTATTGTCGCCTCAATTGTTGGTGCGAATAGATTCTCGGTATTTACAACAATTGAGTTATGAAGCATAAGATACTTCAATTTCTACTATACATATTTGTAACCGCACTTCCTGTTGCGGCTCAAAATCATTTTGTGTCTGTCGATTGGCAAATGCTGCCTCCGTTGTGCGATTTGCCCGAGATGCTGGAAGAGATTCCATTGCCCGATGATTTTCGCTCATACACCTATCAGGTAGATATTGAGTTTCCTGAATTTGAGAAGGTCGACTCACAGACTGCCGACTCATTGAAGAAACTCAATGTAATTCTTCCTGATTACCCAGTGGCCACTACCGATGTCGCTATCTCTGCCCATAAAGGTTTTCTGAATGTCCGCTTTCTCCCTTTGGTATATCGAGATGGGCATTATCAACGGATAAACTCTTTTAAACTATCGCTAAAAAAAACTCCCGTAATTGCTACGCAAGCTACTGCATTTACACGAACTGCCACAGTCGATAATTCTGTATTATCTGCTGGGAGATTTGTCAAGATACGCATACCCGATACAGGAGTGTATCAGCTAACCAATGCCGAATTAAGAAGAATGGGCTTCAACGACCCAGAGAAGGTGCGCATATATGGCTATGGTGGCTACTTGCTATCCAACCGCTTTGCAAATCACCCTTGTGATGATTTGCCTGAAGTACCCATTCATCGCACTGCCAACGGTTTGTTGTTTTACGCTCGTGGCACGGTTTCTTGGAATTGGAGCTCAAACACCTATCAGCGTGTGCAAAACTGCTATTCCAACGATGCCTATTATTTTGTGACTGAAAATGATGATGATGCTTTAGAGTTCCCTGTAGAATATTCTTCAACTTCAGATGACGCATTGGAGCTGACAGAAGTAGATGCGTACAGCCTTTACGAGCGAGATGCTTATAGTTGGTCGAAAAGTGGGAGAGAATTGTATGATAGTTATGATTACGCTAATGGGAATAGTCAGAATTATAGTTTTCGCTTATCTGGAATTACGAATGCTGACGCACGAGTAACAGTTGCCTTTTCTGCTCGCTCTACAAATGGTAGCACCTCTTTTACAGTAGCGGCCAACGATCAAAGCTTAGGCACTTCGAGCATTGCCTCCACTGGAGGGGATTATTATGTAAAAGCAACCGAAACAGTTGGAACGTATCGCTGGTCGGGAGATAAGTCGGTGGCGAACTCCATTCGTGTTACCCACACGCGCTCTTCGGGTATATCAGGACGTTTGAATTACATCTCTATTTACTATCAACGGCGGTTGAGTTTGGATGAAGGCTTCCTTGCTTTTCGCTCGCAAAGCGCAATAGGACGTGCCACCACTTTTCATCTATCCAATGCCAATTCGGCCACGGTGGTATGGGATGTGACTACCCCCGGTGATTATCGTCTTATGCAGGGTCGCTTGAATGGTGATACTTACTCGTTTACTATCCCGGCAAGTTCTACTTTGCGTGAGTTTGTAGCGGTCAACACAGCAGCTACCACTTTTGATAATCCAGACAATGTAGGTGAGGTGAACAATCAAAATCTTCGTGCTCTGTCGGGAATAGATATGATAATTATTGTTCCCGATAGAACTGTGTACTTGATTCAAGCAGAGCGATTGGCAAAAGCGCATCGCGAAGTGGACGGACTGACGGTAGAAGTGGTGACTGCTACGCAAGTGTACAATGAATTTTCATCGGGAACACCCGATGCCACCGCTTATCGCAGGCTGATGAAGATGCTTTACGATCGCTCTACCTCTGATGTAGACCGTCCCAAATATCTGTTGCTTTTTGGTGACTGTGCTTACGATAATCGAATGGTTTCTTCTGCTTGGAGTAGCTACAAGCCGTCTGATTTTCTTTTATCCTATCAGGTGGAAAACTCCAACAGTGAAAGAACATCCTATCTCACCGATGACTATTTTGGTTTCTTGGACGATGGCGAAGGTTTGTCTCTTGCTTCGGATAGATTGGATATTGGTGTCGGGCGTTTCACTGTGCGCACCAACGAAGAAGCGCAAGCAGTGGTCGACAAAAACATCGCCTACATTGAAAATAAAAATGCAGGCACGTGGAAACGTACTGTCTGTTTTGTAGCCGACGATGCCGAAGGTTCAAACAGTGACAACTCATTTATGCAGCACGCCATCGATTTAGCGGATAGTGTATTGGCATACTCGCCTCAAATGCGCCCCGAAAGGATTCTTGCCGATGCCTACAAACGGGAGTCGTCTTCTACTGGGCACACTTATCCCGATGCTACACGTCGTCTGCTTCAGCTGTTCGATCAAGGGATGTTTATGGTCAACTACACGGGGCATAGCGGCACTACCACTTGGTCTGAAGAAAACCTGCTTACCTCCGAACACATTAGTAAGTTGTCATCCCCTCGTTTGCCTATTTGGTTTACAGCCTCCTGCGATTTTACTCGCTTCGACGATACGGCTACTTCTGCTGGCGAGATGGCATTGCTCAATCCTAATGGAGGTGCCATTGCTCTTATTTCTACTTCTCGTGTGGTCTACGATTCTCCCAACTACGAACTTCATAAGTCTGTGCTTCGTTATCTCTTCTCTCGTTCGTCCAATGGTCGTTTGCGTTTGGGCGATGTGATGCGTTTGGCTAAACAAGGTAGTCGTTACTTGCTTGGCGATGGCAATAAGTTGAATTTTAATCTAACAGGAAACCCTGCCCTGTTGGTGGCTATCCCCGATTATCAGGTAGAGGTAGAAGAGTTTGATGGGAATATTCTTACCGATGAAATGCCTTTTATGCAAGCGGGTGCAAAGGTAAAGGTGAAAGGGCGGATTTTAACCCCCGAAGGCGAATTGGCTAATGATTTCAACGGCACCATACACCCTTTGGCGATGGATAGTCGTGAAACGGTGCACACTTTAGATAATGTAGGTGAAGGGGCAGTGAATTATACCGATCACGTTCGTACTTTATTTTCGGGTACGGACTCTATTCGCAATGGACAGTTTGAAGTGACGATTCCTGTGCCGCTCGATATAAATTACTCCAACGAACAAGGTTTGCTCAACTTCTATGCTTGCGCCAACGATTTTCGCGAAGCTGGTGGTGCGTTCAATGGTTTTAAGGTAGGCGGCACTGCCGACAACTTACCTTCGACCGACGAAGGACCACAAGTGAATATTTATCTCAATCGACCAGATTTTGCGTGGGGAGGTAGTGTGAACGAAACCCCTTACTTTGTAGCCGAACTTGAAGACCCCAATGGCATCAACACCGTAGGCAACGGTATCGGACACGATTTGATGCTGACTATTGATGGTAGAACTTCGTATAATTTGAACGAATATTACGTGACTCAAGCGGGCGACTACACAAAGGGAAAGGTTAGTTTCTCAATTCCAACGCTTAGTGAAGGCAAACATACGCTGACGTTTCGAGCTTGGAACATAATGAATAACTCCACCACCAAAACACTCGATTTTGAGGTGATTAATGGTTTGCGTCCCAGTCTGTTCGAGGTGACTTGTTCCAATAGCCCAGCTCGCGAAAGCACAACCTTTATTCTTTCACACGATCGCCCCGATTCGGAATTGGATGTACGCATTGCGGTTTGTGATTTTTCGGGTCGTGAACTATGGGTACATACAGAGCGTGGCACATCATCGGGTGGCTATTATTACATCGACTGGAATTTGAGCAGCAATGCCGGACAACGTCTGATGCCTGGTGTCTATCTCTATCGTGCTTCTATTGTTTCGGGGGATAGCAAAGAGAGTACCAAAACCGAGAAAATCGTGATATTAGCACAATAAATTGAATAATAACCGTTAATATAGCAAAGCCGTTGCAGCTTATACATAACAATTTAGTTTATGAAAAAACTCTTTATTCTATTCATCGCATTGTTTTCTGTCGCTACATTTCTACACGCACAGAAGGATGAATTCAATCCCATTCATACAGGTGTAAACTCGCTCAATATAGCTCCCGACTCGCGTGGTGGTGGTTTGGGAGATGTGGGGGCAGCCACCGAACCCGACAACAACTCCCAGTATTGGAATCCTGCAAAATACCCTTTTACTATCAGTCGTGCAGGGGCATCTATCTCATACACTCCTTGGTTGCGTAAATTGGTCAATGATATTGATTTGGCTTACTTAGCAGGTTATTATCGCATAGGCGATTATCAGGCTATCAGTGGTTCTCTGCGATACTTCTCGTTGGGTGAAGTTCCAGTCAACACCAGTAGCGATGGAATAGGAGGATATTCAATTCATCCTTACGAGATGGCGGTCGATGTGGCCTATTCGCGTATGCTGTCCGAACGCTTTTCGGCAGCGGTGGCTTTGCGTTACATCTATTCCGACCTTGCTTATAAACAGGATGAAGAGGTGACACCCGGTTCGGCTTTTGCTGCCGATATTGCTTTCTATTACACCGATTATGTGGTGATAGCACAGCGTGAATGTATGTTTTCGTGGGGGTTGAACATCTCAAACATTGGTACAAAGATTTCATACGATGGTGGCAATTCAAGTCAGTTTCTACCTACCAATTTGCGTTTAGGGTTTTCTTTGCTTGCTCCTTTCGATGACTACAACACCATTTCGCTCAATGTAGATTTGAACAAACTTTTGGTTCCTACACGCCCCACCTTTGCTCAATATCAAAGCAAGTTTGGCGATGATATGACCTATTCCGACTACATTGAATGGTTGCAAACTGAAGGATACAATGATATTTCGCCTATTAAAGGAATCTTTAAATCTTTTTCGGATGCACCTGGTGGTTTTAAAGAAGAACTTCAAGAGATACAATGGTCGGTGGGTTTGGAATATCTTTACAACAACCAGTTTGCGGTTCGTGCGGGCTACCATTACGAAAATGCCAACAAAGGAAATCGCAAGTACTTCTCATTTGGTGCAGGGTTCAAGATGAGTGTATTCTCACTCGATGCTGCATATCTTATATCTACTGCGCAAAGCAATCCGCTCGATCAGACCTTGCGTTTCACGCTTGGTTTCGACTTAGATGGAATAAGAGATTTGTTTGGACGATCGGGTGGTCGTCGTCGTAGATAAGTTCCATTATAAATCAGGTTAATATGAAAATAAGAGTAGGATTTGGTTTCGACGTTCACCAGTTGGTAGAAGAACGTGAGCTTTGGTTAGGCGGCATTCGTCTCGATCACACTAAAGGGCTTTTAGGACACTCGGATGCCGATGTTTTGATACACGCCATTTGCGATGCTTTGCTCGGAGCGGCCAATATGCGCGACATTGGCTTTCATTTCCCCGATACCGCAGGCGAGTATAAGAACATTGACAGCAAGGTGCTGCTTCGCGATACCGTGTCGCTCATTGCAACCAAAGGCTTTAAGGTGGGAAATATCGATGCCACTATTTGTGCCGAACAACCCAAACTCAAAAAACACATTCCTCTGATGCAGCAAACATTAGCAAAGGTGATGAAAATAGATGTGGAAGATATTTCTATTAAAGCCACCACTACCGAGCGACTGGGTTTCACAGGACGTGAGGAGGGTATTTCGGCCTATGCCACGGTGTTGATAGAGAAACAATAAATCAATTACTTTATCTTGGATGGTAGCTATGTTTATCTATCCAAAACACCTACGAAGCTTAAAGTAATTCGAATCTGAACTTTAATTCAAATTAAATAAGTATGATTGCACGAATATTTTTCACGACTTTGGCTTGCTGTCTGCTGGCAACTTTTTGTAGTGTGGCAAAAACATTAGAGCTAAAATTCAACAAAGATGGGAAATTTAAGATTGTACAATTCACCGATGTTCATTGTAAATATGGCAATTTCGCTTCTGACATTGCGATAGAGCGCATCAACCAAGTGCTTGATGAAGAACGGCCCGATTTGGTGGTGTTTACGGGCGACATTATATATGCTGCGCCTGCCGATAAGGGAATGATACAAATTCTTCAGCTTGTAGCCAACCGCAAACTGCCTTTTATCGTCACTTTTGGCAATCACGATGATGAATTTGGAATGAATCGCCACCAACTTTACGAGCTGGTGCGCACCATTTCTGGCAATTTATTCACCGACCAAACTACTGCCGACAATCCCGATGTGGCACTTCATATAAAATCATCAAATAGCAAGCAAGATGCAGCTGTGATATATTGTATGGATTCGCGGACATATTCCACATTGAAAGATGTGAAAGGATATGGTTGGTTTAGCTTCGACCAGATAGAGTGGTATAGAAAACAAAGTGCTTCATATACTGCCACTAACAACGAAACACCATTACCAGCACTTGCGTTTTTTCATATCCCATTGCCCGAATTTAACCTTGCTGCTACTGATGAGAATGCAGTGATGATAGGTACACGTATGGAGCAAGCTTGTGCGCCAGTTGTCAATACAGGTATGTTTGCTGCGATGAAAGAGTGTGGCGACGTGATGGGGGTTTTTGTGGGACACGACCACGACAATGATTATGCGGTGATGTGGCAAAACATATTACTTGGATATGGACGTTATACGGGGGGTGACACAGTTTATAACAATTTATCCAATGGCGCACGTGTTATTGTGCTCAACGAAGGCGAACGTACCTTTAGCTCTTGGATTAGACTGAATGATGGTGTGGTAAACAATATAACTTATCCAGATAGCTTTGTGCGTGCAAAGCATTGATTAATTAACAAGGAAAGAATCGGGCGAAAGCAATCAATGCCCGATTTTTTTATACACAAGTAGCAACCTGAAGAAAAACGGTATATCTTTGTGGCTGTTATAAACTACAGATAGAAAATAGTGTAATGCAAGAGAGACACACCAACCGCCAAAAATATTTTGATGAATTAGTAGAGAGTAGCCGGAAGTATTTTTTGCCCTACGTGGAGCGATTTATGTTTGTGGGTGCTCATACACGTGTGCTCGAAATAGGGTGTGGTGATGGTGGCAATCTGCTGCCTTTTGCCGAGAAAGGATGCCAAGTAACTGGTATCGATTTGTCGGACACACGAATTGAGCAAGCAAAACATTCATTCAAAGATGCGGGCTGTCAGGGCACATTTACTGCAATGAATGTGTTCGACCTTGCTACCGGTGCCCAATATGACATTCTGTTGATTCACGATGTGATAGAGCACATCACCGACAAAGCGGAGATGCTGCGTCACATTAAGCGGCTCATAGCTCCCGGTGGTTTGCTTTTCATCGGCTTTCCTGCTTGGCAAATGCCTTTTGGCGGACATCAGCAAATCTGCCATAACAAGTGGGTGTCTCACTTCCCTTTTCTTCATCTATTGCCTTCATCGCTCTATCGTTTTGTGTTGTGCAAGGCGGGCGAACCAGCTACACGTGTCAGCGAATTGCTCGACATCAAATCGTGCGCTACTACCATCGAACTATTCGAGAAGCTGAGCAAGGATTGTGGCTATCACGTTCATCATCGCCAGCTGTGGTTCATCAATCCTCACTACGAGGTGAAGTTTGGTTTGCGTCCTCGCACGCTATCACCTCTTATGGCTCACATTCCCCACCTACGCAATTTCTTTACCACTTCTTGCTTTTATATGCTTCGAGTTAATCGTGTCGGGTAACACTCCTTCTTGTATCGTGTAATGGCTTTTCTTTATCTGTTTCTATAAAAATAGTAGATTGGATAGAGAACTATTTAAGATTGTTAATCGTTGTCTTTTTTTAAGAATGGCATTTATACAAACGATTTTAACTGATTGAATAAGAAATGAGAAAAGTAATTTGTTACTGGGTTTCCTTACTATTTATAGGACTTTTGTTTTCCTGTGGTGGTAAAAGACCCTTGAGCGAAGAAACGGCCGATGCACAAACCCCCGAAAATACGTTCGACTGGCAAGGCACCTACGAAGGAGTGATACCAGCAGCCGATTGTCCGGGTATTTATGTGTTGCTCGCTGTGGATAGCGGTCACTACCAGTGTGCCTACAAATACATAGAGCGTGCGGGTATTTATGTGTCGAAAGGAAAGATAAAATGGAATGAAGCAGGCGACTCCATTACTTTGGTGGGCAATCACGTCGCTTACAAAGTAGAGGGAGGATTGCTTCGCAATGGAATCTCCTTGCTGAATAAAATATCGAATACATTGGTCCTTCCCAATTTGCTTATAAACCAAACCTTGAAAGACAACAAAACGGGTGAGAACGCTGTACTTCAGCAATACTCTATGGGACAAAAACAGTATGCCGATTTGTACTTTAAGAATAAAGTATATAAGATGAGGCGTGATGAAAAGATAACGCACCAAGTGGAGTACGTAGACGATAAAGCCAAATTACTGTTTAAACCCAATGAAGCAAAGTTTAGGTTGGGCGATATACCTGTTTTTATCGACGATAAAGATACGTGCGATTTCACGGTGCTAAGTCCCGTAGATGAAATCTATGTAGCAAAAGGAAAACCTTCAGTAACTCCGTCGTTTGATGTTCTTTATCTCAATGGCGAAGAGGGGAGCGAAGTCAAGCTACTCAATCCACAATATAAATACTGCTTCACTCTTCCTCAGATAGAAGCCTCTGCGAAAACAGCCGAATATTACAGCAATGGCGTGGTGTGGTCGTCGGGATTGCACGGTGCAACATTTACCTTGGGCGATCAGCAATACCAGTTTGTGCAGCAAGCTCATTCCAAAAAATAAACCTATGACACCCGAAACTCGAAAAGCCAACATTGCGATGGTGATAGCCAAGCTATTTGCTGGGCTTAATATGAATGGCTTGAAATACTTACTTCCGCTATGGATGAGTGCCCTTACTGGAGTAACAGTGAGATGCGCTTTTGCGGCAATAGCTTTTTGGATATCGAGTTTGATAGTGAAAGAAGATAAAGCCACGTGGAAACAGCGCATTCAATTGTTGGTTTTGGGTGGGGTAGGTCTATACGCATTTATGGATTGTTTCTTAATAGGAATCAGCCTCACTACTCCCATATCGGGAGCAATTTTCTGCTCGCTTCAACCCATTTTTGTGTTTCTTATATCGTTTGTGTTGATGCACGAGAAGATTACTAAATCAAAAATATTCGGCATCGTGTTGGGCTTTGGAGGGGCGTTGCTTTGCATTCTTACACAGCATAGCGACGATTTAGCCTCCGATGCGCCATTAGGCAACCTGCTTTGTGCGGCTTGTGCTCTTCTTTTTGCCATTTACCTGTTGTTCGAGAAAAAGTTTCTCGCTCACTTGGGGATGATCACCATCATGAAGTATGTGTTTTTGGGCAGCACCATTACGGCGGTTGTAGTCAATAGCATTGTGGGCTTCGATGCTCCTTTGTTTTCCGATGCTTTTCGGGGTGAATGGCATTGGGTAGCTTGGCTTGTATTGCTGTTTGTGCTCATTGGCCCTACGTTTATCAATTACTACCTCACCATCTTAGGGCTAAAATACCTGAAAGCCACCATCGTTTCGCTATATAGTTACATCAATTTGGTGGTAGCCACCATCGCTTCCTATATATTGGGGCAAGACCGCTTTTCGTGGTTCCAAATTATTGCTATTCTGATGATTTGCAGTGCAATCTATTTTGTTGAGGTGGCCGACCAAAAAGAAGAACAACCTGCCAAACAGTAACATTTATCGGGGCAAATGATGGTAATACGCCGCGAATGGTGTAATTTTGCAACGATTTTAGTAACAATAGCGTGAGATGAAAGAGCGAAACAAAAGAGTGCTGGTGGGAATGAGTGGTGGCATAGATAGTACGGCCACTTGCTTGATGCTACAAGAACAAGGCTACGAGATAGTGGGAGTGACAATGCGTGTGTGGGGAGATGAACCCAAAGAAGCGCGTGAATTGGCCGACCGAATGGGCATTGAACACTACGTGGCCGACGAGCGCACTACTTTTAAAAACTCGGTAGTGAAGAATTTCATTGACGAATATCGCAATGGACGCACCCCCAACCCTTGTGTGATGTGCAACCCTCTGTTTAAGTTTAGAGTGCTCACAGAGTGGGCCGATAAGCTGAACTGTGAGTGGATAGCCACCGGACACTATTCGCGCTTGGAGTGGATAGATGGAAAACGATACATCATAGCAGGCGATGACGAGAAAAAAGACCAATCTTACTTTTTGTGGCGATTGGGGCAAGATGTGCTTAAACGCTGCATCTTTCCATTGGGCGACTACACAAAGCTAAAAGTGCGTGAGTATCTTTTAGAAAAGGGGTATGAAGCCAAGTCAAAAGAGGGTGAGAGTATGGAGGTTTGCTTTATCAAAGGAGACTATCGTGACTTCTTGCGCGAGCAATATCCACAACTCGATGAAGAGGTGGGGGCAGGATGGTTTGTATCTCCCCAAGGAGTGAAGTTGGGGCAACACAAAGGCTTTCCTTACTACACCATCGGCCAGCGTAAGGGCTTGGAGATAGCTTTGGGAAAACCAGCCTATGTGCTCAAAATCAATCCCGAAAAGAATACGGTGATATTGGGTGATGCCGACAAACTGAAAGCGGACTACATGCTTGCCGAACAAGATATATTGGTAGACGAAAAAGAGGTGATGACGTGCGAAAACCTATCGGTGCGCATTCGCTACCGAAGCACTCCCATTCCTTGTCGGGTAAAGCGGTTGGTAGACGGTAGGCTGTTTGTGAAGTTCTTGGATGAGGCTTCGGCCATAACACCCGGGCAATCGGCTGTGTTCTACACGGGCAAGCGTGTGTTGGGGGGGGCCTACATCGCTTCTCAAAAAGGCATCGGCTTGGTGGCGATTGAAAATAGCGATTTCTGAAACATCAAGTAGCTATCATCTGCTTTTTCTCAATACGCTGAGAACTTTTTCTCACTGCGTTGAGAACTTTTTCTCACAGCATTGAGAAAAACTGAATAGTACAATAATAAAACAACTATATGAAGAGATTTATAACCGCAGCATTGCTATGTGTAGCAATTGGGCTGTCGGCACAAGTGCAAGATACGTTGAAGTATCGCATCTCGCTTCGCGATAAGGCGCACACGCCCTATTCGTTGCAGCATCCAGAGGCATTCCTATCGCAAAAGGCCCTTGAACGCAGGCAGCGTCAAGGCATTAAAATAGACTCTACCGACTTGCCTGTATCGCAAGTGTACATAGATGCCATAGAGCAGATGGGCGTGAAAGTGGTGGCTCGTGGCAAGTGGGAAAACTTTGTCACCGTGTCTACCAACGACTCTACACGTATCCACCCAATAGCATTGCTTCCTTTTGTGCAGGCCACCGAAAAAGTGTGGGCTGCACCCAAGATAGGTGCCAACCCGATAGCCACCAAGCGCGATTCGCTCACGGGCAACCTTGAACCGTGTGACGATTATTATGGCGAAGCAAACCGACAAATAGAACTGAGCAATGGCAACAAACTGCACGATGCTGGCTACAAAGGCGACGGGATGACTATTGCCGTGATTGATGCGGGCTATCACAATGTAGACCAAATAGCGGCGATGCAGAACATTCGCATTTTGGGAACAAAAGATTTTGTGAATCCGCAAGCCGATATTTTTGCCGAAGAGAGCCACGGCACAGGAGTACTTTCTTGTATGGCTATGAATGTGCCCGGTGTGATGGTGGGCACTGCCCCCGAAGCGTCCTACTGGTTGCTGCGAAGCGAAGATGCTTACTCCGAGCACTTGGTGGAACAAGACTATTGGGCTGCGGCGGTGGAATTTGCCGACAGTGTGGGAGTGGATGTGGTGAACACCTCTTTGGGTTATTATACCTTCGATGACAAATCAAAAGATTACCAACTTCACCATTTGGATGGTGAGTACTCACTTATCTCTCGTCAGGCCTCCAAAGTGGCCGATAAAGGGATGGTTATGGTGTGTAGTGCTGGCAATTCGGGTAGTGGCCCGTGGAAAAAGATAACACCTCCCGGTGATGCCGAGAATGTGCTCACGGTGGGTGCGATAGATGCGAAAGGCATATTGGCTCCGTTCTCCTCCATCGGAAACACGGCGGATGGACGCATCAAACCCGATGTAATGGCAATGGGGTATCAGGCAGAGGTGATGGGAACTGATGGTAATATGCGCAAGGCCAATGGAACGTCGTTTGCTTCGCCCGTGATGGCTGGAATGGTGGCTTGCTTGTGGCAGGCGAACCCTGAGCTTAGCGCAAAGCAAATAATAGAATTAGTACGTCAGTCGGGCGATAGAGTGAACTACCCCGACAATATCTATGGATACGGCATACCCGATATGTGGAAAGCTTACGAAATGAACCGATGAAAGAAGAAGCATTAACACTCTACGACCTCAACGCTTTGGTGCGACGTAGCATTGAGCAATGTATGCCCGATGCCTACTGGGTACAAGCGGAGTTGAGCGACGTGCGTAGCAACAACGGCCATTGCTATTTGGAGTTTGTGCAAAAAGATGCTCGTGGCAATCAGTTGGTAGCCAAAGCTCGTGGCATCATTTGGGCGCAAGTGTTCGCATTGCTTAAACCCTATTTCGAGGAGGCTACGGGGCAATCTTTCACTTCGGGCATTAAGGTGCTGGTAAAGGTGACGATACAATTTCACGAACTCTACGGATACAGCCTCACGGTGCAAGACATCGACCCTACTTATACGCTGGGCGATATGGCACGTCGTCGTCGTGAAATTCTCTTGCAACTCGAAGCCGATGGGGTGCTCACGCTCAACAAAGAGATTGATATGCCATTGTTGCCACAGCGCATAGCGGTGATTTCATCTGCTACGGCGGCTGGTTATGGCGACTTTTGCCATCAGCTTCAAAACAATCCACAAGGATATGCTTTCGCCGCCGAGCTGTTTTCTGCCACAATGCAAGGCAGCCAAGTGGAAAGCTCAATACTGGATGCGCTCGATTGTATAAACCAGCGTTTGTCGCAATTTGATGTGGTGGTGATTATCCGTGGTGGTGGTGCTACGTCCGACCTTTCGGGTTTCGACACCTATTTGCTTGCTGCGGCTTGCGCTCAGTTTCCATTGCCCATTATCACAGGCATAGGTCACGAACGCGACGATACGGTGCTCGATGCGGTGGCGCACACACGGGTAAAAACACCAACTGCCGCCGCCGAACTGCTGATAAACCGAATGGATGAGGCTGGAGAAAGATTGAATTACTTATCTCATCGCTTGCGCGAGAATGTGTTGCTCTACTTAGAAAATGAGTATCGCAAGATTGAAGGCTATCGGTCGCGTATCCCTTCGATGGTGGTAAGGCGAATCAACGATGCTCGTATGCAGCTGATGATGGGGCAAAAAGATGTGGCGCAAGCCGCTCGTGCATCGCTCAACACGCAACGACACAAAATAGCGTTGATAAAACAGCGTGTGTACGATGCTTCGCCCCAAAGAATTTTGGCGAAAGGATACAGCATCACGCTCAAAGAGGGCAAACTGGTGACTGATGCGAGAGCGATAAACGAAGGCGATGTCATCGTGACTCGAATGGCAAAAGGAGAACTGAAATCAATCGTGAAACAAAAAATAGAATAAAAAGATATGGCTGCAAAAAAAGAGACTTATTCGCAAGCGATGCAACGCTTGGAGACTATTGTTCGTCAGATAGACAACAACGAATTGGAGATAGACGCTTTGGCAGGAAAGCTGAAAGAGGCCAACGATATAATTGCTTTCTGCTCGGAAAAGTTGACTAAGGTAGATTGCGAAGTGGAAAAATTGTTGCAAGAAAAGCGTGTATCTGAATAAATAGAACTATTTTTGTGCTTTAAGCTAAATATATTTAATACTTATGGATATGAAAGAAATAGATTGGTCTAACCTGGCGTTCGGGTATATGCCTACCGACTACAACGTAAGAATATACAATCGCAATGGCAAATGGGGTGAATTGGAAGTAAGCAGTAGCGAAACTATCAATCTGCATATGGCAGCTACTTGCCTGCACTACGGACAAGAAGCTTTTGAAGGATTGAAAGCTTATCGTGGCAAAGATGGTAAGATTCGCGTCTTTCGTTTGGAAGACAATGCTGCGCGTATGCAAGCTACTTGTCAAGGCATTATGATGGCAGAGCTTCCTACCGATCGATTTAAAGAAGCGGTATTGAAAGCGGTAAAACTAAACGAGCGTTTTATTCCTCCCTACGAAACTGGTGCTTCGCTCTACATTCGTCCTCTACTTATTGGTACAGGGGCACAAGTAGGTGTGAAACCAGCCGATGAATATCTGTTTCTTATCTTCGTAACGCCCGTAGGCCCTTATTTTAAAGGTGGTTTTGCGGCTACTCCTTACGTCATTACTCGCAAATACGACCGTGCTGCACCTCACGGAACCGGCACTTACAAGGTGGGTGGCAACTATGCTGCAAGCCTTCGTGCCAGCAAAGAGGCGCACGATGCAGGCTACTCTGCTGAGTTTTATTTAGACTGCAAGGAACATAAATACATTGATGAGTGTGGTGCTGCCAACTTCTTTGGTATCAAAGACAATACTTACATCACTCCATTGTCATCATCTATTTTGCCCTCTATCACTAACAAGAGTTTGATGCAACTGGCCGAAGATATGGGAATGGATGTAGAACGTCGTCCTGTATTGGAAGAAGAATTGGCAACTTTTGAAGAGGCAGGAGCTTGTGGAACCGCAGCCGTTATTAGTCCTATTCAGCGCATCGACGATCCCGAAAAGAATCACTCGTATGTGTTCTCTAAAGACGGAAAACCAGGCCCTGTATCTACCAAATTATACAATAAGCTACGTGCTATACAATATGGAGACGAACCCGATACTCACGGCTGGGTGACCATTGTAGAGTAATCATAAGCGTCTTTGAAATACTTTAGAGGCTTTTTATTCATCTTTATAGATGGGTAAAAAGCCTTAAAAATATACAATAATAGAGGGTGAATATACCACGATATAAAATATAAAGCTATAATAGTGCGTTATCCTTTTTATTATAAACACTTGTTGCTATAAGTATGAGTGCAAACACGAAATTAACACAGATACAATCTATCGATTCTCAGGCGGTGCTCAACGCTGTGCTGAAAAATGTAAACGCTTACGTGCTACTAATCAACTCTGATGTGGAAGTGCTGTTTACCAACTATTATGACATTAAAAAAGAGGAACCACAAGCTACCGATGACTTACTTCGGGTAGGCGATTTGTTGCATTGCTACAATGCCGAAACTGCCGAAGGAGGATGTGGGACACACGTTCTTTGTGCAAAATGTGAGGTGCGAAAAGCCATTGAAAACTCTTTTCGGTGCGAAGCGAGCTTCACTAATATCGAAGATAAATTGGAAATAGTACACGAGAATGGAGCAGTGAAGGTATGCGATGTGAATATCTCTGGCAAATATCTTAAAACAAAAAGTGAACCGCAATTGGTGCTTACCTTGCACGATATTACCTTGCTGAAGAAAACTCAGCTTGAGCTCGAAAAAGCCAAACAGAAAGCAGAACAAGCCAATCAGTCAAAATCGGATTTTCTTTCGAATATGGGACACGAGATTCGTAATCCACTCAATGCCATCGTGGGCTTTTCGGAGCTGTTGCTTGAAGAGACCGATGAGGAGGTGCGTCAACAATACGTTGAGATTATTCGGATGAACAACGGGTTGTTGCAACAGTTGGTAGCAGATATTCTCGATATATCCAAGATTGAAGCGGGTAGATTGGAATTTGTTAATATGGATATTGACCTCAACCAATTTATGACTGAATTGGAACAGATAACAAACTTCAAATTGGGCGAAAAGCAACACCGTGTGACACTTGTTAAGAGTTGCCCCGATACAAGCTTTTACATTCATATCGACCCCAATCGCTTGATGCAGGTGATGACCAACTTTATCACCAATGCCATTAAGTTTACCGATGATGGTTCTATCGAGATAGGTTACGAACAACGAGGCGAAGAACTCTATTTGTTTGTGAAAGACACTGGTGAAGGCATCCCCGAAGATAAATTGGAACAGGTGTTCGACCGCTTTGTGTGTCTGAAGAAAAAACACGTAGGCACTGGGCTTGGACTTGCTATTTGTCAAACCATTGTCGATAAGTTTGGCGGTAGGATTGGTGCGGATTCGGTGTATGGCAAAGGCTCTACCTTTTGGTTCACCCTTCCACTCAATGCCATTCAGCTCGACTTGCTCAACTGATAACTTTTTTTATCCCTGACGGAGGGGCTGCTTCGCCGAAAAGTGACTAACTTTGCACTGAAACCAGACTGATGATATGGGAAAAGGAAAATTACAGAAGTTTGCCGATATGGCAAGTTATCCGCACGTGTTCGAGTATCCCTACTCGGTGGCGGACAATGTGCCCTTTGAGATGAAAGGGAAGTGGCACGAATCATTCTTCAAAAACAACAACCCGATTGTACTTGAATTGGGATGCGGACGTGGCGAATATACCGTGGGGCTGGGAAAGAAATTTCCCGATAAAAATTTCATTGGTATCGATATAAAAGGTGCGCGTATGTGGACGGGAGCTACTGAGGCTCTACGCGATAAGATGAGTAATGTGGCCTTTGTGCGTACTAATATCGAGATTATCGACCGTTTTTTTGCTACTGGAGAGGTGAGTGAGATATGGCTTACCTTCTCCGACCCACAAATGAAAAAGGCAACCAAACGACTGACATCTACCTATTTTATGGAGCGTTATCGCCGCTTCTTGATGCCCGATGGTGTGGTGCACCTCAAAACCGATAGCCAATTTATGTTTGCCTATACCAACTATATGATTGAGGAAAACAAACTACCAGTTTCGGTGGTTACCGAAGATTTGTATCACTCAGGAATGGCAGACGATATACTTAGCATCAAAACCTACTACGAGCAACAATGGCTCGACCGTGGGCTAAATATCAAATACATTAAATTCCAACTTCCGCAAGAGGGCGTGCTTTGCGAACCCGATGTGGAGATTGAACTCGATTCGTATCGTAGCTACAACCGTAGCAAGCGTAGCGGACTTCAAACCAGTAAATAACAGCATTATGACACTTTATCCAAAACTAATAGAAGAGGCTTTGGCTACTGTGCGCTACCCTGGCACAGGCAAAAACCTCATTGAGGCCGAAATGGTGGCCGACAACATTCGTATTGATGGTATGAAGGTGAGCTTCTCGCTCATTTTCGATAAACCAACCGACCCGTTTATGAAGTCGGTGGTGAAATCGGCTGAGGCTGCTATTCACCTACATATATCCAAAGAGGTAGAGGTGGCTATTACCACCGAAAGTAAACAAGCGGCTCGTCCCGAGGTGGGAAAATTACTTCCTCAGGTGAAAAATGTAATCGCTGTTTCGTCGGGCAAAGGTGGGGTAGGTAAATCTACCGTATCGGCCAATTTAGCAGTGGCTCTTGCCAAGCTTGGCTACAAGGTGGGCTTACTTGATGCCGATATATTTGGCCCGTCTATGCCCAAGATGTTTGATGTAGAAGATGCACGTCCTTACT
This sequence comes from uncultured Bacteroides sp., assembly GCA_947074275.1. Classification (GTDB taxonomy): domain Bacteria; phylum Bacteroidota; class Bacteroidia; order Bacteroidales; family Bacteroidaceae; genus Bacteroides. Next base: position 40,302 of record CAMTPA010000014.1, read on the forward strand.
CGGAGCACATAGATGGTCGTGACTTGATAGTGCCCGTAGAAAAGTATGGAGTAAAACTTCTTTCTATTGGTTTTTTTGTAGACCCAGACCAAGCTACTCTTTGGCGTGGAGGTATGGCAAGCAATGCGTTGAAGCAGCTTATTGGCGATGCTGCGTGGGGTGAGTTAGATTACTTCTTGCTCGATTTGCCTCCTGGCACCAGCGACATTCACCTCACTTTGGTGCAAACGCTTGCTATTACGGGAGCTATTGTGGTGAGCACCCCACAAGCTGTGGCATTGGCAGATGCACGCAAAGGCATCAATATGTTCACCAACGACAAAGTGAATGTACCCATTCTTGGGTTGGTAGAAAATATGGCGTGGTTCACTCCTGCCGAGCTTCCCGAAAACAAATACTACATCTTTGGTAAAGAGGGAGCTAAGAAACTTGCCGAAGAGATGCACGTGCCACTTTTAGGACAAATACCTATCGTGCAAAGCATCTGTGAGAACGGCGACAAAGGCACACCTGTTGCGCTCAACGAAAACAGTGTTACCGGACAAGCTTTCTTGTCGTTGGCTGAGGCTGTGGTTCGTCAAGTGGATATTCGCAATGCTGAGCAAGCACCTACTACTATTGTAGAGATGCACAAGTAAGTTTGTTTCTACTTCCATATACAAAACCTCCCCTCTATCTCTTTATTGAAAGGATTGATAGAGGGGAGGTTTATTTTTGATATGAACACTCGAAGCAATCTACTGCTAATATTTTCATACGTAATCTTTTGTAGGAGATTCAACTATGCTTTTTCCTTTAAAAGTCTCCAATGATTTGAGTGCTACGGATAGCAAGATGAGAGACAGTCCGATGTAGAAAGCAGGGTTTAGATCTTTGGCTTCTCCAAAAAGAATCATAGCCAAAATAATGCTGTAAATAGGTTCTAAGTTATAACTCAAGTTGACGGTAAAGGCTGATACTTTTTTCAATACCTGTATTTGCAAAATGTACATCACAATGGTGCATATCACCGATAAGATGAGCAAATACAAAATATCAGCTTTGGTAGGAATATAGTGTACTTGGGGTAGGTGGTGAATGTAGATGGGAACGGCGATGCACAGTAACGCCAGCCCTCCGATTATCTCATAAAACAAAAGGTTGATAGAGTTGCATTTGCCACTAACTTTCTTATTGCAGATAGTGAACAATGCTGCGAAAGCCGATGAAACGACTCCCAATAGTATGCCGAAACGATATTGGGAATCGAACTGAAAGATGAGTAATATGCCCGCTACGGTGAGTAGGCTATACGATAACTCTTTAATCGACAAACCTCTTCTAAAAATCAAAGGCTCGAACACGGCTGTAAAACAACCCACCAACGAAAAACATATAACTCCGATAGAAACGTTGGCCGCTTTGATGCTACCATAAAAGAAAAGCCAGTGCAGCCCCAATAACAGGCCTACACCAGCAACTTTGATTATATCTTGGCTTTTCAGTCTCACCAGTTTTTTTGTTAGGTTCAGAAACAAAAACAGCAGAACTGAAGTAATCGCCATTCGGTATAACACCAAAAAGCCTTCGTTCACCGAAATAAGCTTGCCGAAAACTCCTGTAAACCCAGCTATAAATATAGATAAATGTAGCTTCAGAAAGACTTCCTTCATTCTCTTTTCCTCTTCTTCATTTCACTGTATTTCTCTATGATATGCTTGCGACTGCGAATAATCTGCCAGCGATAGACAAGACAAGTGGTGATAAAATAGATGCCCGATTGCAACCACAATGCTTTGTACTCGAAAGCTATTTCGCTGAGAGTGGCTCCCATATTGTTGATTCGCACAAACCCGTTGATGCCAAACGTGGATGGGAATAGATAAGATACATATTTCCAAAACTTAGGTATGGCTGCACCCGGCCACGAAATACCCGAAATGAACAGCAGCGGAACTGAGGTGAATACAAATATCAACATACATGTTTCGCGGTTGCGGATAAAGATAGATACAGTCATTGCAAAGAATACACACGATGCCAAATAAGGTAGCATAAATAGCATCAAATCTTTGGGCATTCCTATCTGGTTGAGTTTAAATATATGTGGGACTATGCAAAGCACATAAACCGATATGACCGAATATATCATATAATAGCACAATCCTTTGCCAAAAACAATGCGCAGCGTGCCGTTGTAGTGCCGATTGATGGGCACAAGGTCCTTGAATCGGTTTTGCTCGCGCGATGTTCCTGCTGATAGCCCCACTCCCAATAATAATGTTTGTTGGATGAGCAATATCAACACTGCTGGAATGAGGAATGCTGCAAAACCATTGGTCGGGTTATAAAGAGCGATGTCCTCGTATTCGATGGGGTAGCCGGTGATTTCATCTTGGCGGTTTGTGGTGTTGCCAGCACGCTCTATTTTGATGTCACGATTCATATCGAGCGACACGGCCGTGTTTGCCATTAAGATGGCTTTGTAGTAGAGTAACCCGCTCATATCGCAATAGATGTTCACGTGGGTTTGTATGCCACGGGCTATGTCTTTGCTAAACTCTGCTGGTATGTAGATGATACCATAGGCTTCTCGTTCCTTCAGCATCTCTTTAGCTTCTTCCATATTGCTGCAATAGGCCACAATGTGAACGTCAGCGGTAGCATCTACCTTGCGTAGGTATTCGCGGCTGAGACTACTGTTGGACATATCTACCACTACGGCAGGTACTTCGCGCACCACCTCGTTGGTATAGATGAAACCGTATAATAGAGGGTAGGCAAGGGGTACCACGATAAAGAATATCAATACACCTTGGTCGCGAAAGGTGTTGCGAAACTCCTGAAGCCAAATATAGAATAGGTCGTTGACACCTTGCTTTATTTTTTGAAACAAACTCTCATTCATCAGGGCTGGTATTTATGGTACAACAATGCGTCTTTCAGTCGGTAGATAATCAAGAATGGCAGCATCATAAACAGTAGCAATGCCAAGTAGTTGTGCCACGAATATGCCATACTGTATCCATTGAGTGCTTGATCTACGTAGATGAGGAAATAATGACGTAGCGGAAACAAGATGCTTAGTCCTTGCAGGGTAGGGTGCATAGCCATTACAGGAAACGAGAACCCAGATATAGATACTGATATGACACCCCAAAGCGAAGCAAAGCTCAGTCCTAAACGCAGCGTAGGCAACACACCTACCATAAACACTCCCACACATTGCGATGCCAACACAAAGCATAGTGTAGCAAGTATCATAGGCCAAATGCCACTGTTGCAAGGGAAGTGTAGAATGCCATATAGATAAGCGTTGTAGAATATTCCCATAATAAAAAATACGATAGTTTGTGGTAACAATTTGCCTGCCAAAGCGATGTAGATGGAGTCGTTGGCGGTGTGTAACCATTCTTTGGCTGTGCGGTCTTTGATTTCAGTACCAATGGAGTAGACTGTCACCATAAACATCAAAATCATCAGCATCGCTGGCACCAATGTGTTGCAGAGGTAAACAGAGTAGTTGAGCCACGGGTTGTTTAAAGCGTGTGTATCTATCACAATGGGTTGAAGCAGAGCCATCGCTTGTTTTTCGGTAGCTCCTTTAGCATAAAGTACTTTGCGTGCAGCGGCGCCCGAAGCTAATTCACTCATCATTTTCATATCTTTGAGCAGCAACGAGCCCGCAATTAGATACGAGTTGTTGGTATAAAAAGATATTTTTGGTTGTTTTTGCGTAGAAGCCTCCGATGATAATCCTGGTGGTAAGTAAAAGAAAGCGTATATTTTTCCTTCTTGCATAGCGATGCGTGCTTCGCTCACATTAGGGTAATGAGCCACTACTTCTGTTTGTCCAAACGAGTCCAAGTTGCGCACGATGTTGCGTGAAGTAGCAGTCTGATCCATATCCACTACACCTACTGGTAGGTTGGTCGGTAGTCCGCTTCCCATTAGTGTGGTGAAAAACAGGTAGCAGAACATCGGGGCTATCACCATACAGAAAAGATATAGCGGACGAGAAACCAATCGCCGGCACTCTCGTTTCATCACGAGCCACAACGCTATATATCTTCTTTTAAATCTTTTCATTCTTGTCTTTACTTCTTAATAATCACCGACATTCCTGGACGAAGTCCGGGTACTGGCGCGAGTGGACGAGCGCGTACTTCAAATGTTTTTAGGTCGAATTGACCTGTTGTTTTTGTGGCTTTCCAAGCTGCGTAAGTGCCTAAATCTTTCATATAGTACACTTGCAACGGAAACTCCTCGTTGTCTAAGGCAGGGACAATAGCGATAAACTCTGTGCCCACGGTTAGCCCTTTCAGCAAATCCTCGCGCACGTTGAATGTTACCCACATATCGCTCATCACAGCAATGTTCATAATTGGTGCTCCTGTACCCACCAACTCGCCTACTTTGGGGAATATCTCGGAAACCTCTCCTGCCGCAGATGCGATGAGATAAGTTTCTTTGATGTACGACTCTACTTCGGCTACTGCTCCTTTTGCTCTATCGGCAAGGGCGGCTGCTGCAAGTTTATCTTCACGTTCTGCGCCATTTTTAGCCATATCATATTGCGATTTTGCCGCTTTCTCGGTAGCGATGGCTGCATTTCGTTGTGCAGTCACCTCATCAAATTTTTGAGCGGGCATCACTCCTTGTTCGTAGAGGTTCTTTACGCGGGTGTACGACTTTTCAGCTATTTCGAGCCCAGCGATGGATTTTTGCCACATTTCATAGGCTGCTTGTATCTGCTCTTGTCGTGCTCCCTTTATCGCTTTTTCGTTTTGAGCTTCGGCGGCAGCTTGAGCAGCACGTGCCTGTTCCAGCTTGGCCTGAATATCGGGTGCTTCGAGAATGGCAAGCGTATCGCCTGTTTTTACCATTTCGCCCTCTTTAACACGAAACTCAAGGATACGCCCTGGCACTTTGCTCGATACGCGATATTCATCTACTTCGGCCTGTCCTTGAATAATATCTGGGCCTTTGCGAAGCATAAAAAAACCAACTACGGCAACTAAGATGATAACGCCGAGTAGCGTAAGAAACGCAAGCAACATATTGCTGTTTTGTGACTTCTGTGATTCCATAATGACTGTTAATTGTAAATTAGTTAGTGGCGCAATTTATTTGCCTAAAAACTATATGGATTTATAATTGATATATTTCTAAAAAAACTTGTTTCTTATCTCAACGTACCAAGTGATTTTTGTAAGTAGATCTCGGTTAGCTTCACGTCAATCTGTGCATCTATCTTTTCCGACTGAGCTTTCAACCACGCTGTTTGTGCCTCGAGCACGTTGTTGGTGGCTATCACACCTTCTTGAAATCCCAATGTAGCATAACGTAAGTTTTCATCGGCTTTATCTTGGTTATTTTCTGCCATTACCAGTTTCTTGGCAGCCTCTTTTACTTTGAATGATGCTTGATTCACTTGCAGTTCTATTTTTTCTTTGGCTTCTTCCAGTTGGTATTGTGCTATGCGTGCTTCCGATTTGGCAGCTTTTACCTTGTAGGTACCTTGTCCCCAATGCCATACAGGTACTTGTAGCATTACTCCTACATTCCACATTCCTCTGAATTTATTCTCAAAGCTATTAAATACAGATGGGTTACTCACGATGTAGTTTCCTACAAATGCAAGTGAAGGTAAGTATTCGGCGCGAGTCACATTTACTTTTTGTTTGTATATCTCTCGTGCCAGTTCCAAGCTTCTTATCTCGGGTCGATTCGCATAAGCCATTTCCATATCAAACTGAGCATCTACACTCAATAGCGGTATGTTCTCGATGGTTTCGTCTTCTAAAACAATAGGTGCGCTAAGGTCGATGCCACAAAGTTGGCAAAGCAACATACGCGATAGGCTCAATCCATCTTCTACCTTTAGCAAGGTCATTTCTGCTTCGTTCAGTTTTACTCTTACCGATAATCCATCAGCTTTGGTAGCCACTCCTTCAGCGATCATTTTTTCAATGTCGCTGTCCAGTTGTTGCAACAGTTTCAAATAACCTTCGGCCAGCTTTTTTTTATTAACCAACGACACTACCTGCCAATACACTTGGTCGGTACTTAATATCACCTCTTGCAATCCGCTGTTGTGTTGTTGGCGGGCAAGCTCTTCGGCATATTGAGTTATTTTGTTGTATGCTCTGATTTTACCTCCCATATAAAGTGGTTGTGTAAGTGTGATAGCACCCGCATAAATGTTGCGAGTATCTGTGCGGAGTGCGTCTACAAGCGATTCTCCCACACTGTTGAAAGCGGGTGTCAGTTTGCCTTCAAGTATGCTCAATATTGGGCCAAACTGTTGTGCCAATTCTGGCGATATTTGCCCGATGGCTGCTCCTGCTTGTTGGATAGAGCTGCCTACGGTAGTGCCTAAGTTCGATAGCGAGCTTTTTTGTCCATCGCTGAGTAGTGAAAACTCTTTTTGATTGCGCATATAGCCAGCGGTAGCCGAAATCTCGGGAAGGTAATTGGTGAAAGCTGCTTTGTTTTGGTAATGGGCAGCATTGACTTTCTCGGTGCTGATGAGAAGCTCCTTATTGTTCTCGATAGCCAATGCACGACAACTATCTAAGCTTAGGGTGGTTTGCCCTTTTGCGATAAATGTGATGCTCAATAGGCTTGTCAGGATGATTATCTTTTTCATTATATCTTGCATATTATAAAAGGTAATGATTCTTTTGGACGCAGGCTATAAGTAGAATTTATATCTCTTATTTGTTATTGCCCGGGTTGATGAAATAATAATTGCATAAACAACGAAACAAAAATAGATGCTTTATATGATATTGCAAAATGATTTAAGCTTTTTTTAATGTGAAACTCCCCGCTATTAGGCTTTGAAAGCTTGATAGCGGGGAGCTATAATTGATGATGTAAATTGCGGAGTATTTATTCCAAATCGAACGGTTGCGAACCAATCAACGATCCCTCTGCGAATATATCTACACGATAAGTGCCCGACGATAAATATTCGTCTACGTTCCAATAGACGGTTACCGTTTGTTCTTCTCCATTGTATTCTATGTATTTTTTGATAGAGAATGGCAAAGTCCTATTCTCGTAGCTAAATGTATTGTCGGAACTTTTGCAAAGCACTTCGTTGTTTGGCTTATATATATTAATGTATAGAGTGCGTTCGCCTGTTTCTGCTGTAATGTTTTTCACGATAGTAAAATCAATCGTGAATTTTGTTACATCTTTGGCTTTCTTAGCTCTGCGGTCGCGCTTGTTTTTTGGTTCGATGCGTATGTTGGTTGCATCGAGTTGAGCCGCGAGTGTCACCTTCTTATTCAGGTTTTTCTTCTCCTCCGACAATGCACTTACTTGGCGCGAAGCCACGTTGTATTTGCGAGTTACCTCGTCTATCACTTGGCGTTGTTGGATGTTTATTTTGTTGAGCGAATCTATTTGGTTGATATAGCTCACCATCACTTTGCGGAGCGTAGCGAGTTCTTTTTTGAGTCGGCGCACTTCCGAAGCATTGGTGCTTTTCACGGTGCGAAGTTCTTCGAGTAGACGTTGTGTCTTTATTTGTTCTTGCTCTAATAGTATTGCCAGCGAGTCGTTTGTGGTAGTCAGTTTTAGCTCGTCATATTGTTTGGCAAATCGGGTGTATTCATTTTCCAACTCGTCTTTTTCTAACGAAAACTCCTCAATCAATTCGCGATTGACCTGTTTTTCGGAAACAAGTAGAAAGGTTAGCCCAATCAAAGCAAGCAGCAGAACTGAAACTGCAATAATCAATAAGTTCCTTTTATTCATTTTATTAACTAACTAATTTTTTGGGTGCAAAAGTAATCATTTCGCTATTTCTAACCCACAGTTTAACGTAGTTTTATTAATTCTGTTATCTCCACTTTGCATTCCTTTGTATCTGTTATAAGTTTAACGAAATTTATTATGGAAATATTTCTTTAATAAACAGGAACGTTATAATTTTGTTCCCACAAATGAATGATGAACTAAATTATCAATTTTAAAAATAAGTATTATGTCAAAAGTAACCGTAGTAGGTGCAGGAAACGTTGGTGCAACTTGTGCAAACGTATTAGCGTTTAATGAAGTAGCTGATCAAGTAGTAATGTTGGACGTAAAAGAAGGTGTTTCTGAAGGTAAAGCAATGGATATGATGCAATGCGCTCAATTGTTAGGCTTCGATACAAACCTTGTAGGATGTACTAACGATTATGCACAAACTGCCGATTCGGATGTGGTTGTTATCACTTCTGGTATTCCTCGTAAGCCAGGTATGACTCGTGAAGAGTTGATTGGCGTTAACGCAGGTATCGTTAAATCTGTAGCTGAAAACTTGTTGAAATATTCTCCAAACGCAATCATCGTTGTAGTATCTAACCCAATGGATACAATGACTTATTTGGCATTGAAATCTCTTGGTGTGCCTAAAAACCGTATCATTGGTATGGGTGGTGCTTTAGATAGCTCACGTTTCAAATATTTCTTGTCTCAAGAATTAGGATGCAACGCTAACGAAGTAGAAGGTATGGTAATCGGTGGTCACGGTGATACTACTATGATTCCTTTGACTCGCTATGCTACATACAAAGGTATGCCAGTTTCAAACTTCCTTTCTGCCGATAAATTGCAAGAAATCTCTGCTGCTACAATGGTGGGTGGTGCTACGCTTACTAAATTGTTGGGAACTTCAGCTTGGTATGCTCCAGGTGCAGCTTCGGCATTTGTTGTTGAGTCTATCTTGCACGATCAAAAGAAGATGGTTCCTTGCTCTGTTTCTTTGGAAGGTGAGTATGGACAACAAGATATTTGTATTGGTGTTCCAGTAATCTTGGGCAAAAACGGTATCGAAAAGATTGTTGAAATTGAATTGAATGACGAAGAAAGAGCTTTGTTTGAAGCGAGCGCAAAAGCTGTACGTGCTACAAACGCTGCATTGACCGAAGTAGGTGCTCTTTAATAAATAGCCCTTTAGACTTTTATTATAAAC
>CAMTPA010000015.1 GCA_947074275.1 uncultured Bacteroides sp.
CTTATGCAACTAAATATCAATTATATACATATTATTTTGCTTTGCAACGGTCTCGAATCACTTAAAATAGAGTCTTGAACATCCTTTGTTGTACTCAATGCAACCAATGTTTTTTTATCATTTTCTTGTTCCCACTCTTTTATCACATCCAGCCAAAATTGAACAAAGTGCAAGGGTCCCGTGTACTCGGCACTTATAAGTTGTATCACATTGGGTGAGTCAGCAAAGTTATCCAAACATTGTCGAATATATTGTCTATGCAGTTCTTTGCGTACAGGATGTGTTATATCGTAAAAGCTATCAGCAACAAATATGCGTTTGTCACCTGAGAAGTTTACTGGTTCCAGAAAATCAGTTCCATTAATATTATTTGCCGAACGCCATGGAGAATCAACCCAGTGGGCACCCGCTTCCAATATATTGTGTTGAAAATAATTTTCGTGGAAAAGTAACAATCCTTTCTCGGCACCTTTATCAGCAAATTCTTTCAAACGACTCCAATACCATTCATTCGGTTTGCTTAAATCGTATTTACTTAATCCTTCCCAAGCACGTCCCTCACCGCTGCGAGCAAAAGGCTGTTCGTAGAATGGACCCCATACATCCCCGTCGCGTCTTCGAATTCGTTCGTGATCATCTCTACGACGTTCGTACCACAAACCGTAATTATGATCGAGTACTAAAATATCATTTGCCACCATATAGTTTACTATCGAATCTATTCGATCTGTCAAACCTTTACCTTCTCTTCCTGGTACAAAACGCGTAATGTGGATTTTAGATTTTGGCAGAAAAGTATTTTTTAAGTTCCCATTCCACCAAGGCACATCGTGTTTACCTCCTGTAAGAATTGCTCCATCAGCCGTTAATCTACCATTGGTAATTGCAAAAATAGGGCTGTGCCTGTTAACCTGATTGCCTCTTTTCGTTTTTACTTTATCAATCGAAGTTATATTATCTCTGATTGTATCAGCACTAAATGGAGCATTGCCAATCCAATCAACAAGTTGCAAGCGAGGAAGCAACGCCTCTTTCGCCATAATAGCAGCTTGTTCTACTGTTGGACTACTGGTGCTGTTGGTATTTAATGGCATTACACGAGCTTGCTCAGCAGTGTCTCTACCAAGACGTTGATTAAGCTGAGCATAAAATAAGCTTCGTGGTCGAATATGATTGTTAGACTGCGCCCATTCACCGTCGCCCGAAAATTGCGCCCAACAACCATAAGCTCTATTCAAAGCATCTTGAGCTGGCGAATAACATTCTATTTCGGAAGCAGTAGATTGCCAAAACATACTGTTGGCAGTATTCCAACCAGCACCATTCTTATGCTGGCCTAAATTCTTATAAGTCAAATTATTGCCATCTATATCTACCACATCAAACAAGAGCCCAGGAGCCAAAGCCCCTACCGAACCACTAAAACCATTCGTTTCTTTAGCTTCGCATTGCACAAAAGCATTAGGTCCTGGCGCATTATATCCAGCCGCAAAGTCGTGAATACCATTTTGGGAAAAACAGCGTTGAAAAAGATTCAATTGTCCTAAAGTCAAAAAAGTCTGCCTTCTCATCCCGCCCAGTTCTGATATAGGGTTGGTAGCAATACAATCTTCTACTGTTACAGTAGATGCAAATGCCTGCAATAAAACTGCACTTCCAGCAAAATGCTTAAAATCGACTTTACGAACCCAGCAATTTTCTGCATTGTCAATCGAGATTCCCGTCCAAGCATGATCTTCATCTTTTGGATAGACGTTATTATAAGCCGACTCTAAAGTCAAGTTTTCAATACCAACATTCGACAAGCATCCTTTCCAGATATAGGATATAGCGTATCCACCACCCCATTGTTCATCTATCGCCATAGTCAGTGGTGAGTCAATCACGATTTCATTACCGTGAATAGAACGTATCGTCCGATTCCACATTAAATCAACATCTCCAGGTTTCCACCCTAAAGCACTAATACCCCCTCCGTGAATATTGCATCCTATTGACTCTATCCACTCTTTAGTAGAGGGACGAATAATACGCAAACAATCTCCAATTTTGAGATGTGATGTATTGTCGAGTTGTAGAGTAGTAGCATTTACAGGAACATAAGTAGAAGTAATTGTCATTGTATCCAAAAGCGACACATCATTCAGTCCCTCTACATAGATAAGAGCACCACGATCTACACCATTCTTTTTTAAGACGGTTTGATTCTTGCTCATACCACGAAGCACAACTCCCGATGACTTAATAAAAAGACTATTGTCTAATTCAAAAATGCCTTTATCCAGCAACACAGCACCGCGAAAACCATTTTTATCTAAAGGCAAAGCAGACACATAGTCAATCGCTTTTTGAATCCGTTCAGAATTATCGCCTGCATTCCAATCAACAAAGACTTTGTTCAAAACATCAGGAATAGGCACTTCAGAATTTTGATAACCACAATATGAGAAATCCAAAATACGATTTCCTTTTTCATCTACGTGATATATCAATGAGTCGTTTTTAATCTCTAAAGCAAAGGTTTGTGCCATACAATGCACAAACCCCATACTCATCAGTAAGAAAACCAGTCTAACTTTATTTCTCATATCATTCATCTTATAATCTACAACAAGCTTTTGCGTTTAGCCAATGTATCGTGATTGTTTTTCACATCTGTCCAATCTACCTTCTTAGTCGGATCAATTCCATTAATGTATTTTTCAATATTGGTATAACCATCTCCATTCATATCTTGATTAGCATCCGAAGGGTCATTGGGGTTCAAACCATATTTAATTTCCCATTCATCAGGAATGCCATCGCCATCTGTATCAATATATGCTTCACCACTATACGATGGAAGTCCTCCCACCTGGTCGATATGTGTAATGATGCCCAATTTATAAGAGTCGGCCGGCAATCTACGTTTCACATAAGGAGTTTCATAAGGTTGCGCATCGTGTACATAGACAGCTTCACCTGTTCGCACCGACTTAACAATGCGCTCGTCTACTGCATCACGTTTTGGAAAAGTGGCACCAACATTCTCCAATACAAATTCATAAGCTGTATTGGCATCCATTATAGTCACGTGTGGCATTTCAAAAGGAACATCCACTTTGATTTGATCTATATATCCATCCGCATTAGGCTGATTGTGTATTTGAACTCCACCATCCCAATTGTTTTGAGTAACCTGTGTATTGCCTACTACAACATTTCCATCTACATACGCTTTACCAAATGTTTCGGGCTTACTTTTGTCACGTCCAGCTTCGGGTTTAACAATACGATGTGCAATTGGTTTATCTTTTGGAGTGACAGGACCAGGTTTAAAGTAGTTATTGATAATATTCAAACGACTATTAGAGTCACCACCATCTACCGAACGATTCCACCAATTGAATGTAACATTGTTTACCAAATTAAAATCGCCATCCATACCAATAGAGCAGTTGCGGCTAATATTGGAAGCAAATAGATTGCGTGCAAACATACTGTTATGTCCGCCAATAGTAGCACCAAAAGCGTGGTTGTAGGTATCTAAGCCCTCAGAGAAAATTGAGTTTTGAATCGTTATGTTAACCGTTGGCAGTTTCAAACCACGTCCCGTAGAATCACGATCGTAAACGTGGCGGTAGATAGACATCACCTCATCCAGCCCCCAACTTGCAGAACAGTGGTCAACAATCACATTACCGATACAATTGCCACCCAGTGCGTCATCACGAAAAGCCACGTCTACCGCACCTCTACGAAAACGCATATGACGAATGACTATATCGTGTGTATCAAGTTCAACCGTATGCCCTGTTATCACTACCCCGTCACCAGGAGCTGTTTGTCCAGCAATAGTAATATAAGGAGCACGAATGCTAATAGGTGATTTTAATTTAATCTCACCAGCCACATTAAAAACGATAATTCTCGCACCACCTGTTTCACAAGCTTCACGCAAAGTACCAGGCCCACTATCCTCAAGCGAAGTTACCGTTATCACTTTTCCTCCTCTCCCTCCAGGAGTATAAGCCCCACCGCCTTCTGCGCCAGGAAAAGCAGGTATATCACTCTTTATTAAATCTCCTGGTTTAGATGCCCACGGTTTATAGGGTCTGCCTTTTTGTGCTTCATCAAGCACAACGGGCAATGCTTTTTCCCACGCTTCGTCTGATTGACGCTCAAACTCAGCTTCCTGCATTTTACCCCTTAGTTTTACTGAATCAGGAATTGTTGGGTATTGTGCTGAAGCAGTTTGCACAAAAGCCATCAACGCACCTGCAACCAACACCTTTTGAATTGTTTTCATTCGCTATTTTGTCTTATTGATTTATTTCTATTGTAATAGACGAATATAGCATCTATTTGTAATCTTTCAAACCCAGCATTTGAAAGATTAACAAACGGTTTTAAGAAAATTGGCTATCCACGGCCAATGAAGTAGTTCGTAAAGCAATCATTAACAATAACCCTTACGTCAGAGCAACATTTTATTACTGTGATTTCACCTTTCGCCATTCATTCATATATTCACGGGGCGTTTGGTTATACTTCTTACGGAAACATTTACTAAAATAACCCGAATCTTTAAATCCTACCGAAAAAGCAATCTCCGTAATAGTCATATCAGAAGCTTTTATCAAGTCGATTGATTTATTCAAACGAATTTCTTTCACCAAATCAACAGGGGCAAAGCCTGTTAATCCTTTCAGTTTCTTAAAGAACGCCGAGCGACTCAACCCAATAGTAGAAGCTATTGTATCTATATTGAAATCACTATTTTCCAAATTATCTTCAATCACTTGATGTATCTTTTCTATAAACTGAACATCTTTTTTTACAAGAAATTGTTCGTAGCTATCCTCGACTTTTTTTTCCTGCACAGGCTGCCACACACGTTCTTGAAACAGTTTACGCTCGCTAAGCAATTGCTCAATACGAGCCACAAGATACTCCTTGCTAAATGGTTTGGTGATATAGGCATTCGCCCCCATACTAATGGCTTTTGTTTTCGCCTCATCATTGCCTTTGGCCGTGAGTATAATTACTGGGATATGGCTCACCTGAAAATCATTGCGAATCAGTTTCAGCATTTGCAATCCATCCATATTAGGCATCATTTGGTCGGTCACTACTATATCGGGGTGATACAAATGAATCTTTTTCAAACCCTCCACTCCATCAACTGCTGTATATACATTAAAGCGATCCTCAAGTTGAAGCTTCAACATATCACATAGGTCTTTGTTATCTTCTACCACCAACAAGTTGGGCAAAGAAGAATCTAAAGACATCTCTTCTTGCGCAATATCCTTTGCTATTACACTATCATTTGTCTCTTCGATGGTTTGCTCACTATTTTCACTCATATAAAAATCTACTTCCGCAGCCTTGTAATGTTCTTTATCCATTTGCAACTCTACAACAAAAGTAGAGCCACTTCCTTCGGTGCTTTCTACATATAACTGGCCGTGATGCAAGCTAATGATTTCCTTAGAAAGAGCCAATCCAATACCAGTGCCTTGATAATAGGCATTACGAGCATTGTCTGCTTGCGAAAAACGCTCAAATATTTCCGATATTTTATTTTGAGGAATACCTACTCCATTATCTTCTATTCTTATTGAGCAACGTTTACCATCTTCACTTTTTTCTATCGTCACAAAAACACTACCACCCGAAGAGGTAAATTTAAAAGCATTGGACAAAATATTGCGAACCACAATCGCTATCTTTTCCTTATCAGCCCATACCTTTATGTCTTCATCGGGTAACTGAAACTCAAAACTAACTTCATTTTCATCGGCCAACACTCTAAACTCTTTTTCGAACGACGCAACCATATCTCGCATATCAATCAGTGAGACGTGAAGACGCATCTTACCATTTTGAATTTTACGGAAATCCAAAATCTGATTGACCAATTGCAGCATTTGGTTGATATTACGTTCCATCAAATCGACGTATTGCTTGCCCTTAGCCGAAAGAGTTTCTTTCTCTTTCAACTCTTGGATAGGCCCAGTAATAAGAGTTAGCGGTGTGCGCAGTTCGTGCGAGATATTGGTAAAGAACTTAATTTTCAATTCAGACAATTTCTGTTCAATGTATATATCATTTTTCACCTTTATCATAAATAACGAAAGCCTAATAGCTAAAAACAACAAAACAAGAGCTATAACAGCATAAGCAAAATAAGCCCATCCACTTGCCCACCACGGTGGCAATATGGTTACAGCCAACTGATGAGATGATTCCAATCCAGGATTGGCTTCATCAATCGTTTGAACTTTAAAAAGATATTCACCTGGAGGTACATTGGTATAAGAGGCGATGCGATTTTTTCCATTATAATGCCACTCCTTCTCGTATCCTTGGAGAATATACTTGTATGAAACTCTGCTTTGATTATTAAAATTGAGTGCTCCAAATTCAAATGTAAACATCGACTGATTGTGTCGAAGCACAATTTCATCAACATAAGGAATTGCTTTATCAATAATAGGACGCTCTATAAAACTTTGTATATCCCGATTGGATACTTGACACTCCACAATAAAAGTTTTATAACTACCACGTTGGCTTTCAAGTTTATCAGGTGAGAATATCAGTATACCTTGTTTACAACCAAGCCATATTTCCCCGTCTTGTGTGCTCAAGGCGGCATTGTCTTCGCAAAGCACGGCAGGAAAACCATCGTATTTGTCAAAATTACGAATACGCTCACTGTCCATATCATAATAAGAGAGTCCATTTTCGGTAACAAACCACAGATGATTGTTATTACCCTCTACCATAGACATAATAACATCATTGTTGAGACCATCACGCAAACCAAATGATTTGAATTGCGGATAGTGCCCTTGTGCATCATATTGTGTAAGCTTGCTAAGCCCGCCACCAAACATAGAAAGCCATATTTGCGAACGACTATCTTTATAAAGCGTATATACATCACTATCAACAAAACTTCTCTTTCCTTTTTGGCGATAAATCTCGAATTGAATATGTTCTACCGCATCAAAGTTGTTATCAAAAGACATCAAACCATCCATTGTACCAACCCAGATTCTTCCATCTTCATCTTCAATAATATTACGCACCTCCATATAAAGACCATAAGCGGGATAGTTTTTGAAGCCATTATGAATATTTCGAAATATAACCTTACCATCACTCTCTTCTACCAGGTTCAAGCCACCATCTAACAAGCCTACCCAAATGTGCCCTTTTGTGTCTTGATAAGTATAATAAACGTCATTCCCGTTGATTGAAGTAGGGTCGGTAGATTCACTAACAAATGCTTCGAATAGATAACCACCAGGTGCAGCAGCATCGGGAGTTGCTCTAATCAGCCCGTTTCCTTTGGTAGCTATCCACATACGCCCTTTGTCATCTTCCATAAAATGATAAATGGTTCCAATAGGATAAGTAGACGGTGTAAATGTATATTTCAAATTGGCATCTTTATCGAGCAAATAGATATTTTTCCAACGTGTTCCAACCCAAATGTCTCCATTTCTTGATTGATACAAAGCCCTAACACCAGGATCGGTCTTTTGCTGAGGCTCATTAATAGCAGGTGGAACAAAGAGACGAAACTGGCGACGAGGGAAATTAAACCGATATACACCCTGCGAAGTAGAAGACAACCAGACTCCACCCTCTTTGTCCTGAAACAAATGAAAGAATGTCTGATCGGACTGTGCATTGGCCACTTGCTTCAGTTTGTTTATTTCTATCATTTCTAAATGTTCGCGATCGAAAAGCCACGCCTCACCAGTGGGCGACAGAAAAAACAACCCACGTTCGCCTGCATCTTCTATTTGCAGCAATCCTATTTTACCAGGAATCGTAAAAGAGAACCGTTTTGATATTTGGTTTTGAGGATCGTAATACACCAATGCTTTTTCATTTTCGTGAAACCACATTTTGTCGTATTGATCCATATAGGCGTGTGTTACCAGCCTTTCATCTATCTGAATATTGATTTTTTGAATTTTGCGTTCCTTCAAATCATATTCAAAAACACCTTTTCCAGCAAGCGTGATATATACATATCCAGTAGGTGTTACCATCAAATTGGTAATCTTCCCTTTCAACTCCGACAACACAAACTTATCTACCGACCCTGATTGCGTATCAATAGAATAAAAGATGCCCGAATGTTCGCCAACCCAAAGTTTTCGTCCATCATCATAAATGGCAGTGAAGTCGGCATCCGAAGCCACATTCATTTTATTTAATATGTAGTTTGCTGGACGTTCGGCAAGCGATTCTCCCTTGGGGAAAGAGAGTATCTTATAATCCGTGCCAACCCAGCTAATGTATTCGCCAGTTTCACTAAGCACATTGTGCTTCATTCGATAGGTGTTGGGGTTGATTTCATCTTTCGAATCGAACACCAGTTTTATTGAAACATTACCCTCTGCATCGGTTTGTGCCAACAACAAGTTTTTGTCTCTTGTAAGCAGCAGTATATCGTTGTCTATATTAGATTGCAGTTTGATAACCTGAATGTTTTCAGAATAATTTTTCATATCGTCAAATACCGAATGAAAAGTCTCTGTTTTTTTATTAAAAATATACAACTTTCGGTCAATGGTCTTTACCCAAATAAAACCATTCTTATCTTCTATAATACGCTGAATTTTACGTGGAGGAATAGCAGATTTATCAGATTCTAACTTATTGTATGTTCTGAACTTCACACCATCAAACCGACACAACCCATACCAAGTTCCAAACCAGACAAAGCCATCTTTATCTTTTAAAGAACTATTTACAACATTATTGGGCAAACCTTGTTCCACCGTATAATGTTCCACAATCATATTTGTATTGTGGGGCTTAATGATTAAAGAATACAAAACAAAAAACAGAAAAAGAAGGACTTTTCTCATCGGATAAATTTAATAAACATAAAAAGTATTGCATAGTTTATGAAAACGTGTTTTATTAGGAGTTTCTGATACATCTAAATATGTATTTAAACACAATATCTACTCAAAAAATACGAACTCGAAAAACATTCATAAAATTCAAAACAATAGCTTTACTACAAAGATAGCAAAATAGAGCAAATTTAAAAGCCTGTATGTCCAACAAGTACAACTAAACGTAGAGTGTCACTTATCATAGTTGATTTAAAATTATCAACATCTCGATTTGCAAAACCAAATAGGCAAGAAAGGTTGATTCAACTATACTTACCACCTCATAGCAAGCTGCTGTGTATTCTTGTTTCACAAACAAAAACACATAGAATAAGAACAGGAGCAAATCAGTTGTTAATAAATAGCACATCAACTTTTCACATCTATCAAAACAACTATTCATAATTGACAAATCAACTATCAACAGTTGACAACACCCTATCAAATCACTGAGTAAATAGCATAAAAGCAGCTTCCAGATTTTACTCTTGAAGCTGCTTTTTTCACTTAACTAACTATCTAAAATAAACTAACCTTTATTTCACCAATACTTTTTCTACAACTTCACCAACTCTTACCAAGCGGAAACCTTCGCCAGCAGCGATACCTCTTGAAGCAGCATCAGCACTAACTGTTCTCAATAGCTGACCACCTTCGTTGTAGATAGACACACTTTCAGTAGCGTTTGCCACAAAAATTTGTCCATCAGCAGTAGTTACTTCAATCGTATCAATAGATTCTGTTGAAAGAGATGTTGGCTTTTCTTCACCATTTGCTGTAATTTTCATCCAGAAACGAGCACCATTGCTGATTTCTAATTGATAAAGACGTTTTCCTGCAGAGAATTTAGTGTAAAGAGTTACTTGTACATCATCATCAATAGCGTTGCCATCTTCTCCTCCGTCAACAACAATGCTTGTAGCACCTTCGTCAACCGATGGAGTGAAAGTATATGCCACAGGCACAGTGTAGTTGCCCTCAGCATCTTTAGCCATCACACAGCCTTCTTCTTTGAAGTAGAATGAAGTACTTGCTTTGTTTTCGCCATCACTCTTGATAGAAAGTGTAGAGAAGCGGTTCTTACCTTTCAAGTTGAAAGTGATAGGAGTTTCTTCACCATAATAAGCTGTTACCTCTTTTTCGATTGTTTCATTATTAGCAACAACAGGTTCTATCCAAGAAGCAGTAGCATACTCCGTAGTCACATTGTCTACACCCACAATAGGCTCATACATACCAGGTTGAACAGCAGTTTCAGAAGTAGTAGAGTAAAGAGTAACCATTACTTTTTTTCCACGTAAATCATTTATAGATAAGCCTACTGCTTCTGCTACATTGATTTTCACTCGGTTCAAATTACCATCTTCAGAAGACACATAAACAGCATCTTTCACATACATTTGAGAACCAAACTCTGCATTTATTGCATCCACATTAGCTTCGCTAATAGAATCCAACAAAGCAATATCTTCGCCTGCACCACCATAAGTTGCGTTAAGCCAAGGGAAAGCTGGTTGTTTAGCCAAGTCAACAATCATTTTATAAGTAGATGTCTTGCCTGTGTTACCTGGATCAAGAGTCAACATTTCAAATTCAATATCGCTCACCAAACCAGCCATCAAGTCTTGCGCTTTTACTTGGAAACCAATGATGCTTCTCTTTGCCATACCAGTCCAAGTAGTGAATGCTTGGTCAGCACCATCTGTTCCTGGCACATCCCACAATGCACAACCCTGTTTCCAGTATTCGTGTTTCAAAGCATCGGCATCTTTCGATAATGAATCTCTCAACACTTGAGCAGAAGGAACCCAAATAGCAGAGATATTCTGACCCGAGTTTTGAGTTTTACCGTTGTTAATCCATTCACCTATATTGTTATTTACTCCTTCGGTGGTAATACCCATGCCATAGATACCTTTACCGTTTGAAGAAGACAATTTTTCTGTTACAGGTTTTTTAGAAGCCTTCCAATCATCCGACAAATTGAATGTGTGAATCATACGGAAGTTACCATTATCCAATGTATCTTGGCCTATAAAGCCTACATTAGCATCTTTTTTGTTGTACTGCATTTGCGCATTTACGGTCACAAATGATACGCTACAAAGCGCAGCCACGAGTAAAATTTGTTTTTTCATGAATTAAATTTTTAATTAAACAAAAATGTTTCTTATTTAATATTTTACTTAAAAGACTTTCTATATGTTAAGGATGTACTCACATTCATAACACTATTTTCAATCTTTTTTTTTATTTGCAATTAAATCATAGTGTTTTTACAAAGTGCCACCCCTTGCTTTCACCCTCTCGCCCCAGTCTTCGCGCTCTTTAGTCAGGTTGTATCCACGAGACGAAAGATAATTGTTGATACGTCCCTTGTATTTACCAAAAGTTTCGTGCTTCTTTTTTGCACTTTCGGCATCCATAGCAAGCTCACGAGCTTCAACCAACCACGCATAAATCTGTATTTTTTCGTCACTGGTCAGTGTTTGAATCATATCGAGATAGGCTGTATAAGTGACGTTGAGCACATTGAAAGTCATACCGTTTTTTATTTCACCCACCTGCTCACTATCTAAATACAAAGATAAATTGGCAGGAAAAGCGAAGTGAGAACGATAAAGCTTACTATCAGCTTCGGCTTTTGCAGCTTGAATAGCCTGTTCTTTTGCCTCTCCACTAAGACTTTCTTTTGCAGTGGTTATTTTCGCATCTCTTTCAGCATAAATATCATTCAATTCAAAGTAGCGATTGGCCAATATCTTAGTGACTTCATTGTGAACCTCCCGATTTGTCAGATTGAGATTATCGACAACTTTTTCGGAACGTTTCAATATTGAGTTTACATAATCTGCATCTCGGTTTAGAGAATCTAATTCTACCGCACAAGACGGTAGAATTAGAAAAAATGATATTATAATTGATAGGGTAAGTTTTATACAGTTTCTTATTTTCATAGTTCTTATATTAAGTATTACATTATTCAAGTTTTCAAGCATAGTTTGCAGAGTACAAATCTCCGAAACACACATTGCAGTCATTCTACATAATTCATTAGCTTTCAGCGTATAAGCATCCTATATAGAAACACGGCTTTCACCGCTTGGTAGATAGGCCTTGCCAGCGCAGTAGGTAGGCCTTGTCAGCACGGTAGATAGGCCTTGCCAGTAAACTCAATAAACACACCTATAAAACAGGGTGAGTATGAACACCATTCGGGGCTTCCTAAAAAAGTTTTTTTTGATTATGATTTTGTTTTCCTGCAAGGCTCAAACTACATCAACTTTCCTTTTTCGGCAAGCGTATCGTAGTTGTTTTTCAAATCAGTCCAATCAATTCTATTTTTTGTACTGATTCCATTGATGTACTTCTCGATATTAGTATATCCATCGCCAGTGCAGTCTAAGTTCGCATCGCTTGGATCATTGGGATTTAGTCCGTTGGCTATTTCCCATTCATCGGGCATTCCATCGCCATCGGTGTCTACATAAGGTGTTCCTTTGTATTCGGGGTAACCACCTACCTGACGAATATCGGTTATGATGCCATATTTGTACGAATCTTTGGGCAAACGACGATATTTGAACAACCCTTCTTCGTTCTTCGATTTCTCGGCCAGTCCAGAAGTGTCTCCGTGTGCATCCTTAGGAAGTTTTTTCTCATAATAGGCTTGCCCCGTTCTTACCTCATCAACAATACGTTGGTCTACAATATCACGGCAAGGAATCGTTGCTCCTACATTTTTCAACACATAATCGTAAGCATCGTTGGCCGACATTATTCGCAAATAAGGCATTTCAAAGGGCTCGTAAGCACGCATTTGCTGCGTAAAGCCATCTGTATTGGGTTGACTTTCGATTTGTATACCTCCATCCCAGTTGTCGGCAGTAATATGTGGGTAGCCTTCCATTATATTTCCATCGGCATATACACGGCCATATACTTTATAGTCCAACTTGCTACGACCCGCTTCGGGCTTCAAGATGCGATGACCTACGGGCTGATCGGTTGGTGTGAGTGGGCCAGGTTTAAAGTAATTGTTTACCATATTGAACATAGCACGATAATCACCACCATCTACCGAGCGATGAACCCAGTTGTAAACCACGTTATTCACAAAGTTGAATATGCCAAACCATCCTACCGAAGGGTTTCTACCAGAATTGCTTGCCCACAAGTTACGCATAAAGGCACAATTTTCACCTCCCAGCGTACTGCCAAATGCGTGATTGTAAGTATCGAGTGCCTGCCCCGAAATAGTATTCTGAATAGTAACATTCACCGTACCCATTTTTTCGTCATTGTAGCCTTCGCCAGGACTATACATATGGCGATAGAAAGAGATATTCTCATCCAATCCCCAAGTAGCCGAACAATGGTCAATCATTATATTGCCAACTGGATTTCCGCCAAAACTATCCTCTCGATTCGACACATTCGATTCACCTCTACGAAAACGCATATGACGAATCACCACATCGTGTGTATCTACTTGAAAAGACTCTCCAGCAAGACAAACCCCATCACCTGGAGCTGTTTGCCCAGCAATTGTCACATAGGGAGCACGCACATAGATAGGTGTTTTAATTCTTATCACCCCCGACACGTTGAAAACAATGATGCGCGCACCACCCGTTTCGCAAGCTTCACGAAAAGAGCCTGGACCACTATCATTCAAATTTGTTACTGTAATAACTTTGCCACCACGTCCGCCAAAACTATACATACCACCACCTTCGGCACCGGGAAAAGATGGTATTTTAGCTTGTGGCAAGTCGTAAGGGCGAGAAGCCCAAGGAATATAAGGACGGCCTTCATTGGCTTCTTGCACCACTATGGGCAAAGCTTTTTCCCAAGCCTTGTCTGAGTTTTGTCTTGCAGCAGTTATCATTTCGTTGTACTCCTCTTTAGCTTCTTTGGTAAGCTGAGGATATTGTGCCATTGCAGTAGGCGCAAATAATAATGCAGCCAACGCCACACTGGTTATTTGTTTTTTCATAATCTAATATTAAAGTAATCTGTTAAAAAAGAAGTATCTATAAGACGTTGCTTCCAAAAAGATGTAATCAATACATTCTAATTTTCTTAAAATTTTGCACAAAAAAAATCTCCATCAAGTATAGAGGGCATCTCTAACTTGATGGAGATTCGTATAACAAAGAGGTTTTTAAGAAACTACACCTTTATTAAATAGCCATTTTCACAGTTTGCACACTACCGTCTTCGCGCGAAGTTGCTTTTATGAAATAGATACCTTGTGGCATACCCCACGTGCTAATGGTAAAACCTTGTTCTCTTCTCACCATTTGTCCGTCTGGGCCGTAGATTTCAACATCGCATTCTGAAGAAATACTAATTGTAGAACCTATTTTTTGGATTTCAAATTTATTCATCACTTGGTTGTTGATACCAGTTGATTCTGGTAAATAAGCAGCCATTTGAGAGCCTTTCAAAGCCGAGAACACCTTAATTTGATGAATACGAACTACTTGCAAACTACTTGTATTCTTGTAGTAATATTCAGGCGACCTTTCAGAAGCATCCAAATCTTTTTCGGCAGCAAAAGTCAATGAGTCGCAATCGAAAATGCGGAAACGAACTGATACTGGAATTTCCCAAGAATCTTCTGTATCTGCACCAATCAATTCTTCAAACTCATAGCCTTGTTCTGAAAATGTAGCGTAATTATTCACATCACTTGGTATAATACGAGAAGGCATCCATTCTTCGCCTTCGCCACCATATCTTACTTCACAAATCACCCCGCGTTTCCAACTTGTACTTGAATACATCCATTGGATTTTTTCTACACCGTGCAAGTTATCTAACTGAACATAGCCACACAAAGCATTAGCAGGTTCACCTTCGGGAGCTGATTGACGGCTCAATTCGATAAATCCTTTTTTAGCATATACACTTCCAATCAATGCTGTATTGTCGTTTTTTGTACAAGCATCATTCTTTCCAGATGCTTCTTCTCCCCACTCTTCTACTTTTGTGTATGCACTACCATAATGGTCGGGAGCAAATACACAACGTACAAATTTCACATCGTAAGTATGACCAGATTCTACATAAGCACCGTCTTGAAAATCCATAAGTGGCAACGGAATAACACCATCACCGGTAGGCGCTTTTAAAGTTTGAGTTCCATAGTTCAAGTTATCTGCTTTACCATCCTCTGCACCAGTACGAGGATATTTAGCAGCATCTGTCAATGTAGAAGCATCCAAGTTCAAAACTTGATAATTATCAGATGTTTCCCACCCGATAGACTGGCTGACTGGATAATAGGTATAACCCGAACATTGGGCAGAGGCATCCAAAGACAATGCCATAAGAGCTGCTGCTCCAACAAAGATAGATTTTGTAATGATTCTCATAATCTTGTCTATTTTAAAGTTAATATTTATTATAAAAGACGAGAGTTTACTTTATCCGTACTCATTAAATAAGCTTGGAAATAAAGCAAACTCTCATTTTTCTTTAATTTTTTAAGAATTTAGCCATTTTAGCTTCACCTTTTTGCGTATAAGCCACCATTATGTAGTAACCTTCGCCTAAATGAGCTACATTTACGGTATTGTTTCCTGAAATTCTTTCAGACATCACTTTCTGACCGTTGATAGTATAAATATGAACACCTTCCAGCTCAATACCAGTTATTATTTCCAGTTGCGTAGAAACAATAGTAGAGGCCAATTCCAATGTTTGTTCCACTACATTGTTATGGTAGATGCCTGTTGAACTAAAATTGTGTTTAATATTCTCACCCACCAAACTATTCAAGTACACTTCCAATGCAGTATAGCCCAACTCTGTAGTTAAATTACGATCTTCTGCGTTTGTTGGATCCAAACCATTTGCCAACTCCCAAGCATCATCCATTCCATCACCATCATTATCCACTACTCTATCATAAGTGTCGTAAGCCATATCACCTTCGGCTTGCGAGGGCAGGTCGATAATACCGTTATTGCCAAATGGAGCAGAGCCATCACGTACGTTTTTCACCACACGTGCATCTACCAAGTCGCGTGGCCAAGCACCAACACCAGCCAACACAGACTCATAGGCCTCTTCTGCTGTCTCAAAATTCTTATAAGAATACGAATCCCAGTCATACCAATATCTACTGTGATCTAAGTTTCCAGCTGCTTGAATAAGCGTGTCTACACGTATCTGATTGAGCGTATAAGAAGTTCCATTTTCAAATCCTTTCCAGTTGTCGGCAGTTACTTCGTCATCGCCTTCCATAATGTTTCCACTAAAGTGCCATTGCGAAGGGCCTAAAGAAGTCACTCCATCACGAGCCAACGATTGATTAAAGAAATAAAGTTTTTCTTTTGGAGTAGCTGGACCTGGTTTGTAGTAATTGTTCACAAAGTTTCCTTCGTGACCAAAGAATTTACGATTCTCTGATGTATTTTCACCACCATAGCAAGAGTTGCGACGACCCCAGTTGTAGTTTACATTATTGATATACTCCAAATAAACGTTCAAGTCTTGACCTACTGAGCCACCACGCGACCCATTGAAACGAGGCGAGCGAGAAGAGTTGTTTGCCAACAGATTGTGATGATAAGTGGCAGACGAACCACCCCATTGACAAGCATATCCACGAGCACCTTTTGAGTGACCTGCATCATACAATCCTTCGTGAACGATACACCATTGCACTGTATGAAAATGATTGTCGAACGTATTGATATTTTCTTCAACCGACCAACCAAACGTACAATGGTCGATAATGTAGTTTTCGGCATTCTCTGCACCAAAAGCATTTTCAGCTATGATTTCACCATTTATATCCGATTGACCGATGCGGAAGCGAATATGACGCAGAATAAAATTTTTAGAACCTCCAAAGTTCGTTTTATTCTTGGTGATACAAATACCGTCACCTGGGGCTGTTTGCCCTGCTATTGTGAAGTTTGACTTCTGCACCTTCAGAGGAGCCACCAACTCAATGCGACCAGAGACCGCAAACACTACCGTAAAATCGCTTGGGTATTGATTCAAAGCCCAACGAAGTGAACCAGGAATAGTTCCCGTAGCATCATCTTGTAGATTGGTTACAGTTACTACATTTCCACCACGTCCACCCGTAGCCATTTTTCCAAAACCTTCGGCAGTAGGAAATGCTTTCAGGGTCAACTCCGTGATATTTTCTGCACGTACCGCTATACTTGTTGCACCGTGAGCAGCCATCGCCTTTACGGCGTAACGACCATTTGCATCCGACACCGCATAGTAATCATTGGTAGTAAACGCTAAGAAACTACCATTCTTAAACACCATATATCCAATAGCATCTTTGGTAGGCAGCCACGACAATTCATCACCATTCAGTTCTGCATATTTAGGAGCATCTACCGTTTCACACAATGCAATCGGGTCGTAGGCCACATTGGCATTGGCTTTTGAAAAAGCAAACTCAGGAGTTAGCATATCTGCATCAGCTTGCGCCAATTGAAAACTCCAATCTACGCGATTGGAAACATCCAACGAGTTACCAGCCAAATCACGGCTTCCATATTCTCCAAAACAAGCCGAGTTGGTAGCATCAGTGCTCCACGCACTCCATCCTGCCTTACTGATGTGCTTATCCATTTTACAGTCAATGTAATACACACCCGAATACTCTTTCCAAGGACGACCTAAAGTATATGCTCCTTCGCTCACGCCTGGATCGGCTGTTATATCGCAATCACGGAATATATAGGTGACACGCAATATACGACCAGTAGCTGTATCCGATTTCTTAAGTACAAAAGCATATTGTGCTGGTGCAGTAACATAACCACCACCTTTCACACAGTTGATGATGCAATCCTCGTAATACATCATTCCTTCACCAAAAATAAAGTCGGTAGCCCCTTCAATGAAACAGTTCTTAAAGTAGGCACGTGCGCCCGAATTGGTGCGTTGCGTATCTTGATAGCCTAAAAAGCGACAATCCTTGTACGTTTGTCGATCTCCTGCCACATAGTGAGCTTCAGCTTGTCCTACATTGCCCGATGAGTTTTCGATAGTAATGCCTTCTACATACATATCTTGTCCGTAAAACTGGCAGGTAGTGATGTCTCTAAAGTCTGTAAAATCGCTACTACTACCACGATCGCGGTCGAAAGTAATCAATACTTTCTCCTTGTTTTCACCAACGATGCTAATGAGTTTGGTGTTTGGCACATTGACCATTTCCTTATAAGTGCCGTTTTTTATAAAAATAATAGAGCGTTGATTTCCTTCGGGACAGGCATCAACGGCCGACTGAACAGTAGTATAGTCGCCTGTGTTGTCGGCTGCAACCACATATACATTGGGTTGCTGAGCAGAAATTTGACCTAAAGAGGCAAATATTGCTACAAACAAAAGTAAATACTTTTTCATACGTATGATTAAAGGATTAATTTAAAATCTATCACTTTCAATATTAAATGACGAACGTCTTTGATGATTGTACTCGGAAAAAACGTTTTTTTTCGAGTACAACCTCAACTATTTTACACAGCGAAAGTGGAAAGCCTTCTTTAAAAGCTTCCCACCTCCACTAAATTATCAATTCACACACAGTAAACAACACATATTCAACACATTGTCTATATATTCAGAAGTCGATTGTCAATTATCAACAGTTGACACCTCAATTGTGAACAAGTAATATACAAACTATTCATATCTATCAAATGCAATATTAACTGTCTTAAAAGCAGATAACAACGACTTTCTATAAAAGCGAACGAGAACTATTCGAATGGATTAAAACAACCAACCGCAGCATCATACGACCATCCCATTGTCTGTAAAATACCAGGACTACGTGTCAAGATTCCATCGGGCACATCAAAGAAGTTGTAATTACCCGTAGTAGAGTTCATTAATTCTTCCTCGGTAGTGACACATTTATAATCGATTGTTGCAGCTACATCGGTGGCAGTCGCTTGCGAAGCTCTCATATTGCTTGTTACTTCCGCCATAGTCATACCTTCGCGATTGTTGGCAAACGTGGTAGCATTCACACCCAATTTAAGTTGATAAGTCACTGCCCAAGTAGCTTTCTTTTGACCGTTTATCTTTGAGGTATTTTCGCCCAAATCATTCGAGAACATATTACGTCTTCTAAGATCATAAAAGCGTTTTCCTTCAAATGCTAATTCAACCATACGCTCATTCATTAGCAACTCAATTTTGCTAAGCGAAGAAGGTGCTTTAAGTCCATATTGATAATCGCCAACAGGAATGCCAGCACGACTACGCAACTGACCCAAACAATCGTACATAGTGTTATCATCACCAATTTCCAAAGCAGCTTCAGCCATATTTAGCAACACCTCTGCATAACGCATTTCTATCCAACAAGTGCTTGTTTTAGAAAAATCTGCAATAGCAGGGTTGAGCATCTTGCGAGTATAATATCCAGTTGAAGTTGCAGCATTTCCCGAAGGGTCACCATTGCGATATGTCCACTGACGATACGATGTATTACCCTTATAAGGGAAATAGCAACCGTTGTAAACAATAGTAGAATAAAAACGTGGGTCACGATCTTGCCAGTAATTCAAATCATTGGCTGCTTTTGTATAAGCCGAACCATCTGCATTAGGAAACGCCATTACCAACAAAAGCGAAGGCATATTTGATGGACGAGATGTAGTGTTGTTGGTTTGCGAACCTGGACGAACACTATTTTCATAGCCATGATATTTTTTTGCAGCATCATACACAGTTACAAACAGTGCTTCCTTATTTGTATAGCCACGAGTTAAGAATACCTTATTAATATCTGTACCAACAGGCCATTGTTCAGTCACATTTGTAGTACAGTCTAGAAGTCCATAACCATCTTGTGTACAAATTTCTATCGCTTTCTTGTTAGCATCATAAGCTGCTTGCCAGCGATCACGAGCTACCTGTGTGCCTTGATTGGGCGTGAATTGAGGACTTGCATAATAGAGCAAGATACGACCTAACATTGATGCAGCAGTTGCACGTGTCGCCAATCCCCATTTAGAATCGTCCCATTTTGCAGGAAGCATATCAATGGCTTTTTGCATATCCTCTTGTATATATTTGATACAATCAGAGGTTTTATCACGTTTTTGATTTTTAATTTCCTCATCGGTCAAATAATCTACTACCGTAGTTACATAAGGCACTCCACCGTGGTTCAACACCATTTTCCAGTGTTGATAAGCCCTAAGAAAATATAGCTGTCCCTCGATATTGCTACGTGCAGCTGGCAACATTTTACTGCTTTTCATTTCGTCTAAAGCAATGTTGATATTACGGATAACAGAGTAGTTATCGGCCGAGAAAGTACCTACCTTGCCAAAACCAAGCGTGCCTTCCATAAGCTCATTCAGATTGCCACCAATTTCATCAGAGCACGATGTGGGACGAGCAGTACCATACACATAGTCACCTCCAAATTCAGGAATAGATTTTGAGTAGATACCATTCACAAACAGCTGAGCAGATTGCTCACTGTGCCATATATTGGTACTGATCTCAGCATCATTATCTATATTCAGATAATCTTCGCACCCCACCAAAAGCGGCAATAGGCAAAATATGCTGATAAGTTTTTTATTTAGTTTCATAAGTCTATATCTTTATTAAAATCCGATGTTAATACCAAAGTTAAATGTACGTATTTGAGGGTAGTCACTCCAATATCCTACATAAGCATCTTTATAAGGGTATGGATTTACAATAGTCCATAAATTGTTTCCCGTAAAGAATACACGACAAGAAGCGATACTTGCCTTACTAAGCACATTGGCTGGCAACGAATAAGAGACATTCAATGTACGCAGACGCAATGAGTGTCCATCGCGCATCCAGAAATCTGAACGTTCACCGCGAAGTGAGTTTTTATCTAAACGTGGGTAGATAGCATCGGGATTAGCCAAAGAACCATCCTCATTTGCGATAGCATAATTTCCATACCATTCGCTCAACAAGTTTGATGTAGTAGATAAAAAATCACCAGTACGTCCACCGCCCGATGCTGTTGTATAAAATCCTTTATCAAACACCACATCATGGCCAAAATGTCCACTCAATAAAGCTGAAACCGAAAGACCTCTCCAGTTGAACCCAAGAGTTACACCGTAATTATATGGAGCACTGTCGTACTTGCTAATAATACAATTGTCACCACTTTGATTAATAATACCATCAGGTTGCTGGTTGTTGACTGTTGTACCACGGTCTTGATACATCAGCATACCCGGACGAAGTTTATCCCATTTCAATCCCAACACATCAATATCTTCTTTATTTCCTGAGGCTGTATTGGCTGTCAAGTACTCAATATAATCTTCCACATCTTGCCAAGTGCGTGCCATACCATCACCTTTGCCATTTTTACCTTTCCACACCTTGTAACCTACCTCACCACCGCGTATGCGTCCTTCTTCATCTTGCCAAGTACCTACAATACCAGGATTCTGATATTTCTTAATCACCTTGCTACGTGAGAATGAGAAGTTTGCACGTGCATTGACTGACCAATCACGATTGATTTGCTTTCTGTATCCAGCAGAGAATTCAAAACCCCAAGCATTTTGCGCACCGTAATTGATTTTAGGAGTAGTGCCCGAAATACCCGCAGCTTGTGGGAACGTACTTTTTGCTTCATCCAAAATATCGAAAGTATGCTTAAAGAAATAGTCTGCTTCAAAAGAGAAACCATTGTCCATCATAAAATCGATACCAACGTTGTAACTATCTGTTTTCTCCCACGATGAGTTCAATACCACCAAACCACTTAATTTAGGTTCCAACAATGTTTGAGATGATCCTGTTTCACCACCTCCCAAAAGGAAATCGCCCGATCCAAATTGATACGCTTGCCTCCATTGTCCTAAAATGGCTTTGTCATTACCAATACGTCCATAGCTGGCACGAAGTTTTAAGTTTTCAATACCACGAACGTTGTTCTTGAACCAGTTTTCTTCAGAAATTCTCCAGCTACCTGATAATGAGTAGAACAACCCCCAACGATAACCTGGTGCAAAACGAGTAGATGCTTCGTATCTCAAAGTTCCTTCAAACAAGTAGCGATCGGCATAAGAATAATTTAAGCGACCGATATGCGACAAACGTCTGGTCAAAGGTTGGAAAGAAGATGTACCTGTCAGATTGTTGGTATTGAACCCTTGTAGCGAATTTACATTGTCAATCACGACATCTTGTGCTGTGATGCTCAAACCATTGTCACTCGACTCAGCAGCTTCAAATACATACATTGCCGAAAGATTGTTGTCACCAAACTTACGTGTATAATTCACTTGAGGGTTGATTTGATAAGAGTACCCAAAGTCAGCTCCATCACTGTAACTTTGTCCATTAGTTTGTGTTGTACTTCCTACCAAATTGTTATTTACAAGTCGTCCTGTATAAGTTTCTCCAGCACTGTTTGTGTAAGTCAAGTTTTCAAAGTTATAAACCGTATAAGGACGATAGATATTACGTCCGTTAGCACCAGTACGAGCATAGCTCATCGAAAGATTTACCGACAAACCTTTTACCCAACGAACATCGTAATCAAATTTAGCTCCCATTGAGGTGTTATCATCGCGTTTCGATTTAGAAGACCCACTATCAAAAATAGCCAAAGGATGCGTATCCGAAGAAGTCAAACCATTGCCTACGGGCAATCCATCAATGTAAGCAGGAATCCAGCGTGGCATACGGTTCAAATCACTAAATGTACCATACATCAACTGAGGTTCTTTATCCTTGTTGTTGAGTGGCATATGGGTAGATTTTGTAGCGTAGTTCATATTGAACGAACCTTTTAAATACTTTGTGAAGTTCACATCAAGTCCCATACGGAATGTGAAGCGATTCATATTCAAATCGGCGAAGTTACCATCAGCATAAGTATATGAACCGCCAATAAAATAACGTACCTTCTCAGAGCCACCACTCACGTTCAGTGTATGGCGTGTGTTAAGGGCTGTTTGCCAAGCTTGATCCAACCAGTTGTAATTGACACCTTGTAAATCACCCAACTCTTGATCGGAAAAAAAAGTATAGTTACTTGCGTCCCCTATCCCACTGTAAATTTCTTCACGCCACATATCATTCAATGCAGAAGCCTGTTGATATGATGACATCATATCGGGCATACTTACACCACTCGAAAAACCTACTGAACCAGAGTAGTTGATTGAAGTTTTACCCTCTTTACCACGCTTAGTCGTTACTAAAATAACACCACCAGCACCACGCACACCATATACGGCAGCAGAGGCATCCTTCAACACAGAGATGTTATCAATTTCAGAAGCATCGAGCTGGTTGAAAGATGTAGCATCGCGAATAAACCCATCAATCACATATAGAGGAGATTCATCATTCCAAGAACCGCTTGTACGAATCTTGATCGAAGCGTCTGCAATGGGATTACCAGTAGATTCACCAACAGTAACACCAGGCATTGTACCCATTAACACAGCAGTCAAGTTGGTAGCTGGAATATCGTCCAACTCATTCATCTTTACACTCGCTACTGCGCCTGTAAGATTTGCACGTTTCACTGTACCATAACCTACTACTACCACTTCGTCCAATACTTTTGAGTCTTCTTGCAACACAATGTTGAGATGCGCTCCAGATTTTACGTGTACAACCTGTGTTTGATAACCCACAAATGAGATAACCAATTTGGCATTGGCAGGAACAGACAAGCTAAAGTTACCATCCAAATCGGTAATTGTTCCTGTAGTTCCACCTTCGACCTTCACACTGGCACCGATAACTGGTTCGCCATTGGGTTCTACAATTGTACCTTTCGCTGTGATTTGTTGATTCACCACTTGCACTACCGCTACATCATCC
This sequence comes from uncultured Bacteroides sp., assembly GCA_947074275.1. GTDB lineage: Bacteria > Bacteroidota > Bacteroidia > Bacteroidales > Bacteroidaceae > Bacteroides. The sequence goes on from CAMTPA010000015.1 coordinate 23,766, forward strand.
GCAGCATTTGCAGACAATGGAGTAACCACAAGCCACGAACACAAAATCATAGCTGCACAAATAGGTTTACGCAAGTGCTGTTCGAGCATAAACCCTTTCATAGTAATTTTTTGAGCCATAGAATTGAATATTAGAGGCATTTATTATTTTTGAAATATATTTTTCAGGTATTCTACATTTTCACCGTAGTTCTTTTTCACATTCCGCACATCATCTTTGTTGCGCGAACGTTCCACAACGAGCCACCCTTTCCATTTCATTTTACGAAGAGTTTTTTTTATTTTCTTCATATCAATACGCTCGTTGTGGGGAAGTGTCACACCATCTGTATCGGTGCAATGTATCTGACAAATGCGCTCACCACCCAATGTGCGTAGTTCTTTATAAAGATTACGACCATTTTCGAGTGCATTTTGAAATTTAAAATAGATTTTAATACCGGGAGAGTCAATTTCATTGAGTAGCTTCACCTCTTCGACAGCAGGTAGCGAAGTTTCTATTCCGATAATCTTTCCTTTTGCAGCAGCCATATCGCCTACTTCTTTCAAGCGTTTCACCAATTCGGGGCGAATTTCTGGGTTTTTCTGCAAGTCACATCCAGTACCCAAAGGCAGAAAAGCAACCTCTACTCCCATCACTTCGAGAGTGTTGATGCAGTCTTGCACAAGTGCTTTGTAGTTGGGATGTGCGGCAAACGACTGCCCATAAAAGCCCGACATAGCAATGGATGAAATAGGTATATTAAACTCTGTTGATTTCTGTTTGAATAGTTGTTGAAAATGATCTTCGCGCAGCTTGTTGTCAAAAGAATCACGTGTTCCAAGACTGCCCATATCAAGTTCTATCCCATCGCAACCCAACTCGCTTGCCAATTGAAATGCACCAATCTTTTGGCGTTTCAGAATCATCCAGTCGCAAACTGCCACTTTATAATCTTGTTTGCCTGTTACTACATTTGAGCTGCAAAGTGTAATGGCCATACTGCTTTCAGAGCATATCAGTAAAAGCAACAAACCTATCATCCTTAGATAAGTATCGTATTTCTTGTTTTTCATTTTAGAATTAATGCCAACCCTATTTGGTTAAAAAATATATAGTGAGGACGGATTAATTATTAATACGTACTCACTATATTTAAGGAAAATGCTAAATTATTTAGTTAGCAATTCCAAAATCTGTTTGCTGTTGTTCCACCTCTTCCAAGAGTTTTTGTTTCTCTTCTTCGGTGAGTTGTGTTGCATTGCTGCTGCCAGTTCGATTGTTAGAAGCTTTTATTTGTATTTCTTCTACAAAACAATATGGAAATTCTGCCGCTATACTTTCAAATTCTATTTCAGCTTCGGCAGGTGCGTGTGTTCCTTCAAATTGCACCTTAGCCTTCACTTTGATAGTGCCTGGCGTGCGAGTAGAGCGAACCAGCACAGGAGCAGAGCCAAACTCTACGGGGCGCGGATTAGCGTGAATTGATTCATCACCGATGATTTCACCTTCCCCTTCTACGGTAAATACAATATTTTCTTTTGCCAATCGACGTACGTTTCCGTTGTCGTCAGTCACTTCAGCCACCACCACAATGAAGTCCGAACCATCTGCCATTAGTTCTTTTCCATTTTTATCTACACGAAGACGTAGTTTAGTGCTACGACGCGAAGGCATTTTCTGAGTGCTACACACCACTTCGCCGTTGATAATACCTTCGGCTACCATATTCACCTTTTGCCAGTTCTTTTGCAGATAACTAAAATTGCGAGCTTCCCAAAAGTCCCATACATTTTTGAAAACCACGGGAGGATTGAGCATATGTCCTTCTTCGCGAACCACAGGCAGTGTCCAGCTCTTCTCGCCATCGTACATCGACAAACGTATCGAATCGCAATTGGTAAATACTACTACATCTTCATCCGAAAACTGAGACATCTCGTGAGCAATGTAAATCATCGGGCCACTTTCTATCACAGGCGACACAAAATCGGCTGGGCTTTGACTACGAAACATATAATAGGCGTATTTAGGCTGACGGAAAGCATCGAAGATACCTCCCCAATATGGGTCGGGATGATAGCCACGTTGATGATCGAACGGATGCCACTGCGCTCCACCAATAAATTGCCCCGTGGTGCGATACATCTCATCATAGCTTTTGGCCAACGATAATGCCTGAATGGTGAGCGGACGTTCTCCCCAACTACGGCTTGCGCGGTTGTTGTTGTTGTGAGCATACCAATCATCCACATTCTCGCCAAACTCACGTGTGAAAATGTTCTGTTTGGGTTTATCTTCTTTTTCATCATCACCCGGCCAAGCAAACACCACGTCATAGTGTTCTTCTACACCAGCCGAATGCACATCGGCAGCAGCTACGGGTCTGCCCGAATAAGGAAATTCATCTCTTGTGATTTGCAAAGCTTCCATCGAAAATTCGAGCGGAAAGCGTGTTTCATTCAAAATAGGTTCCCACATCAACACACTGGGATGATTGCGGTCGCGACGGATAATTTCGCGTGTGTTTTGATGAGCACGTTCGCCAAATATCGAATCTTTGTTCCAGTATTGCCAACCGGGAGTAGCCACAATCACAAACAAGCCAAGTTCATCGCAAGCGTCCATAAACGAAGGGTCTTGTGGATAGTGCGCCGTGCGAATGATAGTACATCCTGCATCACGCAAACGTTTTGCATCACGCCATTGTTGCGAATTGGGCGAAGCATTGCCCACATAAGCAAAATCTTGATGACGGTTGGCTCCTACAAGCTGGCCATAAGGCTGGTCATTGAGCCAAAATCCTGCTTCGCCTCTAAACTCAGCTTTGCGGATACCAATGCGTGTAATCCCACCATCAATCATCTTACCGCCTTGCTTGATGCACGATTGCACCTTATATAAATAAGGAGATTGTGGCGACCAAAGATGAGGGTTGCGAACCACGATTTTCTGATTGACAGTTTTACTTTCGCCTACACCAAGCGATATGCGATTTGAAACAACCCTTATTACTTTGCCTACACTATCGGTCAGGGTGGTTTCTACAACTACCGATTGTGTTTTGCCCGATTTGTTGGCCACCTCGGTATTTACATATACATCGGCACTTTTAGAGCTAATATTGTCGTAGTGAACAAACACCCCGCCACCTGCTACCTTGTTGGCCTCCACCGCATCGGTAATGGCAACTGGTGATTTGGCAATCATCCACACATCACGATAAATTCCACCGTGATAGGCAAAGTCGAGTGTATACTGACGCTTACCTGGAGGATAGCTTTTATCATCGCTATTATCGGTCATCACTGCTATCAAGCAACTATCACCCGGTTCAACTCCGTATTCATCTAAGTTGATAATAAACGGGAGGTATCCCCCCACGTGTTCTTGAATCTTTTTCCCATTCAGATAAATATCTTGCTTACCCATAGCCGCTTCAAAGTGAATCGAAACATTCTTACCTTTGGTTTCGGAAGGCACCACAAAACGTTTGCGATACCACGCTTCGCCTTGGTAGTTGCGATTGCCACTTGCCTCGGCAGGCATCAATTCTACCGTATGTGGCGTAGACACAATTTCCCAAGCCGAGTCATCAAAATCCATTTTTTCGGCTCCTGACACATCGCCTTTGTGAAATCGCCAACCGGGGTTGAAGTTGTAAACCATTCGTCCACTATTAGCCAAGGGATAAAACCCAGCTACCGATGTGTTTTGCTGTGCATACACCGCAACGGTGCATAAAAATAAAAGAAGTGCAGTAATCTTTCTCATACCAGTCATAGTCTATGTATATCTGTAGTGTTCAACCCTTCAGTTTGTTTCATTTAGTTTCAGTCCATTGAAACTTTTATTTCACGCTGGTGAAACTTTAGTTCCACCGCATTGGAACTTTTGTTTCATCGCATTGAAACTAAATCAACTTTGAACAGTTGTTATTTTACTTATTTATTGTTTCCAAATAATTGATTATATCTTTCTCACGCTCTTTAGGAAATACCTCCAGCTGAGTAATCTTCCCATCCTTTAATGTCACCTCCACGGTTGTTTTATGAGCAGCGTGAAGCTTGAAGCGAACATCCCAATGAGCTGGCCAAGCCGGAAAAAGATAAATCTTATCGTCCACCTCTTGCATTAACATCTCTTGCATACCAATCATTCCACTTCCTCCCCAGTTCAAATCGGGAGTCCAGTCATAGCCTGGCCCCCAAAAAGCAGGAAAACGATGTGGGCCGTTGCTCATCTTCTTCAAAGTCAACTTCTTTGCCTCGTCTGTCAACCCCAAACAAGCAGCCCAAATGTTATCTTGCTTCCAGCCTACGTGTGTGCGAAACTTCAACGCATCGGGGTCGTATTGGTAGGTATTGATTGCTGTTTCCAAACTGGGACGGCCCACTCCGTAGCTACGCCAAGGAAAAACGGGATAGAGCTGAGGAGTTTCGATGTTGTTGACACGCTCCCACGAAAGAGCTGGCGCAATCATCTGTTTGCCATCTACATAGCGCAAAGGCGACTGCGGAATACGCTCTAACATCTCAGAGTTGAGACCCGACGAACGAAGCACCGAGCGAAGAGCTTCGATAGTAGTCACTGGGTTGTGAGCCATCTTGTAGGTTTCGCACGCTGTGCCGGGATAGATAATCAACTTTCCATCACCATCCAAATCTTTACGCCCACGCTGCGATGCCAACAAGCGATAATGTTGGTCAAAAAATTGTACCACACTCTCTATCATCGGCAGATAAGGAGTAATATCCTCGTCGTTGTAGCGTTTTGTGTCGAGAATCATTTGGCAAAACTCCAACACCGTGTCCCACTGATATTCCAACCAAGCGTTGTATTCAATTCCTTTATCGAACGATTCGGGACGCTTAAAACCATATTCGGCTGGATTGGGCAAGCCATAGTTTTCCAACTGCTCGGTGTAGCAGGCACCATCGTGCCCCCAATATATTCTACTACGTAACTCTGCCGTAAGCAATAGACGGTTGTAAAAATCGAACTGCGATTTCATCATATCAAAGTCACCACTCTTCAACATCGGCCAGTAGACAAGACGTTGGTTTTGTGCCGTCATCGTGCCTCCGCCCCAACGACGAAAATCGGGTGTAAAGGGCATCTTAGCATCCACATAAGTGGGGTCGAAAGTAAACAGGCCACCGTTGAACTTACTGGGGTCTTTGCCATAAGCGTTGCAACCCAGCATATAGCGAAACAATGTATAATTGCGCACCACATCTGCCCCCTCTTCGCCACCACCTTCAATAAAGCTTCGTTTCCAAAACTCATTCCACCAACGCCGAGCAGCTACACGGTCTTTATTGGCTTTTACTTCCAATTCCATATCCGCCAACGATTGTTTCCAATCATCTACACTGCCCTGCTGAGTATGCAGCACAATCTTAAAATCGTGGTTGCGCTTCGCTTTTTTGCTTTCGTAAAGCCAAGCGGTGTAATCTGTGTCGGCATAAACCCCATTTAAAGATTCTTTAAACTGCAATTGAGCACCACTTAAACGTCCACCAAAAGTAAGATTCTTCAGTGGGTTGTACATTTTATCTTTTACAGCCTCCAATCCTTGTTGCTTCACCGAAACATCAAACACCGTCTGCTCGGCATTTTGATGAAAAAAAGTAATGTATTCACCATCCGCACAAATCGAATCGCGTGTAGTGGCAATTTCTTTGGGCAATGCCCATTTGTAAGAACACTGCTGCCCTTCTACTTTGCGAATGGGCCGGTCTTGAACACGCCAATTCTCGTAAGTCACGTGAAGCGCACTTGGACTTTCTGTTTTGGCTTCGACGTGCACCACTGGATGAAACACATCCACCCAAAGCATCACCTCGCCATTGGTTCCAGCAATAGTCATATACCCATCGTTCAGATGAAGAGTTTGTTTGAAATCGGCTGGGTCATTGAAAATAGAAGGAGTGGTAGAAACACGAAAACGACCTTGTTTAAGAAGCGTGTTGTTTTCATCATAAGTGCCCGTACGAGAAAGATAGAAAAGAATGTCACCATCTTCTACCCACACATTCATTCCTATGTCGCCACCACCCAATGGCATCGACTCCGAAGAGTTGGAACTTGGAGTATTCCATACATAAGGAGCGGGTTGCGCTACCACAGCACACACTCCCAACAATAAGAATAGGAAGCTAAAAAAATATCGTTTCATAAATGAATTGTCAGTCTGTTATCACTCTTCCCAGCTGTCGGAACGGAAAGAAGAGAGCGGCAAATCTTCGCCATATAAATCACCTTGCACATAATTATCGAAAGCATAGCGCACTGCAACTGGATGAGACACAGCAGCACTTTTCACCAAAACTTTGCTACGCTCTATCCACGCTTTAGCAGGATAAAACACACGGTCTTCGCCTGCTACCTCAAAATGTTTCGACTCGAATGTACCATTGGTATTTACCCACATTGGCGCACGCTCAAAACTCACTACCACAGTGTCGTTTTTCACTTCAATCTCTTTGAAGTAAGGGCTTTCGGCAGTCACACCTTTTACTCCGTAAGTTTTGGTAAGTGCCAAACGTGCCAAACGCTCGCCCGGTGTGCGTTTATCGGCAGGATGAATACATTTTTCCATACCTACATCCATTAGCACGGCCATCCCTACGTTCTCGTTCATCAATTCCGCTTTCGCTTGTTGCTCACGCAAAAAAGCCGAGTTTATCACCTTCCGCCCTTTTTCGGTCACTATTTCATAATCGTAAGGTGCTATTTGGCAGTAATAAAAAGGAAAATCACCCTGCCCCCATTCTTTACGCCAACCTGCTATCAATGCCGAAAACATATCGGCATAGGTAGAAGCACGATTGTAATTGTCTTCGCCTTGATACCAAATCACACCACGCATCGTAGTGCCAATGAGTGGTTTCAACATCCCATTATAAAGAAGTGTAGGGTTGCGATTCTTCGATGTTATATCCGCCTCACTTTGTGGAATCTTCGCTTCGGGAAAAGCACGCAACCAATCGGCATTCATCCACGTTTCGCACGATGAGCCTCCCCACGCCGAAACAATCAACCCCACAGGGGCATTGAGCTGCTCGTTCAGCAGTTTACCAAAATAATAAGCCGTTGCACTAAAATCACGTACAGATTCAGGACTCGCCATTTGCCATTCACCTATAACATCAGTCTTAGGCATCAACGATGAAGTGCGTTTTACTGTAAACAGTCTAATATCGGAGTTTGCGCTTTTCAACACATCCATATTACCATTCTCAATGGGTTGATTCTTAAAACCTTTCATAGGCATCTCCATATTGCTCTGCCCAGCACAAAGCCAAAGTTCACCCATCATAATGTTGTCAATTCTTGTTTTTGTGCCATCATCGAAAGTAATGCTATATGGACCGCCAGCATTTGGAGTTTCTACCGCAAGTTTCCAGTCACCATTCTTATCTGCTTTGGTTTGATGCACTTTCTTATCCCAACTGGTAGTTATCGCTACTATTTTATTTGGAGTTGCTGTTCCCCAAAGATTGGCATTGCTTTGTTGCTGCATCACCATATTATCGCTAAAAATAGCGGGTAGTTTTACTTCAGCTCTCAGTGCAGCTACTACACAAAGCAACCCAAAAGCAAGTATGTATCGTTTATTTCGTTTCATTCGTTCTCGATTATCTATGACAGGTTAGTATTTTCTGATAAGCGTATAAGGTCCAAACCATCCAGCAGGAATCAATTCATTGCCTGGCAGACGGTATTTAGCATTAGTCCAAATGCCTTCGAAAGGAGCTTTACCCTGATCGGAGCCACGAAGAGCATTTGCCCACGTGTTAGTCACGTTCACTTGCAGCGTATTCGTTCCTTGCTTCAGAGCATTTGTCACATCTACTTCGTAAGGAGAAGTCCAAGCCACCCCACACTCTTTTCCATTGACAAAAACAGTAGCAACATTGGCTATATCGCCCAATTGTAAGTAAACACGTCCATCAGGAATTGCTTTCATATCAAAAGTAGATTCATATTCGACTGCTCCGGAGTAAAACTTAATCTTTTCGTTGTCCGACTTCGACCAATCGAAAAGGGTGTCAGTTTTTATGGTTTCGTTGATAAGAGGGAAATGAACTGTCCACGATTTCACGTTGAAAGGAATCTTTTCTATATTCACTACTTCTACGGGCAGCATTTCTTCTCGTTTATTTTTAGGAAACACTACAAAAACAGAACCATTGGTAGGCAAATTCAACTCTACTTCTGTACGGCCATTTACCTCTCTCCAATTTGCAGGGGTAGTTATCTCACCAGTCTGCGCATTCCACAATTCGGGTTGACTACCTTTTATGCGAAAAGAAGCTGTAAACTTACGTCCACCCAACGCATTAATTTCGGCTGCTGTATTTGCCTTGCTCCCCGACTGATCGGCAATGAAGTAAAGTTCCATTTCTGCACCGCTTCGATGATTCCAAGCTATATTTTTAGGAAGTATCACATCTTTTTCTATTCCATAAGCCAAAAAGTCATCGGCCACATAGGGCAATTGAGGAATCACTACACCCGCCTTGCGAAACTCATCAATCTTTGCGGCAACTTCCGCCGATAAGGGTAGATTGTCTGGATTCATTGGGTGTGCATCAGGCAATACCAAAACTGCATATTCGGCACCACCAGGCAATACAATTTTACCATCACGAGTTTCGGCCAAGCGAATCAAGGCATCTTTATTGAATGAATCGTAGCTATAACCACGAAGCGGATTTATCCACTCTTCAGGATCGGCCATATTGGCCGAATGAGTTACACCTACGGGGCGAACACGTGTTGGTTCACCTTCGTTTGCCAAACGAATACGCTCGCTTTGTACTCGTTCTGTACCCATTATGCCAGGCAACATAGGCACTAATCTATCGGGCAAAATGGCACGGCGTGGAATTTCTTCACCTGTAAATACTGCTATATCTACAACAGGACGACCATACTGCAACAGAGCTTGACAGCGAGCAATATAATCTACAAATGATTTTCCTTCGCCCCACCAAGTTTGGTCGCGCTGAAAGAAAAGCCCAATGCCATCAAGCGTCATACCCGGTGTGCGTTCCAACCAAGGATTGTGCGTATATACGTGAAAGAAAAGTTTATTCACCCCCAATGCAAAGTTTCTATCCATCAAAGGCTTCAGTATAGCAGGATCTTCATTCCATACGCCACGCACTTGCGTAAAGCCCTCTACTTGAATGATATTTTTGCCGTAGACGTGCGCACCGTGTATGGCATCAATCATATCGTTTGGTTTATCGTGCGTGGGACTATTTAGCCAAAATTCACCCATAGGCAAATCGACGTGCTGATAGTGCATCATACCATCGCTCACCATTGTGGGCGAAACACACTCAGCCGAGAAAAGACAATCTTTTTCTTTGGCATATTCATTGAGAGTGGTAAAAAACACATCAGTTATCAGTTCGTTGATGGTGTTGCGCACATCTCGCAGCACTTGCTCACTGCGCTGAGTGTTTTCCATTGGCACACCAGCCAACAGAGGAAGATAAGGCATTAGACTATATCCCCTACGTGCTTCAAACTCGGCAGCAAAGTTGCCACTCCAGTTCTGACTACCACATTCCCAACTGTCTACGTGCATATACTTCAACACCTTTTCAGCTATCCCTGAGTCAGTATTCTCAAACATCTGTCCAAACCAGTTTTCAAGTTGCTTTCTCACAGCCTGCTTACTGAATTTGTCGCATTCCAATCCTTTGGCACCACCGCCCGTAGCGTTGGTATGCCCCGTTGCAGTATGTCCCATTCGCAAAATGCGCCATTCGCCACGAGGTAGTTTGGCTGTCACACGTCCGTTCTCCACAGGCAACTCTATGATTTCATCCAATTGTACGCATTCATTGTCGGCCACCTCGTCTTGAGTGGTAGCCGATGCTACACGCCACACCAACCCCGCTTTTCCTTCCCATTGATGAATACGTGGTGAAGCGTGCAATACAATGTCTTTGATTCTTAAATTAGGACTCCATTTAGCCGCATCCAAATCTTCGCTCCCTGGCTCGCTACCTTCGGGTGTCCACTCAAAGCGAAAATATTTGGCAGTAGTTTCGGGTAGTGCGTGTGTAGACTGAAAATCGGTATTTTGCCACCCTTGGCGCGCAGGAACCAATTGTTTTACTTCCGTATAGTTCACCCCATCTTGACTTGCCAACACCTTCAAGCGATGTGCCTGATAGTTGTTGCCCGAAAGAATAATCTCGATGTTGCGTGCAGTGATTGGTTCGGCATATTCATATTGAATCCACGCAGGAGCCGATGAGCGAAACCGCCCATCCTCTTCACGAGTAATGGTTCGTTTGCCCGCATACTTCTCGTTTTCAATTGTCCCATATGTCACCACAGGCTTCAACTGAGTGTTTTGAGGTTGTTTGTTCAAAGGAATAGCAAACGTAGCTATGTCTTCGTAATATCCCTCGTAGTTCTCAGGCTGTGGCAGCAACAAGTTTTTCAACCTTCCACCAGCCACAACTGTATCGCTCCACACCACTTTTTGCATCGATTCTTTAGGCGTGTTCCAAGGACCGCCTGCCAATGCAAAACCATCGCAAATGTGCATTCCCATTTTTAATCCTAACCGATCGGCTTCTTTGAAGCTATGATTAATCATTTTCCACCATTCGGGCGAAAGTTGCTGTGCTCGCCCATCGTATTGCGGCCCTTCACTCACACCTTTTATCGGCATCAGATAGGCACCTCCCAGTCCCACCTCTTTCATTGCTTCGAGATCGGCCGTAATTCCTTCGGACGATGCAGCACCAAACATCCAATACCAAAATGTCCACGGTTTAGCATCGCCTTGTGGATTGAAAAAATGTTGTTGGACTTGGCTTTGAGCAGTCAAGTTATGCGAAGCAGCTACCAAGCAAATAGCTGCCAAAAGTTTCTTTATAGTCATATTCTGAGTAGTTTTACCTTTTTTCTCTACGGAGAGACGGTCAAGAAGCTTATTTGTACCCAAAACAAGCAAAAAGAAATAGCGAATTAAAGCGATATATTTAAACATTCAACCAACGCTATGTTTTATACTCAAACTTAGCCCTACATAGAAAATACAGTAAATCAAAAAAGGAGTTATTCAACAAAGTTTGCTCGTTAAACGTTTATTAAAATACCGAACAACTTATAAATCTTTTAAATTAAAGCAATTATGCGATACATTTACTACGCAATTTTACTAATTATTTTTTTCTGTGTGGCCATCATTTCGGCATTGATATTCACGCGTTTACTGGGTCTCGACCCCCTATTTTCTATCTGCATTGCAGGGATATGCTGTTTCTTCATTTATTATCAGAAAGATGCTTTATTTCGTTTCTTAGACAAATATTTATAAGTAAAACAAAATACATCACCAAGCCTTACCCCACAATGAAAGGAAAGAACCGCACTTATACCAATCAAGGATAGCACAGTTCTTCACGATAATAATGCCTTGAAGTATATCATCAAGACACACGAACGAAATGTAGGTTCGAGAAAAAGAACCTTATAGCATCATAGAGTTAAAGAGAGAATTATGCTTGTTTGCTCTGTTTTTCAACTGTGTAGTTTTAATTTAGTTTCAATGCGAGGAAACTTTTGTTCCAAGGGGGAGAAACTTTTGTTTCAATGCGATGAAACTAAATGGAATATTAACATCCAATAATCCTACTGTGTTTGCGCAATCTGAAGCGTTTGATGCTTGTATCGCTGCGTAGAGCGAATGAGCGAACTACCCATATAACATACAAAAATCAAACCTGCAACAAACATCATCAAACCCACCCTTATGGCACGTTCGCGATATAGCAAATCTTGTTTTCTTCGCATTGTCTTTTTATTTTTGTTAGTTTTGATAATGCAAAGATAGAAGCCACATTCTACATTCTATTTACACTTGCGTTACATCTCGTTGACAATGCACAATAAAGCCCCATTTGCGCATTTTGTATACAAAAAATAGATCTTAGAGCAAACATTGCAAAAAAGAGTGATTTGCAACTGTTAAAAATTCGATTATAAGTAAACATATTGTTATCTTTGCACACGCAAAAAAAATAACCTAATTATTGATATGGCTTTTACTAACAACGTGATGATAGTACGCCACCGACTAATGGCGGAACTTGTAAAACTCTGGAAAAAGAATGAATTGGTAGACAAAATAGACCGACTGCCCATTGAACTAACACCCCGAAAATCGAAACACTTAGGTCGCTGCTGCGTACACAAAGAGCGCGCAGTATGGAAATACAAATGCCTGCCCTTGCTTGGGTTGGATATGAGCGACGAACACGATGAGTTAGATTCACTCTCGAAATATGCCACCGATGCCTTAAAACGCAATGGCGAAAAGAAGGAAAACATTCTTTGCGTGATTGATGAAGCTTGTTCGTCGTGTGTGCAAATCAACTACGAAGTATCCAACCTATGTCGTGGATGTGTAGCGCGCAGTTGCTATATGAATTGCCCCAAAGATGCCATCCGCTTTCAAAAAAACGGGCAAGCGCAAATCGACCACGACGCTTGTATCAGTTGTGGCATTTGTCATAAAAGCTGTCCTTACCACGCCATTGTATATATACCAGTGCCGTGCGAAGAGGCTTGCCCTGTGAAAGCCATCACTAAAGATGAAAATGGTGTGGAGCATATTGACGAAGATAAATGTATTTATTGTGGCAAGTGCATCAACGCTTGTCCGTTTGGTGCAATCTTCGAGATTTCTCAGGTGTTCGATGTACTCGAAGGCATACGTAAAGGCGAGAAGATGGTAGCAATCATTGCTCCTTCTATCTTGGGTCAGTTCAAAACCACTATCGAAAACGTATATGGAGCATTCAAACAAATAGGATTTAGTGATGTGATAGAGGTGGCACAAGGAGCTATGGACACCACCAAAAACGAAGCACACGAACTCTTAGAAAAGTTGGAAGAGGGGCAATCTTTTATGACCACCTCGTGCTGTCCATCGTATGTAGAGTTGGTAGATAAGCACATCCCCACTCTAAAACCTTACGTATCGACCACTGGTTCACCGATGTACTACACGGCACGTATCGCCAAAGAAAAACATCCCGATGCAAAAATTGTGTTTGTAGGCCCTTGTGTAGCAAAACGAAAAGAAATCCGTAAAGATGGTGCAATAGACTATATGCTGACTTTTGAAGAAATCGGTTCGGTGCTCGATGGTATGGATATTTCATTGGAACAAAGCACACCATTTTCTGTTGTATTTAATTCAGTGCGCGAAGCACACGGCTTTGCACAAGCAGGCGGTGTGATGGGAGCTGTAAAAGCTTACTTGAAGGAGGAAGCAGACAAGATAAATGCCATTCAAATATCAGATATTAACAAAAAAAATATCGCCTTACTACGAGCTTGTGCCAAAACAGGCAAAGCGGGTGGCCAGTTTGTAGAAGTGATGGCCTGTGAAGGAGGCTGCATTACTGGCCCTTGCACACACAATGATATTGTGGCTGGCCGTCGCCAATTGGCACAAGAGCTGATAAAGCGAAAAGAAACTTATGAAACAATGGATTGATAGCTTACGAAAAGAGCATCAATTGCCCGATGAGGCATACAAACAACTCTTGACTTGCCTGGATGCAGATGTGACATCATATCTGCACCAACAGGCAAGGGAGGTGACTTTGTCTTGCTTTGGAAACAAAATATACATTCGTGGCTTGATAGAAATAAGCAACTGCTGTCGGAACGATTGTTTGTATTGCGGCATACGCAAATCGAACACACAGGTAGAACGGTATCGGCTGACGAAAGAACAGATTTTGGAGTGCTGCAAAGAGGGATATGCGTTGGGCTTTCGTACCTTTGTGCTACAAGGAGGCGAAGACAGAGCACAACCAGTAGATTGGGTAGCAGAGGTAGTGCAAGCCATTCGATTGCAATATCCCGATTGCGCCATCACCCTTTCGCTTGGAGAAATGACACGTAACGACTACGAACGTCTATACAAGGCGGGAGCCAATCGCTATTTGCTGCGCCACGAAACTTACAACTCTACCCATTACACCACTTTGCACCCCAAACAAATGAATATCGCACATCGATTGCAATGTTTACGTTGGCTTAAAGAAATTGGTTTTCAGACAGGAACGGGCATTATGGTGGGTAGCCCCCATCAGCATATTAGCCACATCATAGAAGATATTCGATTCATCGAAAAGTTACAACCGCAAATGATAGGTATTGGCCCTTTCATTCCACACCAAGACACTCCATTTGCACAGCAACCAGCAGGTAGTGTAGATATGACATTAAAGCTTATATCAATTTTTCGATTGATGTTTCCTACTGTACTTATTCCATCTACCACAGCACTTGCGTCATTGGGTAGCGACGGAAGACTACGTGGCATATTGGCAGGCGCAAATGTGGTGATGCCAAATCTATCGCCAGCTACTACCCGAAAAAAATATGCACTTTACAATAACAAAGCTTCGCTCGGTGCAGAAGCAGCCGAAGGTCTCGACCTACTTGGTAAACAACTGGCAACCATAGGCTACGAAATTTCTACGGAACGAGGAGATTATAAAAAACAACTATGACCTACAACGTAACATCAGAAAAAGCCGAAGCGTTTATCAACCATTCGGAAATAGAAAATACATTGGCATACGCCGAGGCTCACAAGCACGACCGCCAATTAGTAGAACATATATTGGAAAAAGCGGCACAACACAAAGGGCTAAGCCATCGTGAAGCCGCCATCCTCCTCGCCTGCGAAGAGAGTGATTTGACACAACGCATATTCGACCTCGCAAAAGAGATAAAACAAAAATTTTATGGTAACCGCATAGTAATGTTTGCCCCACTCTATCTATCGAATTATTGTGTGAATGGGTGTACTTACTGCCCTTATCACGCTAAAAATAAAAGTATCTCGCGCAAAAAACTATCGCAAACAGAAATCGAAAAAGAGGTGATAGCACTTCAAGATATGGGACATAAACGTTTGGCACTCGAAGCAGGAGAACATCCCCAACACGCCCCTATCGACTACATACTCGAATCGATTGAAACCATTTACAGCATTAAACACAAAAACGGTGCTATACGCAGAGTAAATGTAAACATTGCAGCTACTACGGTAGAGAATTATCGCAAACTAAAAGAAGCTGGTATTGGCACCTACATTTTATTTCAAGAAACCTATCACAAAGAAAACTACGAGGCTTTGCATCCCACAGGCCCGAAAAGCAACTATGCCTATCACACCGAAGCGATGGATAGAGCGATGGAAGGTGGCATAGACGATGTAGGTATCGGAGTGCTATTTGGTTTGAATACCTACAAATACGATTTTGTGGGGTTGATGATGCACGCCGAACATTTAGAAGCCCGTTTTGGCGTAGGTCCACACACCATAAGTGTGCCACGCATTTGCCCCGCCGACGATATTGAAACCACCGATTTCCCCAATGCCATATCCGATGCCATATTTAAACGTATTGTGGCAGTGACACGTATTGCAGTGCCCTACACAGGCATCATTATCTCTACACGCGAATCGGAAAAATCGCGCAAAGAGGTACTTGAGATAGGTGTGTCACAAATAAGTGGAGGTTCTAAAACCAGTGTAGGTGGGTACGCAGAACCAACTCCTGACGCTGAAAACTCTGCACAATTTGACATCAGTGACCAACGTACCTTAGACGAAATTGTGAGCTGGCTACTCGATTTAGGGCACGTTCCCAGCTTCTGCACAGCTTGTTATCGAATGGGACGTACAGGGGATCGCTTTATGTCGCTTATTAAATCGGGGCAAATAGCCAATTGCTGTGCTCCCAACTCACTCATCACGTTAAAAGAATACTTAATGGATTATGCTTCGGACAATACACGCAGCAAAGCGGTAAAGATGATAGAGCAAGAAGTAGAAAAAATACCCAATCCGAAAGTAAAAGAGATAGCGAAACGAAATTTGCAAGAAATCGCAGAAGGTAAACGCGATTTCAGGTTTTAATCATTTAAAATATGAAACATCCTGCCACTCCTCACGCCAATAGGCTTCATATTGTTTTGTTGGGACGAACCAACAGCGGTAAATCATCACTTATCAATGCACTAACTAAACAAGATACAGCTTTGGTATCGGATAAGCCCGGCACTACCACCGACCCTGTGACCAAAGCTATGGAGATACACGGCATTGGCCCTTGCCTCTTTATAGATACTCCCGGATTTGATGATAATAGCGAATTGGGGACGCTACGCATACAACGTACACAAAAGGCAATAGAACGTGCCGATATTGCATTGATGCTATGTCAACCCGATATGATTGAAGAGGCTACTTGGCTAAAATTGCTACAAGAGAAAAAAATTCCTACTATATTGATTTTGAACAAAGCAGATATTCGTGACAACGTAGCACGAGATGCTCAAATGATAGAAAAGAAAAGCAGTGAATCGCCCATTATCATAAGTGCGCTAACCAATGATGGTATAGAGAGTATTCGCAATGCTATTCTATCTCGCCTACCCGAAGATTTTGATGCACAATCAATCACTCGCAATTTGGTAGGTGAAGAAGACCTTGTGCTACTTGTAATGCCACAGGATTTACAAGCACCCAAAGGGCGTTTAATATTGCCACAAGTGCAAACGATTCGTGAGCTGTTGGATAAAAAGTGTTTGGTAATGAGCTGCACCACCGACAAACTTTCTGCTACGTTAAAGACTTTGGCTTATTCACCCAAACTCATCATTACCGATTCACAAGTATTTAATGCAGTATATGAGCAAAAGCCTGCCGATAGTTTATTGACATCTTTCTCAGTGTTGTTCGCTGCTTATAAAGGTGATATAGATTACTACGTACAAAGCGCACCCATCATTGGACAACTTACAGAAGAGTCACGTGTGTTGATAGCCGAAGCCTGCACACACGTACCCCTAAATGAAGATATTGGCAGAGTGAAACTTCCTCGCTTGTTGCGGCAAAAAATTGGAGAGAAACTACATATTGATATTACGACTGGAAATGATTTTCCAAAAGATTTGAGTAGTTACGATTTAATCATTCAGTGTGGTGCTTGTATGTTCAATCGGAAACACGTGCTCAGCCGAATAGAGCAGGCGAAAGAACAACACATACCTATGACAAATTATGGTATTGCATTGGCCTACTTAGGAGGTATCTTAGATAAGATTTCTTTCTGACCCTATATTATAAAAAAAAAGAGACTCCATATACTATATCATTATCTTTACAATAATGAGTAATATATGGAATCTCTTTTTTCAATAAAATTCCCCCAATAAATGAGGCCTTATTTTGAAACAATAGTTATCAACTCATCAATAGAAACAAGTTGTTGATCGCCTATTTCCATATTCTTTAATGTCATTTTTCCTTCGTTCATTTCATTTTCGCCAATGATAGCCACAAACGGAATATTTTTAGCGTTAGCATAGCTCATTTGTTTTTTCATCTTCGACGAATCGGGAAATATCTCTGCACAAATACCAGCGGCACGAGCCTTTGCCAAAAGCGGCATCGCATAAGCAGCTTCTTTAGCTCCAAAGTTCACAAAAAGCAAACGTGTACCATTTACAGCTTCTTTGGGATATAAATCCAATTGGTTAAGCACATCAAAAATGCGGTCGGCACCAAATGAGATTCCCACTCCCGAAACACCCGACATACCAAATACACCTGTCAAATTATCGTAGCGTCCACCACCTGTAATGCTTCCTATTTGCACATCCAATGCTTTTACTTCAAAAATAGCACCTGTGTAATAGTTCAGCCCACGAGCCAAAGTCAAATCAAGTTCTATCTCATTCTTCAGCCCCATCGCATCGAGTGTAGATAGAATAAACTCACTTTCTTCTACTCCTTTTAAACCTATTTCGCTGGCAGACAACACTTCTTTTAAAGTTGCTAATTTCTCGGCATTTGTTCCGCTAAGCAAAATAATAGGCTGAAGTTTTTCGATAGCCTCATCGCTAATACCTTTACTTATAAGCTCGGCATTTACGTTATCCAAGCCAATCTTGTCAAGCTTGTCGATAGCCACCGTTATGTCTACTATCTTATCGGCTTCGCCTATAATTTCGGCAATACCCGAAAGTATTTTGCGATTGTTTATCTTAATGCAAACACGTATACCAAACTTGCTGAATACCGTATCTACTATTTGCATCAACTCCACCTCGTTCAAAAGCGAATCGCTGCCTACCACATCGGCATCACATTGATAAAACTCACGATAACGACCTCGTTGAGGGCGATCGGCACGCCAAACAGGCTGAATTTGGTAGCGTTTGAAAGGAAATGTTATTTCATCACGGTGCATCACCACATAGCGTGCAAAAGGAACTGTCAAATCGTAACGCAGCCCTTTCTCACAGAATTTGCTTGCAAGCTTGGCAGCATTGCGACTTAGTAGTTCTTCATCTGTAATCCCACTAAAATAGTCGCCTGAATTTTGGATTTTAAAAAGCAGTTTATCGCCTTCATCACCGTATTTTCCCATCAAAGTAGATAGCATCTCCATAGCAGGAGTTTCTATTTGTTGAAATCCATACAAGTGGTATACATCGCGAATGGTGTTGAATATGTAGTTACGTTTCGCCATTTCTACCGGCGAAAAATCACGAGTTCCTTTCGGTATACTGGGTTTTGCTGCCATAATCTTTTTATTTGTTAATTTTCAGAGTGCAAATTTACAGGAAAATATTGGTTCTGTAAACTATACTTCTATAAATAAATTGGTGGCACAGCTTCCGAACGAAACTGTGCCACCAACTTATTCTTCATTACTACAAATTGTGCGTAGTGCGATACTTTTGTAAATCTTTGATAGAAATAATCTTCAAGTTAAAACGTCGAGCTATTTCTATAAGCTGAGGCAAACGCGCCATTGTTCCATCGGGATTGAGTATCTCAATCAATGCACCACCGGGCTTCAACCCAGCAAGACGCGTTATATCGATTACCGCCTCTGTATGTCCGTTGCGTTCGAGCACTCCCCCATCGGCTGCATACAATGGAAAGATATGCCCGGGACGAGCTAACTCATCTGGTCGCACACCTCCTGACACCAATGCCTTTATTGTGGCTGCTCTATCATAGGCCGAAACCCCTGTGGTGCAACCATAGCCACGCAAATCTACCGACATTGTGAAAGGAGTTCCCAAGATTGAGGAATTATCGTCCGACATCGCATTTAGTTGCAACTCTCTGCATCGTTCTTTTGTCAATGGCACACAAAGTAATCCCTTGCCATTTGTTATCATAAAATTCACAATTTCGGGTGTTATCATTTCACCAGACACAACAAAATCGCCTTCATTTTCGCGATCTTCATCGTCCACTATAATAATAATTTGCCCTTGACGGATGGCTTCAATACCCTCTTCTATTGTATTCAATGGTTGATTCATTTTGTAACTCTAAAATTTTACGCAAAATTAGGTAAATAACAAAAGCAAACAAAAGCTATCACTTGCATTTTAATTATTATTTTCCTGCACCAACCAGCTCCTATCAGATGTTAACAGTTTAATTGTCAACTCTTCATATTCAACCCGACAACTGTTCACACTCTATTTATCAATTGTTTGAATTGTACTCTCAAACTCATTAGCGTCGAGCGGAACAGAGTCATCGTATGTTGCACATACTGTTCCTTGCCTATTGGTTATGTAAATACGTGGCACGCCCGAATAAGCAAAAAGATCGTATACTGTTCTGTCTGCTTGCGCCGAATAAGGTAGTGAGAAATGATTTTCCTCCCAATAAGCAGCCACATTCTGTTCTCCCTCCGAGCGACTGATAGCTATCCATCGCATTCGTTCATTGTCTTTATTGCGTTCATAAACCTCATTAATGATTGGCATCGCTTGCTTACAATCGCCACAGGGCGTGTAAAAAAACACAATTACCGCTACATAGCCTTTTAGAGATTCATTACTATACACAACACCATCATTGGCTGTTACCGAAAAAACAGGAAGTGAATCACCTACTCGCACTTTAGTTGTGCCACTGTTTTTATCATCAGAAGTAATACAGCCTGCGAATAATAACATTATAAATGTTATCACCCACAGGCTTTTCAAACTCTCTCTATATTTCATTTCGTTTAGTTTTTTACCATTACTTTTCCATTTTGCACAACCTGAGCAGTACGTACATACACGATATATACACCTCTTTCAATAGATATTATTTGACTGCAACTGTTTATTCCTACAAGATGTTCGCATACTCTACCAGCCGTATCATAAACAACGATTTCTTCAATCAGGTCATTTTTATCCGAGGTAACCCAAATAGTACCTCTTTCAATTGAAGATATTGTAATACTTTCTTTTAAATCATCTTCAACACCTGTAGAAAAAATAAGTAAATAGCGTCCGTTGGTATTACCGGGCAATTCCATATCTTTATCACTTTCTATAGGAACAATTGTATTGGTATAAGTATCGCACAAGGCTAACCCATCAAACAACTCAGCATTTTCAAAACGCATCACCACAGCCTCTTCACTATTGCTATAAATACCCAATGGAATGGTAGACACACCTTTAATTGTCTGTATCTGCATTGCTTGATTATTGGCTATTGTATATACCATTGGGCATTCTTCCCAATTACCATCCAACAAAGTGGGTAAGTCAAAGGTTTCGTTCTCGTTCCATTCATCTTCTATCATACACAAAGAGGCCGTACCCGACACTCCATTGCGCGTAGCCGTAATATAAAGTTGTTTTATTGCGTCTCCGTTGAAACTCCTTGTCAATAGTGTATTGCCAGCAGCATTATAATCGGTCATCATATCAGCTTGATAAACCACTTTTGGATTGACACTTGCACCATCGGCCAACTGCACAAAGAAGCCCTGCATAGGTGCAATACTTGTATCAGCATCCGCATCCGATGCGCTAACACTTCCATCCATTATTACTCCCAATTGTTTATCACCAGTCATCAACCAATAAGCCGATTTAAAATCTGTATTAACGTTGAAAAACTTTTTCATATCAAGATAAGTCATAAATGGGTTTGCAAGTAAATACAACTTATTGGTCTTATCGTTATTACCAAGATTATTGCCTCCCGTGCTCGCATCCTTAAAACTAAGTAAGGCATCACATTCACCGCCATTTTTCAGGTTATCACTTGCCAGCTTTCCCAGCTCCGATCCACGTATAGCAGATACATTTGTACGGTCGCCTACATCACTTGCATCTTCGTCGGTGTAATAGTCAAAGTGAGTATCATTTTTGGGCAAACGGAAAGTTGTATTCAGTTGAGTATCATCAGCAGGTACCGATTTGATGCTAAAACCAACACCAGGAATATAAGGCACCGCCACATCATTGTAGACACTACTCCATGCAGCCTTTACCGCCACATTGCGTTGGGTTTGCAAAACTGGGTCAGTAGTTGCACCGTTAAAATCGTACACAGTGGCTTGCACCTTATCCCATCCGCGTTGATATACAGCTTGTTGAAATCTATCGTTGTAAACGTTACTGTAAACAATATCTTCAAAAGCATTTGTTTCTTGTCCTCCCGTAACCGATAAAGTGTACATATCACCTGCGACAACTCCTTTAAGCGGAGACCCTAACAGATACCACCGCTTTGTGTTGATGGAGAAATCAACTCTTGCCACATTGTAAACAAGTTTGTGAGGATTCATCAACGTTGCCCCAGCTCCAAAGTAAATCTGTTCGCAACGATTAGCATAAAAAGAGGTACAAGGATAATAAAACGGTTCAACCGCAGTTTCTGGCACTTTGTTTGTAATAGCCATATCAAACTCGATGTTATCAGTTGCCATACCAATCTCACTTTCACTCGTTGTCATATCCAAAGCGTGAG
This sequence comes from uncultured Bacteroides sp., assembly GCA_947074275.1. Taxonomy (GTDB): domain Bacteria; phylum Bacteroidota; class Bacteroidia; order Bacteroidales; family Bacteroidaceae; genus Bacteroides. The sequence continues at coordinate 45,613 of CAMTPA010000015.1, forward strand.
TTGTAGCACTGGTATTAAGACTTACCAACTTGGGAGCTTTCAAACCTGCTTCGGTAAGAATAATCTTTGTATTAAAAATAGGAGTAAACGATTTTCGTTCGTTCAGCAATGTTCCGTCGTAATTATCATCATTTGCCATATAGCTCGATGAACAATAAAAATCAATGGCTTCAGCTCTTTTCCAATTGGCATCATTATTCCAATTCCGACTAAAAACTCCCGTACTAATTTCCTGAGGTGTCCAAATCTGATATTCAGGAACTACTTTCATTGGAATAAAAACGCTACCTTCACAAGTATTAGCAACTCCAGCCACTTCACTGTACTCGCTTATGAAAAACTTCAATGTATAGCTATACCCCTCTCTAAAATTGACTGGTAGTTTGCCCGAATCATCTTTATAAAAATAAATTGCAATATAATCACCCGTATTAGAGCTTATTACAGCGTCGGGGTCGGTTTTATGTACATTTATTAGTTGAATAACACCTACTACATCGCCCAAGTGTCCCTCTTTAGCAGCAATAGGGTCGTCAGTATCGGCAAGTATTATTTGACGGTATCGTTCGCTCGACTCAATCACATCGCTAATTTCCTTAAAATCTTTATGACTAAATTCAGCGTAACGAATCGGTATTTTTAAATAAGGAATGGAATAGCGATCTGTATCATTCAAGTTATTGCTACTCAATTCTTTTATTTGACTAAGCCCTACGCGTACTGGAACAATAGGAATGCCATAATTTACATTCGTTTCACCCAATGCCATCGCAGGTGCAAGATCCGAAGATGTAATAGCAATAGCTTGAGCATCTAAACAAATAACAGAAGACAAAGGACGATTACCTCCTACTATCATACTTGCATTGATTGTTTTAGCAATTGGTATGGCCAATATATCATTTATGTAGCCCATCACATTCTTTATCAACGGGTTGTAAGACGTTTTATAAAGCATTAAGGTATTATCATCATCAAAGCCTGTACCTGGATGGTCAGTAGTTAAATCTATCAATAACTTGCGCATAGCAGGCAAATATCCATTGGCAGCGTCTGATGGATAATCTGAAACCTTTCCTGCAGTATAATACATAGATCTAAATTTCTCTAAAGCATCCTTTATAGATATATAATTTAAACCAGTTCCTTCGGTGGCTTCTTTCACATACGACTCCGAACTGAGGTCTGCTATATAATAACACTTCTTTTCGTAATCGGATAAGTCTCCTTTAAACCAATCAAAATAAAGACCGATAGACTCGGTTGTTACCTCTTCTTCTTTACCATCTATTACATAGCTTATTTTTTTCACTGCAAAAGTGGGTCGCGTATTGGCACACATTTCTGTACCGCCGTAAAAAAGAAAAGCTTGGCCGTCTACCTCGATACCCAATGTTCCCGTTAAGATGTATTCCGTGAAAATATCACAATTCCCTTGCGTTGTATAATAAAGCTTATTTTTCAAATAATCCTTGTTATCACTATAATAACTATCTTCTATAGGATTATGATAAAGTGGATTGGTATCATCTTCGTATTTAGCATAATCGCTTGCAGATATATGTTTAGGACTAAACACACTGAATATCACATAATATTCACGTCCTGCCGCGATAGGTACAGCGTTTGTTCCTATCATTTGCGTTTAAGCAAGCAGCGTCTTATTTCCAGTATTCGATGAATCTACTTTACGAAATATTTTTTCTGAGGTATTAGACAATGCTATATCAAATTTTTGAAAATAATCATCAATTGTCAACACATCTACCAAGGTCAAATCAGGCTCTTGGGGGTATGTATTTTCAAAATAATCATCTCCAGCCCCGTGTCTAAGCATAAAATAAGAGAAATCAGATGCTCCTGTAAAATTCGAACTACTCACTGTCTTCACAAGAGCCGCATTCAAAGCGTCTTCTTGAGTCGGATTAGCAACAATATTGCCATCTGCATCATATCCTCCTAAATATCGATCATAAATTATACGATCGACAATACAATAACCAATGGGCTGTGCTACATCTGCAGTATTACCATTAAGGCCTGTAATATCTATCATTTTATCATAATCAATCTCCAATGTCACCACAGCACTATTACCGCACATTGGCGCAGTAAGCTTAGCCTCTACAGCAGGCTTCATCATATAAATATCAATATCATCAATAGCAAAATCATTACCCTCTGTATGAAGTTGATTGTTTATAATTCGAAAAAACATTTGGCTATAATCTTTTTTAGGCACCATTACCGAAAAGAAAACTTGATTCCACACATTCCCTCTATCAGCACCGATGGTACCATCTTTATGGTTCATCGTTCCCGTAGTATAAGTCTGAAAAATATCCTCTTCACCAGTTATTGCATTAATCCCTACAATCTCAAAGTTTAGATTTGGTCCCAATTTGTCACTATTGCTTAAATTATGAATCCAAGTCGATACATAAACCTGTGTTCCTGGACAACAAGCATCACTAATATCTAGCTTAGATATTACACCTGGAGTTTCAGCCGCATCAATGTAATACATACGTCCTTCTACACCTGTTCGTGCATAAGTTCTATCCGTTTTTCCACCCTGAAACCATTTACTACCCAACGCATCTGAATTTTTGAAAAAAGCATATTCACTCCACTCTGGTATCACCTCCTTCGTAGAAAAATTTGAATAAAAGCCATAAGTACTTTCTTCCCAAGGCAGAGCTTGCCCTTTATAGAAATTATTTGTTGCATCTTTATCAAGAAAATCAAAGTTTTTTCTAACCAATGGTTTATACATTAAATCCAAGTCTTTCCTGGTTTTACCATCGAGTGCAACATTAAGCGTATTGACTGCCTTGGGACCTATATCATTAACATCTTTATAGGTTATCTCAAAATGAGCAATACACAAATTAGAATCATTCATTAAGTACCAATTATGAATTTCATCCGCATTGTAAACAGATGGAACAGCGAGTAGTCTACCATTGTATATATTATTATCCTTAATATCGCTATTTTTAGAAATAGTACCAGATTGAGGAGTGTTTGTAACCTTTGTAACACTAGAGCCTACTTCACACTGCCAATAAAAAGCATTGTCGTCTATTTTATCTTTTGTATATCCGTATGTTTTCTCATATATATGGTTTCCTGAAACAGTTGTATTCAAATAATAGTTCGATTCATAAGAATCACGTTCACTGGTATAGGTATATTTGGGTCCTATTAGCAATTGTTTACCAGTTGGTGCAATTATTTTATAGGTTTCCAATGGATTGTTTTTATTGGAATTCATCACTTTTGATGCTATTTCCGAAGCATCTCTTATATCGAAAATTTGGCGATAAGATAAAACTGGTTCATACGGATTGCTTTTATCACCAGACTGTTTAATTCTTGATAAATCAACCGCAATTATTGTACCAACACAATCATAGGTTGCTGTTGCGTATTTGTCAACATTAGTGTGGTATCCCAAGTAACTCTCATTATAAGATTTTTCTTTTTTCCCATTCACTAAAAAGCCGTTAGGAAAGATCGGAAGAGCGTCGTGTAGGGAAAGAGTGTTAAGATTAGTGTAG
>CAMTPA010000016.1 GCA_947074275.1 uncultured Bacteroides sp.
CATTGCTTAAGAATGGCAGGCATATTATACCAATAAACAGGAAATTGCAACAATACTACATCAGCTTCTACAAGGCTTTTCTGTTCGGTCTCTATATCAATATTAAAATCAGGATATAGTTCTGAGATATTCTTTAGCGTTGCATCGGGATACCTCTCTATGAGCCGATCTATAATTGCTTTATTGGCAATTGACTTACTATAATTGCTATGGGCAAGAATAATGGTTAGTTTTTTCATAATCTCTATTTGTTTCTATTTATATTAAATTGATGATTGTATAACGATTGCCACTCTATTTTGGATGAATACATTTTACTTATTTAAGAACTGAATTATTGTTGCCCAGATAAATCTATGGTTTTGTCTTCATAGAGTATATTTTTTTCATACATTTGCATATATACATTTTTCAACGGTGCGTATAGAGCAACATAAGAACCGTATAACAGTAATAAAGAAAGATAGACTATGGCAAAAAAGCAGAGTTTGAGCTACCAAGATATTGAAACCTCATTAGAAATATTCAAAGAGCACGGTGTGGCGGCCTCCGAAGTGGGTTTTGCCATTCTAAAGGCTTTTGGCAAAAGCGATGCCGACATTCGCCGCTACAAGGAGGGCAAAGGGGTGTTGACCTCTTACGAGGGTCTGCTCATCAAAGGGCTGTTGGGCTATCGAGCTACTTCGACCCTTGCTATGACTGCTACATTAGAGGGTATGAAATGCGATGCTCAGGTGGTGAAAGCTGCGCCAAAAATCATTGCTGTGAGCGATGGAGAAAGGATATTGGCCTACGATATGCGCGAAGGTGAGTCGTACGAAAATCCGCTTACTCGTCTTTATTGTGATTTTGCGTTCTTTTATCCGCTGTGTGGCGTGGAGCGTTTTGTTTCGATAGGCGAAAGTCCTGCCGATGTAAAAGCGGCCGAGAAGTTAGCCAAACTACACGATGAGCTTCGTGCATACAATGACTTTAGTAGCAAAAGCGAGCTGCACGATCTGAATATCTTTATAGCCAGACTGCTGTTTTGCTTTTTTGCAGAAGATACAGGCATTTTCGAAGAGAACTTGTTTACCGGTTCTATTGTGCGCTACACAAAAGAGGACGGTAGCGACTTGGCCGACTATTTGGGTGCAACGTTCAATGTGATGGATATTCGTGAACGTAATGCCGATACGATGAAAATCATTACACAATTCCCCTATGTAAATGGTGGACTATTCTCCAATCATATTCAAATTCCAAAAATGAGCTTTAAGGCTCGACAGATCATCATGGAGTGTGGGGAGCTGAATTGGCAGGATATTAATCCCGATATTTTTGGCTCGATGATTCAAGCAGTGGTCGACCCCAATGTGCGTGCCAACCAAGGGATGCACTATACCAGCGTGCCCAACATTATGAAGGTGATCAACCCGCTTTTCTTAGACGAACTGCGCGAGGAGTTCAACAAGCAGCAGGCTTTCTTCGACGAGAAGAAGCGGATGCGCGAGGTGGGTATGCTCTCTACCAAGGCTTTCTACGAGGAAGTAAAGCCTATTGTGAAAGCAAACAATAAACTTTTGGCACGCATATCGAAGATGAAGTTTTTCGACCCGGCTTGTGGTAGCGGTAACTTCTTGATTATTGCTTACAAGATGTTGCGTCTGCTCGAAATGGATATATTGAGACTCAATCGTCAATGCTATGCACAGGGCGAACTGGAGTTTATCGATGGCTCGTGCATCAAGCTCAATCAGTTTTATGGCATTGAGCTGTTGGACTTCCCTCACGAGATTGCTATGCTTTCTATGTGGCTGGCAGAACATCAGATGAACAAGAAGCTGCACGATGCTTTTAATGTAAATACGCGCGCTTTGCCTTTGCACAACATCACGCAGATTGTTTGTGGCAATGCTTGCCGTTTGGACTGGAGTGTAGTTTGTCCGCATACTGCTGAAGAGGAAGTATTTGTGTTTGGGAATCCGCCGTATTTAGGGGGCAAATTACAAGATAAAGAGCAAAAAAAAGATATTGATGTTGTATTAAAAGACATTGAGTCCAAAAGGCTTTTGGACTATATTTCATGTTGGTTTTATATAGGAGCTTTTTATATAGCAAACAGTAAAGCTAAATTAGCGTTTGTTAGTACAAACTCTATATGCCAAGGGGAACAAGTCTCGATTTTATGGAATCCAATTCTAGCTATTGGGCTAAATATTGCTTTTGCCGTACAATCTTTTAAATGGTCAAACAATGCAAAGTATAATGCAGGTGTAACTTGTGTTATAATTGGACTAGAAAATCAGAACAATAAGAAGAAAACCTTATATATAAATAATAACAAAATTCTAGTCGATAAAATTAACGCTTATCTCACGCCTGGAAGTGATACTATTGTATGTAAATCGACTAAATCTATTTCAAACTTTCAAGACATTTCTTTTGGTAATATGGCATATGATGGAGGAGCACTTCTATTATCAAGCGATGAAAAAAATGAACTATTAAATAATGATTCTTCTCTATCACTATTTATAAAGAATCTTATTGGTGCATTAGAATTTATCCAAGGAAAACAAAGATTTTGTTTATGGATACATGATAATGAGTATCAGATAATCAAAAATAATCCATTATTATTAGCCCGTTTTCAGAAGTGCAAAGAAAATAGATTAGGAAGTCCTGATGTAGCAGGCAGAAAACTTGCAGATACTCCATATAGATTTAGAGAACAGAATGAAGGGAATAAAGGTAAATATTCTATTTTCATACCAATGGTATCATCTGAAAATAGATCATACATACCTATGGGTTATTTAAGTAATAATAATATTATAGTAGCCCCCAATCTAGCCATTTACGATGCAGAAACTTGGCTATTCGGCATTCTAACCAGCAAAATGCACATGGCATGGGTACGCACAGTAGGCGGAAGGCTAAAAACAGATTATCGTTATAGTGCTCAGCTCTGCTACAACACCTTCCCCTTCCCCAAAATAAGCGAAGACAAACGCGCCCAACTAACCGAAGCAGCCGAAGAGATACTTATCACTCGTGCCGGCCATCCCGAAAAGACATTAGCTGAGATGTACGACCCCGATAAGATGCCACAAGACCTTCGCGAAGCACATGCCACACTCGATGATGTGGTAGATAGCTGCTACCCAGGCTACCCATTCGCCAATGACGAAGCCCGCTTGGAGTGTTTGTTTAAGTTGTACGAGAAGATGACGGGGAAATAAAATAACTATTGAAAGCACTTCGATATGAAAGACGAACTATGGCCCATTGGGTTGGATGAATATAACGAAATACTGCAACGCGCTGTTGCAGTTATCGACGAAACTCGTGTTACCATTGCACGACAGGTTAATACTAGCATATCCTCAGCATATTGGGAGCTTGGTAAGCTCCTCAATGAACGCAAATTGGAGAGCAAGCATGGTAGCAGTGTGGTGCGACAACTTTCTGCAGATTTAAAGGAACACTATCCCAAGATGGGGTTCTCACCCAGAAATCTATGGAATATGAAGAGCTTCTATCTTCGCTATCGTGATGCTGATACAAAAGTGCAACAGAGCGTTGCACTTTTGCCATGGGGACACAATATGCTATTGATCAGCAAAAATACGACCGATGATGAGGTGCTATTCTACGCCAACGAATGTTTCACAAAAGGTTGGAACAGAGATTTATTGCTCAATGCCATCAAACTTGATATGTATGGAAATAAACCTCTTATGGCTCCCGATAACAACTTTGGTAAAACATTACCCATTGCTCAAGTCTTGTATGCCAACGAAGTGTTTAGAAGCACTTATAATTTAGGTTTTTTAGGAGTAACAAATCCAATATTAGAGTTAGAACTGGAACGTAGATTATTAGCCAAAATTACAACATTCCTTTTGGAGTTAGGGAAAGGCTTCTGTTTTATTGGTAATCAACACGTACTTGAATTTAACGGTAAAGAGTCAAAGGTAGATATGTTGTTTTACCATCGAGGACTTAAATGTCTAATAGCTATTGACCTCAAAATAGGTCAATTTATTCCTGAATATGCAGGAAAAATGAATTACTACCTATCATTACTCGATCGATTGGAACGCGGTGAAGGAGACAACCGTTCAATTGGTATTATTCTCTGTGCCGAGAAAGACCACGTAGAAGTTGAATTGGCATTAGAAGATATGGGAAAACCTATTGGCGTTGCAGATTATCAACTCATTGTTCCTAAAAAGCAATTGGAAGCCATTGTGAAAGATGAAATAAAAGCATTCAAAAAGGAAAACTTAAACATAGAATCTGATGGAAAACAAACAGAATAACTTTGTAGATATACACTACGCTCAAACACACCAATCGACCAATACCAACGAGCTGGGTATGCGCGAAATGCAGGCCAAGGCCTATAAGTATCGTGACCAACGCTTCCTACTCATCAAAGCACCGCCAGCCAGCGGAAAAAGCCGTGCGCTAATGTTTATCGCTTTGGACAAACTCGAAAACCAAAGCATCAAGAAAGTGATAGTAGCTGTGCCCGAAAAGAGTATTGGCCGATCGTTTAAAGACACTTCGTTGAAAAAACACGGATTCTTTGCCGATTGGAAAGTAGCTCCCTACTACAACCTCTGTATGCCCTATGGCAATGAGAATGACAAAGCAGGAATCTTTTGTGAATTTATGCGCAACACCACAACCAAAGTGTTGATATGCCCCCACGCCACGCTACGCAATGCGATGAAACAACTCGATGATGCCGAATGGAACAATTGTCTATTGGCAATAGATGAGTTTCATCATACCAGTGCCGATGCAGAAAATGGCTTGGGCGATGTGGTGCGACGTGTGATGAACAACTCTACTGGCCATATAGTGGCTATGACTGGCAGCTACTTCCGTGGCGATGGCATCCCCGTGCTAAGAGCCGAAGACGAAGCTCGCTTCTATCCCGTGACCTACAACTATTATCAGCAACTCAATGGCTATCAGCATCTGAAAAACCTAATATTGGGCTATCATTTCTACAAAGGGTCTTATCTGGACCATATCAGTGAAGTGCTCGACACCAATCGCAAGACAATTATTCACATACCATCGTCTAATAGCAGGGCGGCTTCAGGCAAAGGCAAATACAGCGATGTGGCCGAGATATTGCAGTTAATAGGCGAAGAGGTGTCACACGATTACAATCGTGGCATCTACACCATCAAGACAAAAGAGGGCAGATTGCTCAAGGTGGCCGACCTTGTGGAAGATACAGGTAATACCCGCGAGTTGGTATATTCATACCTTAATAAAATAAAGAGTGCCGACGATATGGATATTATCATTGCTCTTGGCACAGCCAAAGAGGGTTTTGACTGGGAGTGGTGCGACACTTGCCTCACCGTGGGCGTGCGTGGTTCGCTCACCGAAGTGGTTCAGATTATAGGCCGTTGCACACGCGACAGTGCAGGAAAAGAGACTGCCCGTTTCATCAATATGATAGCTATGCCCGATGTGGAACAACCAGAGGTGAAAGTGGCAGTGAACGATTTCTTGAAAGCTATCACCGCCTCTTTGCTGATGGAGCAGGTGATGGCTCCAAGCTGGAACTTCAAAACCACCAAAGAAGATGAAACCGACAATGAGAGCGACACAGTACGTACTCTTGTGGTAGAAGGGCTGAAACCGTTGTCGAGCGTGAAAACCAAACAAATAGTAGAAGAACAATTAGACGACTTGAAAGCAAGCATTTTGCAAGACGAAATGGTGGTGAAAGCCATTAGTGGTAGCACCACAGCCGAGGCCATCACACAACGTTTGATTCCTAAAGTGATTCGTGAAAAATATCCCGACTTGACAGATGGAGAAGTGGAAGAGGTGCGCCAGCGTGTGGTGCTCGACACCATCGTCAAAGGCAATGACATTGTAGATGATAAAGGAAACCCTATCGACCTGAACGACATAAAGCAAAGTGGCGAAAATGGGGAAAGTGAGGGTAACAGGTGGATAAATTTGACCAAACGCTTTATCAATATCGATGATTTGAAAATCAACCTAATAGACACCATCAATCCCTATCAGCGTGCCTACGAGGTGTTATCTAAAACGGTAGATGCGCCAACTTTGAAAATTATTCAAGACACCATAGCCGTGCAAAAATCAGATATGCCGCTCGACGTAGCTATCAAACTATTTAAAGGGCCTTTGAAAGAGTGGGTTGCAGAACACAATGGTCAAAAGCCATCAATGAATGCGCCCGACCCCAAAACACGAGAATTGGCATGCGCCTATCAGGTGATTAAGAATCTCAAAGAGCGCAAAATGAAAGGACTGGAATATGAACCCGAAAACAACAAATAGGTATGGAATGGCCACAAGAACTTTTAGATTTGTTTGATGACCCATTATTGGATGACGTTCGTCCCAAAACAGCATCTATTACCCCCGATGACAGACGTATAAAAACGTTGTTTGAAATAACCGAATGGGTGGAAGCGCACGAAGGACGTACTCCTCAAAGCACAGGCGACTTGAAAGAAAAAATGCTGGCACGCTCATTGGCTGCATTACAACGTGATGCCAATGAAGGGCTAAAAACCTACGATAGCTTACACCTTTTAACGGAGGAATAAATATGAATATAGAAGACGAGTTGAACGAGATTTTGAACGACCCATTGCTGGATCTTTCGGACAAAGAGAAGGAACTGTTTGATATTCCAGCTGATATGAAGAGAGTGCAAGATAAACGTAAAAAGGCAGAATACATAGCACAGCGAAAAGTTTGTGAGGACTTTGACAAATTTAGATACCTGTTCTCACTGGTTCATCACGAGCTGAAGACAGGTAAAAGAAGTTTAGTCAAATTATCGAAGACTGATAATATAAAGCCTGGAGTGTTTTTTATCATAGGCGGGCAATTAGTTTTTTTGGAAAGTATGGATGAAAAAAAACTTAATGTCAATAATAAACGATTCGACTGCCGTACCAGATGTATCTACGAGAATGGTACAGAATCAGATATTTTGCTGCAAACACTTAGAAAGGGGGTTATGGACGATGGTTATGCCATTACTGAAACTCAAGAAGAGACAGAACAATCGATGTTTAACCCAAATGCGTTAACAGATAGTGACCAAGTGACGGGTTATATTTATATTTTGAGTTCTCTTTCTACTCTGCCCGACATAGCAAATCAAAGCGATTTGTATAAAATAGGCTTTACTATCAATGCAGTAGAAGAACGCACAGCCAATGCGGTGAATGATCCAACCTATCTGCTGGCTCCTGTAAAGATTGAAGCCTCTTACAAGATTGTGAATCTGAACAGTCATATATTCGAGAAATTGATTCACCAGGTGCTCGATGTTGTTCAGATGCAAATCACCATAACCGACAACAAAGGAGTGACTTATCACCCTAAAGAGTGGTACGCTGTTCCTCTTCCCGTAATAGAAACAATCATAAAAAAAATATTAGACGGAACTATCACTAAATACATCTACAACCCCCAACTAAAATGTTTGGAGAAAACGATTGTAAAAACAGAATCTACATTTGACACTAAAGGTATGAAAGTGTTGACCTTGAATATCAAGAAAATCTATTTTGATGAGATTATAAAAGGTGAAAAGACAGTAGAGTTTAGAGAGTTGAAGCAAACAACAATAAATAGATACACCTACATTGACGAAGCGGACAGCAAGCGATACCTCCGCAGATATGATGCGCTTCGGCTATTTGTGGGTTATAGCAAGAACCGCGAAAGTGCAATTGTAGAGGTTATTAATATAACATACAACGAAGGAGTTGTAGAGTATCATCTTGGGAAAGTTCTTGAGTATATCACCAAGAATATATGACATCATTCAAGTTTAGTAAGTTCAATAGACTTGCTTTAATTTGTAAATTTTGGATATATGCTTAATTGTTGATAATAGCATCATATATATTCTGTTGTTTGGACTTGCTAAATAATTATAGACAATAAGCTAAAATGTAAACTACGCTATAAATCGGCACACGCAACAAATAGCGTTTTAATCTCGGTGATAAAGAAGTATATCGAAACCAGAAAAGACAAACGTATGCTGGAGCAATGGGTGGGTAGATGGATTTAGCTATTGACTTTTTTACAATTAAGTGAGCTGCATTATAAAGTGGAACAGCATCTTTTTGCTATTTTTGTATCAAGACTAATAAACAATAGAAAATGAAAAAGATAGAAATAAATGGGTATAAGTCTATAAAGAGCTTAAACTTGGAGTTGAAGCCAATAAATATTTTTATCGGAGCAAATGGGAGTGGTAAAAGCAACCTTCTATCTTTTTTCGATATGCTGAAACATGTATACAACCGGAACTTGAAAGAGTACGTAGCGTTGAGAGGAGGAGTAGAAAAGTTTTTGCACAAAGGAGATAAGATAACAAACGAAATATCTTGTAAGCTATCATTTCCTACCAATGAGTATGGCTTTACAATCAAAAAAGGGGAGGATGGTTTTATTTTCACTAAGGAAATACTTTGGTATGGTGGAAATGAAAAACGCATTGAATCAATGAGCTACGAATCGCAGCTGAGAGTTAGTGATAATTTTAGAGCAAAATATATATGCGCTTATATGCAAGGATTGGAACGTTATCATTTTCACGACACTGGTGAAAACTCGCCATTCAATAGGACTTCTAATATAGAAAATGATATATACAGACTCTATGAGAAAGGGCAAAATATAGCTGCTTTCTTATTTCATATCAGAGAAACGAATGTGATTGTATATAAACTGATTGTTAAAACAATTCAATCTATTGCACCTTATTTTCTTGACTTTGTGCTGATGCCAAGTGTGAATGGAGATGTTGTTTTAAAATGGCAAAACAAAACAGATTCGATGATTTATGGAGTTCGTAACCTATCGGATGGAACAATGAGATTTATCGCTTTGGCTACTCTTTTTTTGCAACCAAATCTACCACAAACAATTATCATTGATGAACCCGAATTGGGGTTGCATCCCACTGCGATAGCGAAGCTTGCAGGAATGATAAAATCTGTGGCAAACAAAGAATGTCAAGTAATAGTTGCTACTCAATCAACAGATTTAATAAGCCATTTTAATGCAGAGGATATTTTGACGGTCGACCAATTGAATGGTGAGAGTGTGTACCAAAGATTGTCGAGTGATAAATTAAAATCATGGTTGGACGACTATACTATCGACGATTTATGGAAGCGTAGTATTATTACAACTGGACAACCTAATTTTTGAAGATTGTGAAACGTATTATAATAATTTGTGAGGGAGAAACTGAACAAGCTTTCTGCAAAACTACGCTTGCACCATATCTGATTGCAAAAGATGTATATATAGATACGCCACTAATCAAATCATCACGAGGCGGGATTGTGAAATGGAGTAAATTAAAAGATCAAATAGAAAGACATCTAAAAGAAGACTCGACAGCAATAGCGACAACCTTGGTTGACTATTACGGATTATATAGCAAATATGAATTCCCAAATTGGGATAGCGCAGAAGCAGAGCCTGACAAATGCAAGAGGATGACTATCATTGAAGAGGGTATGAAAGCACAGATTGACGATGATATGAGCTACCGTTTTATTCCGTATGTTCAGTTGCACGAGTTTGAAGGATTGCTATTCAATGAAGAGTCTCTATTTTTCGAGAACATCCCAAATGATGATATTGTTGACAAAGCCTATCTTAACGAAACGTTTCATAACTTTGATAATCCTGAATTGATAAATTGTGGCAAAGAAACGTCTCCTTCTCACCGATTGCAACGAATAATCAAAGGCTATAATAAAATTGTGTACGGTGATATTATAGCCGAAGCAATAGGAATGGAACGGCTGTTAAACAAGTCCCCTCGTTTTAAGATGTGGGTAGAAAAGCTTTCGTCTATATAAACCCCTATTCGTAAAGCAAACCTCCCACGCACATCGCAAAATATTGTGGGTCAAAATATAAAACGACTGATAACACTTGATTCCATCCTTTTTTCGTAACTTTGCACACCAATTTTTTGAAGTATGAAAAAGGAGAGCCAAACCATATTTGATAAAAATGTGATAGAGTTCGTGACCGTAGCTGCCGAATACTGCGCATTTCTTGAACGCCCCGACCTAATAGAGCGTAAGGAGTTTATAGATAAGACATTGAAAATATTACCTTTGCTTTATCTGAAAGCAACTCTGCTGCCCACCTTTGAGCAACTGAACGATGAGCCGCTCGAAAACTATGTGACAGAAGATCTGTATGAAGCAATACGTAGCAAACTGGCGACTATATTGGCCGACAAAGACGATTATCTGGATGTGTTTGTAGAAGACATGCGATATAGCGACCAACCCATCGGGAAGAATATTTCAGAGGATTTGGCGGATATATATCAAGATATTCGTGACTTTATCTTTATTTTTCAGCTGGGAATGAACGAAACAATGAACGATGCGTTGTTTATTTGTCAAGAGAACTTCAAACAACTCTGGGGACAGAAGCTTGTGAATACGCTACGTGCGCTGCACGATGTGAAATACAATGCCGAGCAGGACAGTGAAGAAGAGTTTGACGAGAATGAATACAATGATGGAGATGTGGACTTTGACGACCAATTTCTTGAATAACCCCTCGACGGAATGATGACAATTGAGAGAACGATAAGCAAAGAGCAGATAAAAGAACTGCCCAAAGCAACCTATCACGGACGTATCTATGTGGTGCAGACGGAAGCGGAAGCAGACAAAGCTGTTTTATTTTTGAAGAGCCAACATCTTGTGGGCATCGACAGTGAAACACGCCCATCGTTTCGGAAAGGACAAACGCACAAAGTGGCACTGCTACAAGTGGCAACAGAAGATAGCTGCTTTTTGTTTCGGCTCAATGTGATAGGCCTTACTCCGTCATTGGTTAGCTTTTTGGAAGATCCTAACGTGCTTAAAGTGGGGCTTTCATTGCGCGATGATTTTATGATGCTTCATAAACGTGGTGCATTCGACGTGCAAGGATGCGTAGAGCTGCAAGAGTATGTCCGTGCTTTTGGTATCCAAGACAAAAGTTTGCAAAAAATATATGCACTACTTTTTAAGCAAAGAATCTCGAAATCGCAACAACTCACCAATTGGGAAGCGGATGTGCTAACGGATGGACAAAAACACTACGCCGCCATTGATGCGTGGGCTTGCCTGAGCATATACAATCTGCTACAAGATCTGAAAGAGACAGGCAGTTTTGTGATTGCTCCGCCCAAAGAGACGATTGAATAATTTTGAATATTATCTTATTATATACACCCCTATTGTAATATGCACAAAGTATACCTAAAGCCTGGCAAGGAAGAGTCGCTGAAAAGATTTCACCCGTGGATTTTTTCGGGAGCTATTGCACGTTTTGATGGTGAACCCGAAGAGGGAGAAGTAGTAGAGGTATATACCTCGAAAAAAGAATTTATTGCCCAAGGGCACTTTCAGATAGGAAGTATCGCAGTGCGTGTGCTTTCGTTTAAACAAGAGCCTATCAATATAGACTTTTGGAAAAGAAAGCTGGCAGTGGCCTACGACCTACGCAAGAGTATCGGTGTGGCAGACAATCCTATCAACGACACGTACCGACTGGTACACGGAGAAGGCGATACGCTACCCGGACTTATCGTGGATGTGTATGCCAAAACAGCCGTAATGCAAGCGCACTCTGCTGGTATGCACGTAGACCGCGTGGCAATAGCCGAAGCTCTGTCGGAAGTGATGGACGGAGTGATAGACAACATCTATTATAAATCGGAGACTACCCTACCCTACAAGGCAGACTTGGCTCCCGAGAACGGATTTATCAAAGGAGGAAGCAGCGATAACATCGCAACCGAATATGGATTGAAGTTTCACGTGGACTGGCTAAAAGGACAAAAAACAGGATTTTTTGTGGACCAACGCGAAAACCGTGCGCTGCTGGAAAGATACTCTAAAAACAGAAGCGTGCTGAATATGTTTTGCTACACGGGTGGATTCTCATTTTATGCAATGCGAGGTGGAGCGAAATTGGTACACTCGGTAGACAGCTCGGCCAAAGCCATAGACTTGACAAACAAAAACGTGGAGTTGAACTTTCCGGGAGACAAACGCCATGAAGCGTTTGCCGAAGATGCTTTCAAGTATCTCGACCGTATGGGCGACCAATATGACTTGATTATACTCGATCCTCCGGCATTTGCCAAACACAAAGATGCACTGCGCAATGCATTGCAAGGTTATCGTAAAATAAATGCCAAGGCTTTTGAGAAGATTAAACCTGGGGGTATCTTATTTACTTTTTCGTGCTCGCAAGTGGTATCGAAAGAGAACTTCCGCACGGCCGTGTTTACCGCCGCTGCTTTGTCGGGACGCAACGTGCGCATTTTGCACCAGCTTACCCAGCCAGCCGACCATCCAGTAAACATCTACCACCCCGAAGGAGAGTACCTGAAAGGATTGGTTTTGTATGTAGAATAACAGTTTTAATAGAATAAAGCAGAATTAAAAGCCAATAAACGTTAAACAAAAGCATTTTATTGGCTTTTTATATGTTACATAACATAGGAAAACTTATCTTTGCAGAGTGTTTTTCATGGTATTAGATTTAAGGTTAATAAAGATTGGGTGTCTGGGATAGATGCCCTTCTTTTTTTATATACCTTTCCATTCTTTTCTCTTTATTTAAGCTCAATCACTTCGATACTTAATCAGTTGAAATTATTATATTTGCAATATCTTTTGATAAATATTTCGCATTATAAAATTTATAGAAAATGAGTATCAAGTTTCGACTGATAGTAATGTTCTTTCTCCAATTCTTTATTTGGGGAGCGTGGTTAATCTCTTTAGGCGGCTATATGGGTCGTGAACTTCATTTTGAGGGAGGACAAATTGGAGCTATTTTTGCAACAATGGGTATCGCTTCCATCATAATGCCTGGTATTGTGGGCATCATTGCCGACAAATGGATTAATGCAGAAAGGCTTTATGGTATTTTACACTTATTAGGCGGTGGTTGCCTTATCTACGCATCGACTGCCACAGACTACGGACATATGTATTGGGCAATGCTACTCAATATGCTATTTTATATGCCCACTTTGGCTCTCGCCAATACAGTATCGTATGGTGCATTGGAGAAATACAAATGCGACATCGTGAAAGACTTTCCACCAATTCGCATTTGGGGGACTATTGGTTTTATTTGCGCAATGTGGGTGGTAGACCTAACAGGGTTCAAATCGTCTAACTTGCAATTGTGGGTAGCTGGTGCATCGGCCTTTTTATTGGGCGTTTACTCCTTTTCATTGCCTAAATGTCCGCCAGCAAAATCAGAGTCCAAAACAATGCTTTCGGCTTTCGGATTGGATGCGTTGTCGCTGTTCAAACAAAAGAAGATGGTCATTTTCTTTGTTTTTTCGATGTTGTTAGGAGCAGCCCTACAAATTACCAACACCTATGGAGACCTCTTCCTTAGCAGCTTTGCATCAATACCAGAATACGCCGATTCATTTGGTGTGAAGCACTCTGTGATATTGCTGTCTATCTCGCAAATGAGTGAAACGTTCTTCATCTTGGCCATTCCTTTTTTTCTACGCAAATTTGGCATCAAACAAGTTATGCTCATCAGTATGCTTGCTTGGGTGCTTCGTTTTGGATTATTTGGCCTCGGCAATCCCGGATCGGGCTTGTGGATGCTTATTCTATCAATGATTATTTATGGTATGGCATTCGATTTCTTCAACATTTCAGGCTCTCTATTTGTTGAAATTGAAGCAAAGAGTAATATTCGCGCAAGCGCACAAGGCTTGTTCTTTATGATGACCAACGGACTGGGAGCTATCATTGGTGGCTACGCAAGTGGTGCGGTAGTAGACGCATTTTCGGTTTATTCGGATGGAATGTTAGTCAGCCGCAATTGGCCTGAGATTTGGTATATCTTTGCAGGATACGCATTGGTCATTGCTATTTTGTTTGCCATAGTATTTAGATACAAACATCAACCGGGTGATTTAGTAAAGAAATAAAGATGGATAAAAAGGTAGAGTTAGAGGTTTTAGACATTTCGGACACACAGGCACAAGCTGGTGCTTATGTGATGCTATTGGGTGAAATAAATGGCACTCGGAAGCTACCTGTCATTATCGGTGCTTCGGAGGCTCAGGCTACTGCCATTTGTCTGAAAGGGATTAAAACACAACGCCCTCTTACACACGATTTGTTTCACACAAGCCTAACTGTGCTTGGCACACAACTGCTTAGAGTGTTGATATACAAAGCCGAAGAGGGTGTGTTCTACTCATATATTTATTTAAAGCAAAACGACTCCATCATCCGAATAGATGCACGAACATCGGATGCCATTGCATTGGCGCTCCGAGCAAAAGCCCCAATCTTTATCTATGAAGCAATTCTCGAAAAAGAGCGTGTATGCTTGTATGACGTGGAAGAGGAAACAATACCTGAGCATCGATTTAACATAAAAGAGCTTGAAGAAGCTCTAACGCAAGCCATCCAAGAAGAAGATTACGAACTGGCTGCAAGCTTGCGCGATGAAATAAAAAAAATGAAATAACAATGCACGTTTTTTATACGCCCAACATAAAAATCAGTCAAGAGCTACCCGAGGAAGAAAGTCAGCACTGCACACGTGTGTTGCGACTGGGAGCAGGTGATAAGATTGTATTAACAGATGGGAAAGGGTGCTTTTATAAAGCAACCATCACAGCCGCCAACAACAAAAGATGCTTGTTCGACATAGATGAAACCATTCATCAAGAGCCTTTATGGAAAGGGAATCTGCACATAGCGATGGCACCAACCAAAAATATGGATCGGAATGAGTGGTTTGCCGAGAAAGCGACCGAAATAGGAATAAATCAGTTGACTTTTTTGAATTGCCGCTATTCGGAGCGGAAAGTGATAAAAAGTGAGCGAATCGAGAAAATAATCGTATCGGCTGTAAAACAATCACTCAAAGCACGTGTTCCTTTATTAGATGAGATGATTGATTTTAAATCATTTGTTCAGCAAGAATTTGAGGGACAAAAATTTATCGCACACTGCTATGATGAAGAGGCAGAAAAAATCCATTTGAAAGATGCGCTAAAAATAGGTGAAAAAGCATTGATATTAATTGGTCCAGAGGGAGACTTCAGCGAACAAGAAGTGGCATTGGCAAAGGAATATGGATTTCGTCCGATAAGTTTGGGAAACTCACGATTGCGCACTGAGACAGCCGCACTGGTGGCGTGTCATACTTTCAATTTGATAAATACACTCTAAATATAAATTTGCTATGATGAAAAAAATGATTTCTTTACTACCGATTATCCTATTATCGGTAGTGATAATGACAGGATGTTCGCAAAAACAGGACTATATCAATGTTATCCCTGCAGATGCTTACATAGTAGGTTCGGCTGATTTGGCAGCATTGGTAGAAAAGTCGGGATTGTTGACTGAAAGTAAAGTGGCTAAAGAAAAAGTATTGGAAGTGCTGAAAGGGAATCTTTCGAACGAAGCATTTCAGCAAGTGGAAAAAGTGCTGGGTTCGCCAAGAGAATTGGGATTGGACTTAGAGGCACGTCTTTATATGTTTAATGCCGCCAACTTCCCATATCCAGTTTGGGTGTGCAAAGTAGGCGACGAAAACAAGCTCACCACCACCCTTAACCTATTGGCAAAAGAGCATTTTTGTGAAACAGTGAGCAAAGAGAAAAACTATCAATTCACCATTATCGATCAAAATAAAATCATAGCCTACAACGAAGAGTCGGCGTTGATTACAGCAGCGTTCAACGCCTCGGACTTGGAAGATATAGGATATGAGTTTGAAAAACTTATGGCACAAAATAGCCAAAACAGCATTGAGAAAAACCCTGGATTTGAGAAAATGCGCAAAATGCACGGTGACATTAATTTTATGGCTTCATTGGCCGCCGTTCCCGAAATTTATTCGCAGCAACTTAAATCAAGCATTGGCCAGCCTCATCTCGATTTGAGCGACGTGATGGCTTTGGGCAAACTCGACTTTGATAAAGGAAAGATAGCTCTCAAATTTGAATATTATACTGATAATAAAGAGATTCAAGCTTTACTTACTAAACAAGCACAAGCTACAAAATCGCTCAATGAACAGTTTTTAAGCTATTTCCCCGAATCATCTCTTGCTTTTGCAAGCATCGGTGCCAATGGCAAAGCAATGTATAGCTTAATCTTGGACAACAAGGATTTAAGAGACATTATGCCCTCGGCCAATTCGGATGTAGCAAAAACCATCTTCGACTCGTTTGATGGTGATATTTCAATTGCCATAACAGACCTTACGATGAGTGAAAGCTCTGTCTTTGTGGCTTATGCGGCAATAAACAACCCTAATATTTTAAAAACGGTTTATGAAAACAAGGCTAATTTTTTGAGTCGTGGAGAAGAGATAACTCAAACAGGTGAAAATGAATATACGTTTAGCATGAAAGGATTCAACGTGTTTTTTGGTATCAAAAACAATGTGATGTATGCAACCAATAGCAAAAAGACACTTGATAACATCTGCAAAGATGTAACACCTTCCATCAAACAGGCTCCTTACGCTAAAGAAATTAAAGGAAAGAATTTCTTTCTTGTAGTGAATATCGGTGCAATACTCGATTTGCCAATGATGAAAATGTTAGTGGGACTTGGCGGAAAAGAGTATCAAATGTATTATAACTTAGCATCAAAAATCAGCTACCTCGAAATGAGCAATACAACAGATAATGTGAGCGAGATGGAATTGATTTTGAAAGACAAAGAAACGAACTCATTAAAACAAGTAGTAGACTTTGCACGTCAGTTCATCGGCTTATAAGCACATTGCTATATGAAACAAATACATCTTCAGCAAACACTCCCTCAAGTGTTTGCTGATTTCAATTCAATCACATCAGATGTTTGGCACAAAGACATTTCTTTCGAAAAAGGAAAGATTTATTTGATAGAGGCCGCATCGGGCACAGGCAAATCTTCATTATGCAGCTATATATATGGGTATAGAAACGATTACCAAGGTATTATCAACTTTGACAAGGCCAATATCAAAGCCTTTTCGATAAAAGAGTGGAGCAACATTCGCCGCTCATCCATAAGTATGCTGTTTCAGGACTTACGCTTGTTTAAAGAGTTGTCGGCACTGGAAAACATCCAAATAAAAAATAGCCAAACTGGATTTAAAAAGAAAAAGGAAATTATCTCTTTATTCGAAAGAATGGGGATTGCCGATAAAGCAAATACCAAAGTAGGAAAATTGTCGTTTGGACAACAGCAAAGAGTCGCTTTCATCAGAGCATTGTGCCAACCATTTGATTTTATTTTTTTAGACGAACCTATCAGCCATTTAGATGAGAACAACGCTTTGATTATGAAAGATATTCTAATGGAAGAGAGTTTAAAACAAGGGGCTGCTATCGTGGTGACTTCCATAGGAAAGCACATCGAATTGCCATATCAGGAAGTTTTAAAGCTTTAATTTAATCGTATATCAATAAGGAGTAGGAATTTTATGAAACTTGTTTGGAAGCTTTTGCGTCAACACATTAGTTTAGGCCAGTTAATGGGCTTTTTCTTTGCCAACCTATTTGGTATGGTTATCATTCTGTTGAGCGTTCAATTTTATAAAGATGTAAAACCCCTGTTTGATGGTGGTGACAGCTTTATGAAAAAAGATTTTCTAATTGTATCTAAAAAAGTAAACGCACTGGGCGGAATACTCCGAAAAGACAATACATTTACAAACAAAGAGATTGATGAGCTACAACAACAGCCATTTGTAGGCAACTTAGGAATGTTTACTCCTTCTCAATTTAAGGTATATGCAGGGATGGGAATGAAAGACACGGGGCTTAGAATGTCTACGGATATGTTTTTTGAATCGGTGCCTGACGAATATGTAGATACCAATCTTGATAAATGGAAGTTCACTGAGACAGACAGTATCATACCTATTATCATTCCACGCAATTATCTGAACCTTTATAATTTTGGATTCGCACAAAGCAGAAATCTACCACAATTGTCCGAAGGGTTAATGGGATTGATTCAAATGGATATTTATTTAAGCGGAAACGGACAGTCTAAAAAATTCAAAGGTTATATAGCTGGGTTTTCCAATCGTCTAAACACCATATTGGTGCCACAATCATTTATGGATTGGGCCAATGAGAGTATGTCTTCGGGAAAAACAACAAGCCCCTCAAGATTAATCGTAGAAACGACCAACCCTGCCGATGCTTCAATAGCCTCTTATTTTCAGGAAAAAGGCTATGAGGTGGAAGACGGCAAGCTGGATGCTGGCAAAACAACCTATTTTTTACGTCTCATCGTGGGCATCGTGATAGGTGTGGGTGCATTTATAAGCATACTGTCATTTTACATTTTAATTCTAAGTATCTATTTGTTGTTACAAAAAAACACCACCAAATTGGAGAATCTATTGTTGATGGGATACACTCCACAACAAGTAGCTCTTCCCTATCAAACATTAACCACGCTACTCAATATATTGATTTTATTCTTATCAATCGTATTTGTTGTTATTATACGCCGTTTCTATTTGAATGAGCTAACCCTTATTTTCCCACAAATGGAGATTGGAGGCATCTATATTATCTACATCATTGGCATACTCTTATTTTTAGCAGTATCACTATTCAATATCCTTCTTATTAGAAAAAAAATAATCGCAATATGGATACGTAAATAACACGTCGTTTGTATTTTATTTTATTATCTTTGTCGACATACGAAAATAAATTATGATATGTCGAACTACGATTTAATCGCCATATTAGGTCCTACGGCTTCAGGTAAAACTCCGTTTGCAGCATCGCTGGCTGCCACATTAGATACTGAGATAATCAGTGCTGACTCTCGACAAATATATAAAGGTATGGATTTAGGTACAGGAAAAGATTTAGTAGACTATATAGTCGACGGTAAATCGATTCCATACCACCTTATCGACATAGCCAACCCGGGATATAAATACAATGTTTTTGAGTATCAACGTGATTTTCTCGTCGCATACGATAACATCAAGCAAAAAGGTAAAACCCCTATTGTATGCGGGGGAACAGGTATGTATATCGAGTCTGTATTAAAAGGATACAACTTGATGCCAGTACCAGAGAACCCATCCCTACGCGCTGAATTGGCAAACAAATCACTTGCCGAGCTGACTGATATATTAAAACAGTATAAAAACCTGCATAACTCGACAGATGTAGATACCGTAAAACGAGCGATTAGGGCGATCGAAATAGAAGTTTACTATATTCAAAACCCCATTGCTGAGCGAGAGTTTCCTCACTTCAAAAGCCTCATCATCGGGCTTGATATAGAAAGAGAACTACGCAGAGAGAAAATAAGCAAGAGATTAAAGCAACGTTTGGACGAAGGTATGATAGACGAAGTAAAACTTCTACTATCACAAGGAGTAGCTGCCGAAGATCTTATCTATTATGGGTTAGAATATAAATACCTCACGCTTTATGCTACAAATCAATTGTCGTATGAAGAGATGTATAAACAATTGGAAACAGCTATTCATCAGTTTGCTAAGAGGCAGATGACGTGGTTTAGAGGAATGGAAAGAAGAGGTTTTCAGATTCATTGGATTGACGCTAGTCTTCCAATGAAAGATAAAATAGAGATTACTACTGAGTTACTATCGGTGAGTTAAGTCTTTCTTATTGACGGTTGATACGGATTTCAAATAAGTTATTTCATAAAGAATATGAGTGTAGATCCAAAAAGATGGGGTGTAATATATAACCCAAAAGCTGGAACCAGAAAGGTTAAAAAACGCTGGAAAGAAATCAAGGAGTTTATGGATGCTCAAGGAGTGTCCTACGATTACGTGCAATCCGAAGGTTTTGGTTCGGTGGAGCGACTTGCAGGTATTCTTGCCAACAATGGATATAAAACAATTGTAGTTGTAGGTGGTGACGGCGCATTGAATGACGCGATTAATGGTATTATGCACTCGGATGCTCCCGATAAAGAACACATTGCGATAGGTATTATCCCAAATGGTATAGGAAATGATTTTGCTAAATTCTGGGATATAGGAATGGATTTTAAAGAAGCTGTGAAGTGTATCATCAATCATCGCACAAGAAAGGTAGATGTAGGTTATTGTAATTATTACGATGGTGAAAAACACAGCAAGCGTTATTTCCTAAATGCTGTAAACATAGGGTTTGGTGCTCGTATTGTAAAAGTGACCGATGGAACAAAGCGTTTTTGGGGAGTAAAATTCTTATCTTATTTAGCTGCATTCTTTTTATTGTTCTTCGAGCGCAATCTATATAGAATGCACTTGAAGGTGAACGGCGAACATATACGCGGACGAATTATGACCGTTTGTATAGGAAATGCTCCCGGTTATGGACAAACACCAAGTGCCGTTCCATATAATGGTTGGCTGGATGTTTCTGTTATTTATCGTCCACAGCTTCTACAAACTATGTCGGGATTATGGATGCTAATACAAGGAAGAATATTAAACCATAAGTTAGTGAAAAGCTATCGAACCAAGAAGGTGAAAGTGCTTCGTGCCAAAAATGCAGCAATAGACTTAGATGGTAGAATATTGCCCAAGCACTTCCCCATCGAAATAGGTATATTACCCGAAAAAACAACAATTATTATTCCTCAGTAAGTATATACACACGAAGATTTAAACAACATCTTTCAATATGATTCAACAATTAAAAAACAACCTTGCAAATAACTTTTTTTTATTGGCAGGCCCTTGCGTTATAGAAGGAGAAGATATGGCAATGCGTATTGCCGAAAAAGTAGTAAAAATAACCGAACAACTTCAGATTCCTTATGTATTTAAAGGTTCGTACCGAAAAGCAAATCGTTCGCGACTTGACTCATTCACAGGAATTGGCGACGAAAAAGCCTTGCGCATTCTTCAAAAAATTCATCAAACATTTGATGTGCCTACTGTTACCGATATACATACTGCACAAGAAGCGGCTATGGCGGCAGAATACGTTGACGTGTTGCAGATACCCGCTTTTCTATGCCGGCAAACAGATTTATTGGTTGCAGCTGCTCAAACAGGAAAAGTTGTCAACATCAAAAAAGGACAGTTTCTTTCACCAGGTGCGATGCAGTTTGCTGCAGACAAAGTGGTTGAAGCTGGCAATAACAACGTGATGCTAACAGAAAGAGGAACAACATTTGGTTATCAAGATTTAATTGTAGATTATCGAGGTATTCCAGAAATGAAATCATTTGGCTTTCCCGTGATAGTAGATGTAACACATTCACTGCAACAACCCAATCAGACAAGCGGAATAACTGGTGGCATGCCGCAATTGATTGAAACCATAGCTAAAGCAGGCATCGCAGTAGGAGCAGACGGTTTATTTATCGAAACACACGAAAACCCATCTATCGCCAAAAGCGACGGTGCAAATATGCTACAATTAGACTTGTTAGAAGCATTACTTATCAAATTAGTTAGAATACGAGAAGCCATTGTGTGATTTAATAGATAACTTGTCGACCAATACTAACATACAAATCTAAATATAAAAACTATTATGAAGAGAATTACTCGTATTTTGCTTGTTGCCTTATTGTTGATAGGCAATAGCTTGCATCAAGCGTATGCACAACAAATGCCCCCAATTCCTGTCGATCCCAATGTCCGCATCGGAGTTCTTCCAAATGGATTGACTTATTATATCCGGAAAAACAATTTACCCGAAAATCGTGCTGACTTCTACATAGCACAAAAGGTTGGTTCCATTCAAGAGGAGCAAAATCAATTAGGTTTAGCGCACTTTTTAGAACATATGTGTTTTAATGGAACAACCAACTTCCCAGGAAATGCACTCAAAGAATATCTCGAAAAAATAGGGGTAAAGTTTGGCGAAAACCTAAACGCATACACCTCGATTGACGAAACAGTTTATAATATCTCAAACGTTCCTGTAACTATCCCTGGCGCAATTGACTCGTGTTTGTTGATTCTGCACGATTGGTCGAATGACTTGGCATTGGAAGAAGAGGAGATTGATAAAGAACGTGGAGTCATCAACGAAGAATGGCGTTACAGTATGAGTGCCTCACAACGTATGATGGAGCGTAGTTTGCCACAAATGTACCCCAACACCAAATATGCTACTTGTTTTCCAATTGGCACAATGGAAGTTATTATGAATTTCCCTTATCAAGCTTTACGCGATTATTACGAAACTTGGTATCGCCCCGACTTACAAGGTGTAATCGTAGTTGGCGATATTAATGTAGACGAAATTGAGGAGAAAATAAAAAGCACCTTTGCAGATATTCCTGCACAACCCGATGCGAAAGAACGTATTTATTACCCAGTAGACGATAACATAGAGCCAATTATCGTTATAGAGCAAGACAAAGAACAACCCAATATTCAAGCTATCTTCTTCAGCAAGCACGAGGCTGTACCCACTGAACATAAAAGCAACATAGGTTATTTAGTTCAAAACTATGCAACCAATCTCATTTCAAATATGCTAAATGCACGTTTAAATGAATTATTGCAAGTAGCAAACCCTCCTTATATTTATGCGACAACTTACGATAGCGACTTCTTTGTAGCTAAAACTGTAGATGCTTTTACTGGATTTGCTATTTGTAAAGAAGACAACATTGAAGGTGGTATTGAGGCGTTAATTCGCGAAATAGAGCGTGCGCGTAAATTTGGATTCACAGAAAGTGAATATGCGAGAGCACGTGCAGAATACTTGCGCCATTTAGAATCGGCCTACAACGAGCGTGACAACAATAAGAATGACAGCTATGTAAACCAATATGTTCGTCATTTCTTAGACAATGAGCCTATTCCCGGGATAGAAAATCAATATGCCATCATCAGTCAAATAGCTCCCAACATTCCTGTTATGGTGCTCAATCAGCTGATGCCCTCATTGGTGACTGACAGCAACCAAGTTCTTGCTATCTTTGCTCCCGAAAAAGAGGGGCTAAAACTACCTACTGCAGCCAACCTAACACAACTAATTGAAAACATCAATAAAGAAGAGTTGACACCTTATGTTGACAATGTTTCGGACGAACCATTGATGAGCGAAAAGCCACAAGGAGGTAAAATCGTATCTCAAAGTGAACTTCCTCTATTTGGTGCAACAGAATTAATTCTTTCAAATGGTGTTAAAGTCATTATCAAAAACACCGACTTTAAATCTGACGAAATCATTATGAGAGCATTTAGTTTGGGTGGTAGTTCACTTTTCCCCGACAGCGAAATCATCAATATCAAGTCGTTGGGCGCAATTACCGAAGGCGGTTTGGGCAATTTCAGCACAGTAGACCTTACTAAGATTTTGGCAGGCAAAAAAGCATCAGTTGGTTTTGCTATAAGTGATATGACCGAGGCTGTAAACGGTAACTGTTCACCACAAGATTTTGAAACAATGCTGCAACTCACCTACCTGGCCTTTACAGCACCACGCAAAGACAACGAAGCTTTCCACTCCTATCAAAATAGAATGAAGGCAGCTTTACAAAGTCAAGACTTGAATCCCCAAGTAGCATTTATCGACTCCGCTCAAGCTGCAGTATATATGAATCACCCGCGTATGCTCCGTATAAAAGCGGATATGATTGATCAAATTGATTATGACAAGCTGCTGGCTATGTATAAAAATCGCTTTGAAGATGCGAGCGATTTCACATTCATCCTGGTAGGAAATATTGATATTGAAAAAGACAAGGAGCTAATTGCTGAATATTTAGGGTCACTTCCTGCGACAAATCGTACAGAAACAATCGCTTACAATGGTGTAAACATCCGCACGGGAGAGTACGACAATGTATTTATCCGAAAACAAGAAACTCCCAAAGCAAGCAATTTGATAGTTTACTCGGGTGAGTGTGCTTACAATGAGCGCAACAACATTCTTTTGAGTATAACAGATCAGGTGTTAGAGTTGGTGTATACCGAAAAGATGCGCGAAGACGAAGGCGGCACTTACGGTGTATATATGGGAAGTAATTTATCAAAACATCAATATCCTCAGGAAATATTCTTATCGCAAATCATATTCGACACCGCTCCATCTAAAAGAGCTAAAATGATGGAAATTGTTTACGGAGAGATTGAAAATCTAACAAAGAATGGCCCATCGGCTACAAATTTAGACAAGGTTAAAGAATATATGCTGAAAAAGCACGCCGAAGATTTAAAAGAAAACAACTACTGGCTCAATATAATTGATGAATACTTGTTCAATGATGTAGATATGGCTAAAGATTTCGACGAAATCGTCAATAGCATTACAACGGAAGAGGTTAAGAATTTTGCAAGTAGCTTATTTAATCAGAAAAACAGGATTGAAGTAAGTATGATTAGCCCCGAAGAAGAATGATACAACTCTTTAACGAACTGCGCAAACACGGGAAATTGGCAGCCAAAAGGCATCCAATGTACGATAAAAACAAGTTTGGAAAGTACATTATGTACATTGTCAGTATTTTCTGGGCTGGTTATCTGATGTGCTTTGGAATAGCATTTGCTTTTGGCTTAGAAAGAGACAATTTAGAGCCTTATCATTTGATGAACGGGGCACTAATCTTTATAATGGCTCTCGATTTTCTGATGCGCTGGCCGCTTCAAAAAACACCGACACAGGAGGTAAAACCCTACCTCCTGCTGCCGGTAAAAAGAAACCGACTTATAGACTTTCTCTTAATCCGCTCAGGTCTGAGCGGATTCAATTTCATTTGGTTATTTTTATTTGTGCCTTTTGCCATTATCACCGTCACCCGATATTATGGAGTGGCAGGTGTCATTACCTATTGTTTGGGAATTTGGTTGTTGATGCTGTTCAACAATTATTGGTATCTGCTTTGCCGCACATTAATCAGCGAACGTATTTGGTGGATAGCTCTTCCAATAGCCGTTTACGCTGCATTAGCTGCTGGTATTTTCATTCCTGAGAAAAGCCCTATTGTAAGTTTCTTCATCGATTTGGGTGAAGGATTTATAAAAGGGGATATAGCTATTTTGGCAGCAATGGTTGGCGTAATAGCTACAATGTGGTTAGTCAATCGGTTCATTATGTCCGATTTAATATACAACGAATTAAACAAGGTTGAAGATACCAAAGTAAATGCCTCAGAGTATCGTATATTCGAACAATATGGCGAGGTGGGTGAATATATGCGTTTAGAACTAAAGATGCTGTTGCGAAATAAAGCCTGCAAACAATCATTGCGAATGGTAACATTGGTAGTGGTAGCATTTAGTTCGGTACTTGGATTTACCGAGATATACGATGGACTGGGGATGGACAACTTCATCACCGTGTATAACTTCACCATTTTTGGAGTGCTTTTCCTTACCAACATTATGGGCTACGAAGGCAATTATATAGACGGGCTTATGAGCCGCAAAGAGTCGATATATGTTCTATTGAAAGCAAAATACATTCTTTACAGCATAGCTATACTCATACCTTTGATTCTGATGACACCTGCTATGGTTATGCAAAAGGTAGAAGTGCTTACGGCAATCTCGTGGGCTGTTTTCACCATTGGGCTTATCTACTTTTGCCTCTTTCAGTTGGCAGTGTACAACACCAAAACAATGCCGCTGAATGCCAAGATTACAAGTAGACAAAATATGGGAACAGGACTACAAAACCTAATTAGTGGAGCGGTATTTGCCATTCCGTTTCTATTTTATGTACTGCTTAAATTATGGTTGGGCGAAACAGCAACTTCGTGGGTTTTACTCACCATCGGCCTGTGTTTTGTTTGCACTTCATCGTGGTGGATTAAAAACGTTTATACCCGATTTATGAAGCGTAGATACCGGAATATGGAAGATTTCCGCATCAGCAGAGAACATTAAAAAGCATTCAACTCATTATATCACACACCTATATTATGATTACCATAAACAACTTACAAAAATATTTTGGCGAGAAAAAAGCAGTAGACATTCACAATTACACCATCCAACAAGGTGATATGATTGGGTTGGTAGGCAACAACGGTGCAGGAAAAACAACTCTTTTCCGTTTAATCTTAGATTTGCTAAAGGCCGACACAGGGGTGGTATGTATCAACAACGCAGATGTAAGTCAAAGTGAAGAGTGGAAAAGTTTCACAGGCGCATTTATTGATGATGGTTTTTTGATAGACTACCTCACCCCTGAAGAGTATTTTTACTTTATTGGCAAGATGTACGGATTGAGCAAGGAGGAAGTAAATACCCGCTTGCAGGCTTTTGAGCGTTTTATGAACGGTGAAGTGATGGGACAAAAAAAGTTTATCCGCAACTTCTCGGCAGGAAACAAACAGAAGATTGGAATCATTTCGGCAATGCTTCATCATCCATCATTACTTATACTGGACGAGCCATTCAATTTTCTCGACCCCAGTTCGCAAGCTGTCATCAAGCACTTATTGCAAAAATACAACAAAGACCACAATGCCACCATCATCATTTCGAGTCACAACCTCAACCATACAGTAGATGTTTGCTCGCGCATTGCACTGTTGGAACACGGCACCATCATTCGCAATTTAATCAATGTGAACAATTCGGCCGAGAAGGAATTGGAAGACTACTTCAACATTGTGATAGAAGAGGAAATCATTACCGATAAATTTATAGAAACTGAGCAACACACCAATGAAGAACCTACTATTTAAGATTTTTGTTTTTTGCAGCCTGATACTGGGCTTAAGCTCGTGCCACACCACCGCCCCAAAGCGTGATTACAGTGCATTGGCAAAAGCATCTGTCAAGATGAAAATAGACATCACTCACAAAGACAATCACAAACTATACATCGAATCGGCTGGATGGATAGGAACACCCTATCGAGTAGGAGGTATGTCGAAATCGGGTACCGACTGTTCGGGGCTGACTACCCAACTTTATAAAAGCGTGTATGGAAAAAACCTACCACGAAGCTCTAAAGATCAAAAAAACGCTTGCAAAACAGTATCCAAACGCAATCTGCGCGAAGGAGATTTATTGTTCTTCTCTACCGACCGCTCTAAAAAACGTGTCGGACACGTAGGTATTTATCTCAAAAACGGTAAGTTTATCCACGCCAGCACCACATCGGGAGTTCGAATCAATCGTTTAGACGAACCTTATTATGTGGCCAACTGGATTTCGGGAGGAAGAGTACATTAATCACCAAACGACCTACCAAAATGAAAAGACTTTTGCTCACCTTATCCATCATCGTTTCAGCTTTGCATACTAACGCACAGTTGTTGTGGCAAATTTCGGGCAATGGATTGGAAAAATCATCTTACATCATCGGCACACACCATCTTGCACCTATTAGCATTGTAGATAGCATTTCGGGGTTTACTACAGCTTTCAGAAATAGCGAACAGATTATTGGGGAGCTTAAAATGAGCGAGCTTCAATCGACAGAAATAGCCGAAATGATGGAACAAATGATGGTGAGCAAAGGAGACACCACACTTCGCTCACTTCTTTCCATCGAAGATTATCTTTTCATCAACAATTTCACCAAAGAATATTTGCAGTTCGATATATCAACCATCCCTACCATCAAAGGTTCGTTTATCCAAAACAACATCGTAGTGCAGATGTTCCTGAAAAAAATTGGAGGGTTTAACCCGCAAGAGCAATTAGACGAGTTTATTCAAACATTAGGAAGCAATCAGGGTAAAAAAGTGTTGGGACTGGAAACTCCTGAATTTCAATTCGACTTGCTTTACAACAGTGCATCACTCCAAAGACAGGCCGACTTATTGCTGTGTCTGCTAAAAAATATAGAGTTGGAAATGGAGCAAATGCAATTGTTGACCAACGCTTATATGCGTCAAGATTTACAAGAGCTACTGCGTCTATCGGAACAAAGCGAAGGAAACGACTGTGATATGACCATAGAAGAAAAAGTTGCAATGATTGACAATCGCAACCTTTTGTGGGTAAACACTTTAGACGACAATATAAAACAATCCCCCAGCCTCATCGTAGTAGGTGCGTTGCACCTACCGGGCGAAAATGGTGTATTGAATCTGCTGAGACAAAAAGGATACTCGGTAGAGCCTATGTAAACCTCATTCTCCTTGCGCTAAGGTTGTGTTTCTCCCTCCACGTACGACTCCAAGAAAAGGTTCTCACCATCGAACACCGCATAACTAAAAAAGTTAATCCAATCGCCTAAGATAAGAATGCGTGAATTGGCAGTGAGCATCAAGTCAAGCTCTATGTGACGATGTCCATAGATGAAATAATTTATATTGGGATGATTTTTCAGATACTCCTTTGTATATAGCACCAAGTGTTCTTTATCTTCGCCCATATAGTCGGGCTCTTTTCCATCCTCTCGCTTCATTCGGCTGTGTTTTGCCCAACTCAACCCCAACTCTACACTCCAACGTGGATGAATGGCCGAAAACAATCGCTGCAAAGTAGCACTATGAAACATAGCGCGGAGCAGCTTGAACTTCTTATCCGGGTCGCCCATTCCATCGCCGTGCGCCAAATAGAACTCCTTACCATATATCTCGGTGGTGAGTGGCTCGCGGTGAATGATAACTCCACACTCTTTCGTCAGATAATCTCCGCACCAAATGTCGTGATTGCCAGTGAAAAAATGAACCTCTACCCCCATATCGGTCAGTTCGGACAGCTTGCCCAAAAAGCGTGTGTAGCCCTTGGGAACCACTAACTTAAACTCATACCAATAATCGAACATATCGCCCAACAGGTAAACAGCCGCTGCACGGTGCTTGATACTATCTAAAAAATTGACCAAACGCCGTTCTTGAGTTCGCCCGTGCTTGATGGCACGCGATCCCAAATGAGCGTCGGATAGGAAATATATATTTTTCATCTGCATCATACTGTCAATTGTTTTTAAGTGTCAAACGTGTTTGTATATCGAAAGGCGAGGTGTTACAAAAAGCCGAGTTCAAGCTTTGCCTCTTCGCTCATCATATCTCTATCCCACTCTGGCTCAAACACCAAGCTGATGTTGGCAGCCGTCACACCCTCGACCGACTCTACACGCTGGCGCACATCTTCCATAATGAAGTCGGCAGCCGGACAGTTGGGAGCAGTCAGCGTCATATCAATATTTACCTCACCACCATCAGCCACATCTATCTTGTAGATAAGCCCCAAATCGTATATATTTACAGGAATCTCAGGGTCGAATACCGTTTTCAACACTTCAACAATCTTTTCTTCTTGTTCAAACTTGCTCATATTGTCACATTGTTTTTTATAAGTTTCGCACAAATATAGCTATAAATTCTCTAAAGCACACCTTCGTCGGCAAAGCTATAATAACTATCCTCACAAATTATAACGTGGTCTATCAGGCGGATGTTCATCGTTTGGGAGGCTTTGTTTATCCGTTCGGTCAGCAATCGGTCTTCCTGGCTGGGGCATTTGTTTCCCGAAGGGTGATTGTGTATGATTGCCATCTGAGTGGCTTGTCGCAACAACGCTTCACGCATCACCACTCGAATATCGACGTAAGTGCCCGCTATGCCTCCCGTGCTGATGCGTACTTTGTCTATCACCTTGCCCGACTGATTGAGCAACAAAGTCCAAAACTCTTCCAACGGCGCATCGCAAAGCGTGGGATGAAATAGCTTGAAAATATCCATTGAGCTACGAATTGCCGTTCGCTCTTTTGCCACCTGTAGGTTTCTGCGTTTGCCCAGTTCGAGAGCAGCCATTATAGTGATGCTTTTGGCAGGCCCCATACCTTTAAACTGAGAATAGTCGGCCACACCCCATCGTGCCAACTGGTTCAAATCGTTGTCGCACGATGCCAGCACACGCCTCATCAGCTCCACAGCCGTTTCGTCTCTATTGCCCGACCCCACCAAGATGGCAAGTAGCTCGGCATCGCTCAGTGCGCTTGCTCCTTTGAGCATCATCTTCTCGCGTGGGCGGTCTTCTTCGGCCCACTGGTTGATGTTTAGCTTGTTTGTGTTGTCCATTATCTATTTTGTTTATTTTTGCACCCACACTCAGAGGTGTTTCAGCCCCTTTTGGTAGATAGGCCTATCCAGCGCGGTAGGTATGCCTATCCAGTGCGGTAGATAGGCCTACCCAGCAGGGCAGGTATATATAGCTACCCAAATAGGCTTGTTTACTTATAAAAGTTCTTCTTAAAAGCTTCAAATTCACTCTTTCCCAGCACACATCGCCGCCACCACGCACCCAAAAATCCCGTTCCATATCCCAGCAGCTGCACATAAGAGGCAGCAATGGCATAAAAGCCTATGCGAATGCTGCAATTTTGGATAGTGGCATCGGTGCCAACCAACAGAGCAAAGAGCAACAAAGGAAGCAAACTGTATAGGCAGAATACGCTTCCGACAAGAAAGAAAGCCACTCCGATGGTGAACACAGCAGGAAGCAGGTGAACCAGCTTCAACGATGATGGGTATTTTTTGTAGAGGTTGATGCGCGCTATGCCCGAATTGTAGACCTGTTTGAAAAACTTGCGCAAATCGGTGCGTCGCTTGTGATACACCCACGCTTCGGGAAAGAGCCTACAAACATAGTCGCCTTGAAAAATACGAATGCTGAAATCAATATCCTCGCCAAAACGCATATTGGAAAAACCGCCCAATGCCTGATAGACCGTGCGGCGGATGCCCATATTAAAGCTACGGGGATAGAACTTATCCATCTTTTTTTTACCTCCACGTATGCCACCCGTCGTAAAAAACGAAGTCATCGAATAGTTGATTGCTTTTTGCATATCGGTGAAAGAATCGTGTGCTCGGTCGGGGCCTCCAAAGGCATCGGCAGGGGTTGCAGTCAATTCATCCTCTATCGCTTGCAAATATCTCGGAGGAAGGATGCAGTCGGAATCAAGAATTATCAGATAATCGCCCGTGCTGCGCAGTGCGCCGTAGTTGCGTGTTTGCCCGGGACCGGAGTTTGCTTTTTGGTAGTATTTTATATTGAGTAGCGGTTTGTATTTGTCTACTACACTCTTGCAATCGATGATAGAACCATCTTCCACCACCACTACTTCAAAATCTTTGAATTGCTGTTCTACAAGGCTTTGTAGTAGTTCACCCACCTCATCGGGACGATTGTAAACAGGGATAATGATTGAGTATCTCATTGCAAAAATGATTTTACGTTTGTTTGCAAAGATAAAATAATCTTTTTAAACTAATAAGGCGAAGCACCCTGAAATTTAGGGGCTTCGCCTTACCATAATGATTTATTTTGAGATACGATTATCCTACAATATCCATTGTATCTGATGCGATAAGCAACTCTTCATCAGTAGGAATCACGCAAACAGTCACCTTAGAATCGTCGGTAGAGATGATTGCTTCCTTGCTGCGAACCTTGTTTTTTTCAGCGTCAATTTTCACGCCCATATATTCCAAACCTTCGCAAGCACCCGAACGACAAGTAGCTTGGTTTTCGCCTACACCACCTGTAAACAGGATAATATCTACGCCACCCATAGCAGCAGCGTAAGCACCGATGTATTTCTTAATACGATAGTCGTACATGTCGTCGGCAAGAGTAGCCATATGGTCTTCGCCTTTTGCAACTGCATCTTCAAGCTCGCGCATATCGCTCGATTTACCAAACACACCAAGCACACCGCTCTTTGTGTTCAATAGCTTAGAAACGCCCGATGGAGTTAAGCCCTCTTTTTCCATAATGAATGTCACC
Organism: uncultured Bacteroides sp.; assembly: GCA_947074275.1. GTDB lineage: Bacteria > Bacteroidota > Bacteroidia > Bacteroidales > Bacteroidaceae > Bacteroides. Next base: position 31,717 of record CAMTPA010000016.1, read on the forward strand.
GCACCAGCGTCAATATCGCCACTACGTGTACCCATCATCAAGCCTTCGAGTGGAGTAAGTCCCATTGAAGTGTCTACCGATTCGCCATATTTCACAGCACAGATAGAGCCACCGTTGCCAATGTGGCAAGTGATAATCTTTTTGTCTTTTGCCTCTACACCAAGAAACTCGCACACACGCTTAGATACGTAGCGGTGAGAAGTGCCGTGGAAACCATAGCGACGCACACCATATTTCTTGTACAATTCGTAAGGAATGGCATACAGATAAGCGTGTTCGGGCATTGTTTGGTGAAATGCAGTATCGAATACACCCACTTGAGCAATATTTGGCAATATCTTGGTGATAGCGTTCACGCCTTTCAAGTTGGCAGGATTGTGAAGTGGAGCCAAGTCGTTGCAAGCAGCAAAAGCATCGAGCACCTCTTGAGTAAGCAATACCGACTTGCTGAAACGCTCGCCACCGTGTACCATACGATGACCTACGGCATCAATTTCATTCAATGATTGAAGCGCACCATATTCGGGGTGAACCAATGTTTGCAAAATAAATTCCACGCCAACAGTATGCTCAGGAAGATCTTTTTCAATCACCATCTTCTCGCCGTTTGGCAAAGTAAACTTCAAGAATGAGTCTTTCAAACCAAGTTTTTCGATACCACCTTGAGCCAACACCTCTTTTGTTGCCATTTCAAACAACTTGTATTTGATAGACGAACTACCACAGTTCAATACTAATACTTTCATCTTTTTATAAAATTGAGCTTAAATTAATTACCTTGTTTTTTTGCTGCAATAGCTTGATTGGCTGTGATAGCAATCATTCTATAAACATCTTCGATAGAGCATCCGCGCGACAAATCGTTGACAGGACGAGCAATACCTTGAAGAATAGGGCCAATGGCATCGGCGTGACCTAAGCGTTGCACCAACTTATAAGAGATGTTGCCCACCTCCAAACTTGGAACAATCAACACATCAGCGTGTCCGGCGATAGCCGAACCTGGAGCTTTGCTTGCACCAATTTCGGGAACCAACGCAGCGTCGGCTTGCAATTCTCCGTCGAGTTTCAACGATGGGTCGAGTTCGTGAGCCAACTTCACTGCTTCTACCACTTTATCTACCGACTCGTGCTTAGCCGAACCTTTTGTAGAAAAGCTCAACAACGCCACTTTTGGGTCTTCGATGCCTGCCACCGCCTTAGCCGTGTGAGCAGTACAAACTGCAATTTGCGCCAATTGAGGAGCAGTAGGAACTGGAGTTACCGCCACATCGCCCATTACTAAAAGACCATTCTTTCCGTATTCGGGAGCGTGAGTGAGCAACAACATAGCACCCGACACCACAGTAATACCGGGAAGAGTTTTGATAATCTGAAGAGCAGGACGAAGCACATCACCCGTTGTGTTGCGAGCACCAGCCAACTGACCATCTGCATCACCATTCTTGATAATCAAGCAACCCAAGTACAACGGATTTTCTACCAACACTTGCGCTTGTTCCATAGTCATACCTTTCGACTGACGAATTTGGAAAAGAAGTTGAGTGTACTCCTCTTTCTTAGGATGATTTGCAGGATCGATAATAGTAGCCTTGTTTATGTTTCCCAAACCCCATTTTTTAGCAGCTTCTTCAATCTCGCTGGGATTACCCAAAAGAATAAGATCAGCTACTTCGTCTGTCAAAATCTGATTGGCAGCTTTTAGTGTGCGCTCTTCCGTTCCTTCAGGAAGAACAATGCGTTGACGATCGGCCTTAGCACGTGCAACAATCGAGTTAATTAAATTAAGCATAGATATTTAATATTGGATATAATACAAGAAATGATTGTTATTGGCGGCAAAAGTACACAATATTGCAATATCTACATTGCAAAATCGACATTTTTATAATGCCTTTTCTCCTAAAACACATTATTTAACATTAGTGAATTATTTTAGCTAAAATTGTTTAGAAATGGAATATAAACATTCATCATACAAACCATTAACAATTAGCAGTAGAATTGTGTACAGTTGATACATCAATAGTAAACAGTCAATAAAAAAACCTCCACAACCACATTTACGCCTGTGGTTGTGGAGGTTATCTCACACATTATATAAAACAGATAATGCTATTTGAAAAGTTTCTCAATCTCTTCTTCACGGAGTGTGTAAAGCACAATTTTACCGTCGGGAGTATAATTGGGCGACAAGCAAGCAAACAGACTATCTACCAAATTGGACATTTCCGCATTCGTGAGCACCTGCCCGTAGACAATGGCAGAAGCTTGCGCAAGTGTCAAAGCAAGAATTGTTTGCACCTCTTCGCACACATCCCCACCCTTTTCTTGAGCCGTATGCACCATATTATGTATCAACTCCACGGGGTTCAAGCCTTCCACACCTTCTGGTATAGCATTGATGGCAAAACTACCTCCACCTAAATTAGTCACATCGAAGCCCAAAGCGGTCAGTTCATCGTTGATACTTTCCAACACAGCTACTTCCGAGGGTGGCAATTGCAGCATTTCGGGAAACAACATACCTTGTGACACTCCTTGTTTACGTGAAATCTGCGCCATATACCGATCGAATAGCACACGGATATGTGCTCTATGCTGATCAATCAGCATCAAACCCGACTTGACAGAAGTAAGAATAAATCGCCCCTTGAGTTGTAAATGTTGAGTACTCTTCTCCACCATCGTTTCCTCGGCATAAAGGGTAGAAGCTACGGGAGCTTCAAATGTGGTTTCGATCAATTCCTCCTCAATATCGGGCGATGCTTCCTGATTCATCTTACTCGCTCTTCCTACTCCACCATACAGGTTTTCCCAGTCGGTAGAGGGTGAAGACATTCGACTATAATGAGTGTGCGTGTTACTACTCGAACCATCCGTATTGTTCTTGAAAGGGTTGAAATCGGAGTTATAGTGAATCTGCGGCTGGACAAAAGCATTGCTCTGTTCGAATGCTGGAATATCGGGCATATCGGCCGTATCGAAGTCGATAGTAGGAATGGCATTGAACTTGCCAAGCGACTCTTTTACAGCAGCTGAAATGATTTGCCATATCGCTTGTTCGTTCTCAAATTTGATTTCGGTTTTGGTGGGATGTATATTCACATCAATATTGGCTGGAGCAACCTCGATATAAAGGAAGTAGGAGATTTGCTCGCCAACGGGAATCAACTTCTCATAAGCATCCATCACCGCCTTATGAAAATAGGGGTGACGCATATACCGACCATTCACAAAAAAATATTGATTAGCTCCTTTCTTGCGAGCAGTTTCAGGTTTGGCGATATATCCCGATATTTTAATTAGCGACGTATCAACATCGACATTGAGAAGTTGTTGATTCAGCTTTTTCCCAAACACAGACATAATTCGCTGACGAATGGTGGTAGCAGGTAAATTGAATATTTCTGAATCGTTGCTGTAAAGCGAAAATGAGACATCGGGGTGTACCAAAGCAATGCGCTCAAACTCAGCCAAAATGTTGCTTAGTTCGGTAGAATTGGCCTTTAAAAATTTGCGTCGAGCAGGTATATTGAAAAACAAATTGCGTATCAAAAAATTGCTGCCTACGGAGCAAGAGACAGTTTCTTGCTCTTCTACTTTAGAGCCAGCAATGGTTATCTTTGTGCCCAACTCCTCGGAAACTTGACGAGTTTTCAGTTCGACCTGTGCAACCGCAGCAATAGAGGCCAATGCTTCACCGCGAAACCCCATCGTGCGCAAAGCAAACAAATCGGCAGCTTCACGAATTTTGGAAGTAGCGTGACGCTCAAAAGATAGACGAGCGTCTGTTTCGGACATTCCCTTACCGTCATCTATAACCTGAATGGTTGTTTTGCCAGCATCCGTCACCAATACTTGAATATTTTTAGCATCAGCATCAATGGCATTCTCTACCAACTCTTTGATAACAGATGCAGGACGTTGTATTACCTCACCGGCAGCAATTTGATTGGCAACCGAATCGGGCAACAATTGAATAATATCGCTCATAAAAGTATGCTAATTAAGGAAGTATATCGTCGATGAAGTTAAAATATCCAGGTATCGTTGTGTAAACAATACCAGATATATCCCAAAAGAATAATCACTACTATGATAATGCCAAAATGCAAAGGTCTGCGTCCACTCTCCTTACGGCGTTTCAGATGTTTTGTACCATCGACAAACTTGCCACGAATATCTTCGGGGGTAAACTCTTTTTCGGGTATCATACCCAGTTCACGTTTATTATCCTCTACACGCTTTTCAAGTTTTTCTTTTCGCTCGTCGTAATAAATATATTGATGATTGAATCGACGAGGTTTATTCATTCCACTTTTGAATAATCCCATATAGGTAAGATGCTATTATTTAATTAAATCTCGTTTGCTTGCAGCACTGCCGGCAGGTCTTCTTGTTGACTTTTGAAGCGTTTCGCCAACCCCTTTTCCGCGCCATTCAAAGATATCCTCCTTGTCTCTGGGACGAATGTAATCGAACCATTGGAAAGAGGGAAGTTTCATTTTACCAGGAGGTATCTGATCCATAGGATAGAGTGTGCCATTTGATTTACCAATCATTACAGCTTTCTTCATTTTTCCTTCACGAAGAAACATATGAAGCAAACTACCTTCACCATAATTCAGTCCAATCATCGTACTATCTTGCTCTTCGGGATAGAAAGCCAAAAGCAGATTTGCAATAACCTCAACCTTACGCATTTCGCCCTCTTCAAAAAAAGCTTTCATCTCTTTACCCGATATTTGATTGTAATGCAGGGAGTCTTTCATCTCAATAGCCAAAGCTTGATTGATGATGTGCGCCCAATCAATGGTGGAATCATTCATATAAATTCTTACTTCCTCACCCAAAAGTTGCTGCCCATAGTTCCAAAGAATGGGGTCGGTGTACATTGTCAAGCAAGAATCTTTGGAGTTGTAAACAAGCGAGTCGCACACTCCTTGAACATCCGTACGATACATACGCACTTTATGATAGGCGCGCATTTCACGTATCACCGAATCGGTATAGTTGTTGTAGGTGACCAACATCAAAGTATCGCCGTGAACAAAAAGACTATCACCTTGTGAGTAATCAACAGCTACTGCACGTTTCGTTGCAAATGCACTATCCGTCAATTCATTGTAAAAGCAATAATTTCCACGAAGCATATTTTGATTGATGCTGTCTGTCATCACCACATTATCAAAAGCCTCACCAATAGCACGAAGACGATCGTAAAACAGACTATCGCCCGTGAGTTTTTTACCATCATTTGTCAATACAGAACGATCGAGCAACTCAGCTTGTTCGGTCAATGTATTGTAAATACCACGCTCAGAGTAGATGTGATTGTCATCACTTACAATGTTGGACGGTCCTAAAATTGTGGCGATTTTATTTTCTGTATTATATTTTAGAGTATCGGAAGTCAGAATAAATTTAGGATTCACTAACTTCACATCGTGATTGAATACCGACTGTTTGGTAGCAGGACTATATTCTCCCCAATCCGAAGTCAATACATTTTCCTCATCAAGTAGAGTGCCCCCTTCAAAATAGTATCCTAAATCGTAAATACGGTCATAGTTCAAACTATCAGTAAGAAGAGTTGTATTTCGATTAATCATCTTCACATTTTCACGAAGCTGCGCAAGTTGAGATATACCATCATAATAAAGGTAATCGCCGTATATAAACAAAGTGTCTCCTTGCTCCATACGTACATTTCCAAAAGCTTCAACTGAGTTTGTTTTTTCGAATACCAATGCACTATCGCAAAACATATACATACTGTCTTGGCGTAGCTTCACCGAACCAATCAATATCTGAACATCGGGCATAGCTATTTTATCGGCTCTACCTTGATCGGCGTGCAACAATATAACCTTGTTTTTTTTATGTTGCTCTTCAGGCTGTCGTTCTTGCGCCCAAATAAGATATGCACCAAATAAACAGAGCATCCCCGTGAGGATGCTTTTGAATATATAGTTTTTAGACTTCATTAATCTTTAATCCAACCTGGATACTTGAATTCACAATTTTTCCAGTTATCATTAATACGCACATAAGTATGCTTTTGCTTATCTAAAACCCATTTATGCAATAACTCACTGCGTTTTCTATCAATAACAATATCTTTCAGGCTTTGATAATCTTCTGTAATAGTGGCTTTGTGACCATCAGTACGACTTTTGAGTTTTACGATTGCACAAATTTCTTTTCCATCTTTTTCGCTAACCATCGTAAATGCCCGTGAAACCTCTCCCACATTCATATTATCTACAATTTTAGCAATATCTTGTGGAAGGTCTTGCATTTGAAATTTAGAAGTAGCCATCGCATCTTGCGAGTTGGTGTTAACCATCAATCCGTGATTGTTGCGAGTATCCTTGTCGTGAGACAATACTGAAGCAGCTTCATCGAAAGAGAATTTTTCAGTTCGAATATCATTGGCTATAGAATCTAAACGCGCACACGCCTCAGTCAATTCCTTATCAGAAACCTTCGGACGAAGCAATATGTGACGTGTGTTAACACGGTCGCCTCTTTTTTCAATCAACTGAATGATGTGAAAACCATATTCAGACTCAACAATCTTAGACACTTTTGTAGGGTCTTGCAAGCTAAATGCCACAGCAGCATAAGATGGATCCATCATTCCCTTTCCCATGAAATCAGTTTCACCACCACGAATTGCAGTTCCTCTATCCTCTGAGTAAAGTCGAGCTAATGTAGAGAACTCGATTTGCCCACTCTGAACGCGGTCTGTGTATTCACGCAAGCGGCTCTTTACATCTTCAGTTTCTTCCACAGGAATACGTGGTTGTAAAGTAATAATTTGAACCTCTACCTGAGTTGGAATATAAGGTACACTATCTTGTGGGAGGTCTTTAAAGTAGCGTCTCACTTCAGAAGGAGTAACTTTAATATCACCAACCAGTTTTTGTTGCATCTTTTGCACGGTCAAGCCTTCACGTGCATTTTCACGTAAAGTTTCACGTATTTGAGTTGGAGTTTTATTCTGTTGTTCAAAAAAGTATTCTTCCATTTTCTCACGCGACCCAAGCATTTGAATCCAACGATTTGTCATATAATCAACTTGTTGGATAACTTCAGCTTCGGGCACTTCAATACTATCAAGTTTAGCTTGATGCAAATAGAGTTTTTGAACGGCTATCTCTTCGGGAATCACACAGTAAGGGTCACCATCAATTTTTCGGCCTTCGTACAATGCACTTAAACGGGCCTCTTCCACCTCAGATTTAAGGATGGCCTCATCACCTACCACCCAAACCACTTCATCAATCACGTTGTCTTGTGCAAAAGTGGCCACAGTAGCCATTAGTGCGAGGACTGAGAAAATAATATACCTGAAATTAATAAACTTCTTCATCCTTTAATAATTGTATTTAATCTTATTCTTTTTAATAGCTTGTCGGTAAAGATCATCTTTTACCTGTTTTATAAAATCTACTTGTTTGATATTCACGAGCATATCCGATACATCATTTCGTGCAAACTCATAGGGTTGCTCTTCTCCTTTCCTTCTAAAATCGCTGACATTCAAGAAGTAATAAAAATCTGTATCTTTAAGCTCTATTTGGCGTTTTTGATCGATGTAGGCTTCCACAGAATCTACCTGCAAAGGAATTAAATCGAGCATTTCGGAAATAGGAATCCAGCGATCATAGAAATATTCATATTTCACCGCATTCTGGATTCGGTACTTTTCTAAATTATCAATCGCATCTTCCGATTCCGATTTATACCATTTACGCAAATCATTCAGTCGAGGAGCAGTCAAAGGAACTTTAATAAAAAGCCCTTTAATCAAAGGATTCTCCAACTTAAAAAGCTCTTTATTATTCTCATAAAAAGCCATCAATTCGTTTTCGGGTATATTCTTAGAAAGTTTTTGATTGATAAGTTCCTGTTGATAAGCGTGCGTTATTAAAGAGCTTCTATAATTAGCAACCAATTGCTCTATTTCTTTATTGTTGGGAATATTATTCTCTGCTTTCTGATTTAAAAGCACATTTTCAATCCATCCTCTAATATAGTGTTCTGCAAAAAGAACGCTATCATCTACCGATATAGGCACAGGTAGTACAGACTGCAAATCCTCTTGATAAAGGAAATTCCCATCAACTTCGACTAAGGGTTGCTTCCCTCCGTGATTATATCGCTCCGAACACGAATAACAGACGAATGTACTTACTAATAAAAGACTTATAAAATGCGCTCTCAATGAAATAAAGCTTAAAATTCACGTTACGAAGATACGCAATAATCGCTTACATCAATGATTATTAACTGTTTTTAAAACGTCACGGTTTATTTCGATTACAGCTTCAGCTCGTAAACGTTTCATCCAAAGTTCCTCCAAGTAGTTTTGATAATCGGATGCCACAATTCCGCGTATTTCCAAATAAGAAGATGGTCCGTATTTTTTACGTCCATAAACAAAATTATAGGGAAATGAGACCAAAGGTGCAGGTGTTTTACCCTTAAACTCAAAATGATCAACAAATGGATTAACGCCATTGGTAAAAACCCCTTTTTCTATTTTCACACGTTCGTCATTGGAGCCGTTAACAATCAAAGCCAAAGTATCTTTCCAAGCTGTTTGAGGCATTTTCTTAAGTAACTTTTTCACTTGTTTTGCTGTTTTTTTATCTTTAGCGTGTACCACGACTCCATCAAACTTGGGTTTTGCCCAATGATATTTAGACTGATGCTGAACAAAGTACTTCTCTAAATCTTTTTCATCAATCGATGAGTTATCCCATATTTCACGATTGCTTATTTCAAAAAACATCATACCTTCTTTATACTCTTGCATCAACAGTTTAAATTCTGGATATTTCTTCTCAAGCAAGTTATTTTCATAATCGAGTATTGATTTCGCAACAAAAGCATTTAGTTGCAACTGCATAGAGCGTGGATAGCCGTCTGCAAATCGTTTAAACAATTTGCCATCGTAGGGACAATTGTTTATATAAAAAAGGACTCTATTTGTTTCACCGTTTTTTTTCAATTCAGCAATCGCATCGGTATTAAACACAAAGCCATATTCTTTCTTTAGTTTTTCTACCATAGCTTCAGCCCCCTTGTCCACACCACTTCTTTTTGATAAGCGTTTCATAATCTCACCTTTCATTTCGGCGAAAGGAGGCAAATCAGTTTTATTAAGTACTTTTACAATGTGCTTTCCTTGAGGCGTATAGAAAGGTTTTGAAACCTCTCCTATCTTCATCGAGAACACGACATCTTCAAATTCTTTAGGAGTTTGTAAAAATCCTATCCAATATTCGCCTTTATCATCCGAGAAACGATTCACAAAATCGGAGAAATCATTTCTTGGGTTTGCTATCAATGCGTTGTATATCGAATCCAGCTGAACATCAATAGCACGTTGTTTAAGCGCAGATACATTTTGTGGCATCGATTTAAAAATGTGAGTAATTTGCAAATTGCCTGTTTCCGCTCTCTTTTTCAATTTATTGTAGTAAGCCAACGCCTCTTCTTCTTTTGCGCTATCATCGGACAAATAAGATTTTGCAAGCTGTTTTCTATATCCAGCCAGCTCCTCACGAAAAGCTTTTGTTGTATCAATGCCAGCCTTTCGCGCAGCATCTACTTTCAGCTTGAAGTTTATAAAAAGCTCTACATATTCATCAAGACCCTTCAACTCGAGTGTACTTAAAGAGCTGTTTTTATTATATATATATTCAAATTCAGACCGTGTTACATCATAGCCATTCACTTTAATCAATACAGGATCTTGCTGAGCATACACCACAGCCACCATAAAAAAAGCGATCCATACAGATAGGTTTCTTTTCATTACTCGTCACTCATTTGTTTCATTTCTTAAAACGAAAAAGGTGCAAGAAAATTGTATCAACCTAAACAAAAAACGAAAGGCACACACCCGTAATGGGTATATGCCTCTTCGTTTTATTTATTTCCTTTATCTTATTCTGGACGACTGTAATTCGGAGATTCACTCGTAATTGTCACATCGTGTGGATGACTTTCCATCACGCCAGCGTTTGTAATACGAGTAAATTTAGCATCGTGCAATTTTTCAATATTTTGAGCACCACAATACCCCATACCAGCACGTAAGCCACCAGTCAATTGATAAATCACTTCAAACAGAGTGCCTTTGTAAGGAACACGCGCCGCAATACCTTCGGGAACCAGTTTCTTCACATCCATCTCACCGCTTTGGAAATAACGGTCTTTCGATCCGTTCTCCATCGCTTCGAGAGAACCCATTCCGCGATACGACTTAAACTTACGACCATTGAATATAATTGTTTCACCTGGGCTTTCTTCTGTTCCTGCAACCAACGAACCAATCATCACACAATAACCACCAGCTGCAAGTGCTTTAACCACATCACCCGAGTAACGCAAACCACCGTCTGCAATCAAAGGCACTCCAGTGCCTTTCAAAGCTTTAGAAACATCATAAACAGCAGACAGCTGAGGAACTCCCACGCCAGCAACAACACGAGTTGTACAAATAGAACCTGGGCCTATGCCCACTTTCACACCGTCAGCACCAGCTTCAACCAAAGCTTTGGCAGCATCTCCAGTAGCAATATTACCAACTACGATGTCTATATGAGGATAAAGTTCTTTTGCCTTTTTCAATGTATCGATAACACCTTTCGAGTGTCCGTGCGCTGTATCAATCACTATCGCATCTGCACCAGCTTCAACCAATGCTTTCATACGATCAAACGAATCGCCAGTAACACCAACTCCAGCAGCTACACGCAAACGACCTTTCGAGTCTTTGCAAGCCATTGGTTTATCTTTCGCTTTGGTAATATCTTTGTAAGTCACCAGACCGATAAGCTTGTTATCCTTATCAACAACAGGAAGTTTTTCTATTTTATATTTTTGAAGAATTTGCGAAGCAGCTTCTAAGTCAGTAGATTGATTGGTAGTCACCAAGTTCTCCTTAGTCATCACTTCATCAATCGTTTTAGTTAAATCCAACTCAAAACGAAGGTCACGATTGGTAACGATACCTACTAAGTATTTCTCATCATCTACCACAGGTATACCGCCAATTTTATATTCGGCCATCAAAGCCAACGCATCACGCACGGTCGAACCTTGTTTAATGCAAACAGGATCGTAAATCATACCATTTTCTGCACGTTTTACGGTAGCCACTTGTTTGGCCTGATCTTGAATCGACATATTTTTATGAATCACACCGATACCACCCTCACGAGCAATAGCAATGGCCATTTTCGCCTCAGTCACTGTATCCATAGCGGCAGTCACAAAAGGGATTTTCAACTCAATGTTTTTAGAAAATTTAGTCGTCAAATCGACTGTGCGTGGTAAAACTTCAGAATAAGAGGGGATTAACAGAACATCATCATAAGTTAATCCATCCATTACAATTTTATCTGCAATAAATGACATAGGGATATGCGTTTAAAAATTTATTGCGTGCAAATATACGGATTATTATTCAATACCGTAATACTTGCACGCAACTTTTTAACGCAACTTAATTGCTTGGTTATTAGTTTGCCATTTCCGAAATGAATTTAATGCGCACCAAACGAATCTCTTCTTCTGAATAGTCCTCACCCAACTCGGCCAGAGCCGCACTGATTTCATCGGTAGTAGATTCTTTGAAATAATCATAAATTTCATCCAAATGGTCTTCATCCATTATTTCATCCAAGAAGTAATCAATATTAAGCTTCGTGCCCGAGAAGACAATTGCCTCCACTTCATCCAAAAGAACATCAAATTCAATACCTTTGGACAAAGCAATATCATCCAAAGCCACTTTTCGGTCTATCGCTTGAATTATCGACACCTTCATTTTGGATTTGTTGGCCACCGTGCGCACACGTAGGTCTTCGGGACGCTCGATTTCGTTCTCCTCGCAATGACGTTTAATCAGCTTACAAAATTCTTCACCATAACGCTTTGCCTTACCAGCACCTACACCGGGAATATTTTGCAATTCATCCAGTGTCACAGGATATATGGTAGCCATCGCCTCTAAAGATGGGTCTTGGAAAATCACATAAGGAGGAACTTCCAATTTTTTAGAAAGCTTTTTACGAAGATCCTTCAACATTGTATAAAGTCCGGGGTCGACAGCGCAAGAGCTACCACCTCGTGCAGGGGTTTCCTCTTCAACATCGTCAAACTCATTATCCTCTGTTATTTTAAACGACTTTGGACTCTTCAAAAATTTATGTCCATCTTTTGTCACTTTCAACAGACCGTAGTTTTCTACATCTTTATCTAAATAGCCAGCAATCAATGCTTGGCGAATCACAGCATTCCAAGTTTTATCTTCTTCGCCCATACCAGAACCGAACACTTCCAAATCTTCGTGCAGATGCGCCTGTACTTCCGAAGTTTCTTTTCCTTGTAAAATATCTATGATATAATCAGCTTTAAAATTTTCTTTTACCGCTATAACTGTTTCAATTACAGCACACAATAATTCTTTAGCCTCCACTTGTTTTTTAGGGTTTAAACAGTTGTCACAATTTCCGCAGTTTTCTTCCATATATTCCTCGCCGAAATAGTGCAATAACGTTTTTCGTCTGCACACGGAAGATTCTGCATAAGCAGCCGTTTCCAACAGAAGTTGCTTACCAATTTCCTGCTCTGCCACAGGTTTGCCTTGCATAAATTTCTCTAATTTCTGCAAGTCTTTATTTGTATAGAAGGTAATACACTGACCTTCTCCACCATCTCTACCAGCACGTCCAGTTTCCTGATAGTAGCCTTCAAGACTTTTGGGAATATCATAGTGCATCACATAGCGCACATCGGGTTTATCAATTCCCATACCAAATGCAATTGTAGCCACAATCACATCAATCTTCTCCATCAAGAAATCATCCTGATTCTGCGTTCTTGTGGCAGAATCCATACCTGCGTGGTAGGCGCGTGCATTAATGCCGTTGGCTTGCAATATTTCGGCAAGCTCTTCTACTTTTTTACGGCTCAAGCAGTAGATAATACCCGATTTCTCTGGATTATTCTTTATAAACTTTATTATGTCCTTGTCGATATTGTTCGTTTTCGAGCGCACTTCATAGTATAAGTTTGCCCTATTGAACGACGATTTAAAAACCTGTGCATCTATCATACCCAAGTTTTTTTGTATATCGTGCTGCACCTTAGGGGTGGCAGTAGCAGTCAATGCAATGAGGGGGGCTTTTCCTATTTCATTCACAATAGGTCGTATACGACGATATTCTGGTCTGAAATCGTGTCCCCACTCCGAAATACAATGCGCTTCATCTACCGCATAAAACGAAATCGTTATTGTTTTCAAAAACTCTACGTACTCCTCTTTTGTCAGCGACTCGGGAGCCACATAAAGCAACTTCGTTTTACCAGCAACAATATCCGATTTCACTTGGTCGATAGCACTCTTATTTAAAGAGGAGTTTATAAAATGAGCCACTCCATCGTCTTCGCTAAAGTTGCGCATTGCATCCACTTGATTTTTCATTAAAGCAATCAGTGGAGATATTACAATCGCAGTTCCTTCCATCAAAAGCGAGGGCAATTGATAACATAAAGATTTACCACCCCCTGTTGGCATCAGCACAAAGGTGTCGTTACCATCAAGTAGGTTGTGTATGATTGCTTCTTGATTTCCTTTGAATTTATCAAATCCGAAATATTTCTTCAATTGTTCGGTCAAATTAATCTTCTCTGCCATCTTAAATCTCTGGTGTTTTTTATTCAACTCATCATTTTTATAAAAGGCACTTTCTTTTCAAAAGTGCTCTAACAAAGTTATAAACAACTTCTTAAAAAACAAGTATTATCGATTTATATTTTTGCACACAAGCACAAACACAAAGCTAATAAAGATTGATGTATTTGATTTTAAGCAGTTTGCAACCTCGAAAGATTTGCCTTTTCCAATTGCTGTTTGGCATATTCGAGTGTCACTTTATACTCTTTTTCATTTGCAGATGGTATCTCAAACATTGTATCCATCATTATCGTCTCCACGATTGAACGCAATCCACGAGCACCCAGCTTATACTCCACCGCTTTATCTACGATGTAGTCGAACACATCCTCTTCAAACGTCAGTTCAATGCCATCCATTTCGAAAAGTTTGATATACTGCTTGATAATTGAATTTTTCGGCTCGGTAAGTATCGCGCGCAAAGCATCTCGATCCAAAGGGTTCAAGTAAGTCAACACGGGCAAACGACCGATAATCTCTGGAATCAATCCGAACGACTTCAAATCTTGCGGTGCAATGTATTGCATCATATTACTTTTGTCTACGCGAGCTGTTTTTTGCGATGCGCTATATCCTACCACGTGCGTGTTTAGGCGTTGCGCTATCTTCTTTTCAATACCATCGAAAGCACCACCACAGATAAAAAGAATATTTTTGGTGTTTACTGGAATCATCTTTTGATCAGGGTGTTTACGTCCACCTTGAGGCGGCACATTCACCACAGAACCTTCGAGCAGTTTTAGCAAACCCTGTTGCACACCTTCACCGCTCACATCACGTGTGATAGAGGGGTTGTCGCTTTTGCGAGCAATCTTATCAATTTCATCGATAAATACGATTCCTTGCTCCGCCTCAGCCACATTGTAATCGGCCACTTGAAGCAAGCGTGTAAGAATGCTCTCGATATCTTCGCCCACATAACCAGCTTCGGTCAACACCGTTGCATCTACAATAGTAAATGGCACGTGAAGCAACTTTGCAATGGTGCGAGCCAGCAAGGTTTTTCCCGTACCAGTGCTACCCACCATTATAATATTGGATTTTTCTATCTCCACATCGTCTCCACTATCGTGTTGCAGCAAACGTTTGTAGTGGTTGTAAACCGATACTGAAAGAAATCGCTTCGCATCATCTTGTCCAATCACATACTGGTCGAGAAATGATTTTATCGCGATGGGTTTAGGCAACTCCTCTAAGTTTAGTTTGGTTGCTCCTTTTGCTTTTTTTGTTTGCCCCAATGCTTCTTGTGTGATTTCGTAAGCTTGGGTAGAGCAACTGTCGCAAATGTAGCCGTTCATACCGGTAATCAGAAAGCCTACCTCGTTTTCGGAACGACCACAAAAGCTACATTTATTTTTTTTTGATTTCGAATCAGCCATTTTTATTTTTTAATCAATACTTCATCTACCATACCATAGGCTTTTGCCTCTTCAGCTGTCATCCAGTAGTCACGATCAGAATCGGCCCACACCTTATCAAAGTCGGTGTGCGAGTGATCGGCTATTATTGTATACAGTTCTTTCTTTAATTTTGCAATTTCACGGGCTGTGATTTCAATATCCGAAGCCTGACCTTGCGCACCTCCCATTGGTTGGTGTATCATCACACGCGAGTGTTTCAAAGCAGAACGCTTGCCCGCAGTGCCCGCTACCAAAAGAACTGCAGCCATAGACGCTGCCATCCCTGTGCAGATAGTAGCCACATCGCTCGACACAAACTGCATTGTATCATAAATGCCCAAACCTGCATAAACAGAGCCACCGGGCGAGTTGATGTAAATTGATATATCTTTACCCGGATCTACCGAGTCGAGGTATAGCAACTGAGCTTGTAGCGTGTTGGCTGTATAGTCATCCACCTGAGTGCCCAAAAAGATGATTCTATCCATCATCAGACGAGAGAACACGTCTAATTGAGTCACATTCAGTTGTCGTTCTTCCAAAATATAGGGATTGAGGTATCCGGATTGAGATTTAATTACGCCATCCAATACCATACTATTCATTCCTAAATGCTTGGTAGCATATTTTTTAAAATCATCCATTTTAAAAACTCCTTTCTTATATGTTATATTAGTCTACAAAGAAACAAAAAAGAACACAGAGACACAAAAAAACACAGAGTTATAATTGTATAAAACTCTGTGTTCCTGTATTAAAATATACTTCTATATCGAAATGTTTTATTCAAACATTTTGTTGAAATCCTCCATTGAAACGCTCTTATTCTCCAAAGTCACTTGTGTTTTCAAAGCCGTTGCCAACTTCGCTTCCACCACGCGACCTACCAAGCCTTCTACGGTTTCTTTTTTCTTCAACATTTCTTGTGCATAGTTTGCCAAAATATCTTCTGGAATAGACATCATACCGTATTGAGCGAACTGAGCTTTGGTAGCGTTTTTAGCCATTTCCATCACATCTTCTTGCTCTACTTTAATGTCGTTAGCTTTCACAAGTTGCTCTTTAGCCAAGTGCCAAGTAAGCTCTTCAATGCTCTTTTCGTAGTTTTCATTCACAAACTCTTCGCCTTTTTCTTGGTTGTTGTTCAACATCACTCGTTTCAACAAAGCGTCTGGGAATTCCAATTTACCTACTTTTTCCAGCATCATCTTGCGCACGTCTATCATAAATTTGTAGTCGCTGTCGGCCACAAATTGAGATGCGATGCTTTCTTTTACTTTTGCACGAAACTCCTCTTCAGTTGTCACCACGCCTTCACCAAACACTTGGTCAAAAATTGTTTGATCCAAATCGCCAGCCACATAGCGAGTGATTTCTTGAATTTGGAAGCTGAAGTTCGACTTCATTTCGGCGGCAGCCTCTTTTTCAATTTTAAGCAGAGAAGCGATTTCCGATTCGCTACCATCGTAAGCCACGCTTGGGTTGAAAACCACCACGTCGTTTAGTTTCACACCGTTGAAGATAGCTTTTTGCTCATCATTTTTCATATAAGAAGGCATCAACACAGCGTCTTCTACCTGCACGCCACCCTCTTTTGGGTTTCCGTTCTCGTCAAGTTCCACCATCAAGCCTTTCAGCATATCATTATCTTGATAAGCTTCTACTTTTTCGTGCTTGCCATTGCGTTGAGTATAAGATTTCACTTGGTTTTCTACCATCTCATCAGTCACCTCAATAGTGTAGTAGTCTACCTTATCGTTTGCATCAACTTCCGCTTTAAATTCGGGTGCCAAAGCAATATCGAAGAAGAACTCAAACTCTTCCATTGTGTCGAAGTCAATCATTACTTGTTTTTCTTCGTTTGGCAATGGTTCGCCAAGTATATTCACGTTGTTGCTTTTGATATAGTCATAAACTGCATCCGAAAGCATCTTGTTCACCTCTTCGGCAATTACAGATTTATTATACATTTTCTTAACCAAGCTCATTGGCACCATTCCCTTGCGGAAGCCTGGCATCTGAGCTTTTTGGCGCAAAGACTTCAAAGCCTTGTCTACTTTTTCTTGATAATCCGATTTTTCAATCTTCACAGTAAGCAAACCGCTTACCTTGTCAATGTTTTCAAATGAAACGTTCATCCTGTGACAATTAATTATTTGATTTA